>NZ_JBHUMD010000017.1:0-92224 GCF_042684765.1 Flavobacterium suzhouense | reverse complement strand
TGTTAAGAAGTAATCACACACAGGTCGTTTCTTAATAAACCAACTATAGTGAAAGCCTCCGCATAACGCGGAGGCTTTTTTGATTGTTTATGGTAATAAAAAAGCCTCCATCTTGGAGGCTCACTATTTTATGATGAATGTGTTTTAATTATCGCTTTGGAACCATTCTGCAAAAGAAGTTTCAGTTTCCTGTAAACGTAATGAATGAAGCTGTATGTTGTCCGGTAGTCTTCTTTTGATCTTATCGGCAAAGTCTATTACCATATTTTCACTTGTTGGTTGGTAATCGACTAAAATTACATGGTGTCCCCTGTTTTTTAATTCGGCAGCAAGCTCAACGTGCGGAGTGTTTTGATTGAATACCGTTGCGTGATCAAAAACATCTACGATGTCTTCTTTTACAATTTTTTTCAGATCTCCAAAATCTATTACCATTCCGAATTTTACATTAGTAGGATCGGTTATGGGTTCTCCTATTACAGTAACCGAAAGCTTATAGCTGTGCCCATGTACATTTTTGCATTTGCCATCGTAGCCATAAAGCGCGTGGCCGGTCTCAAAAGTAAACTGTTTGGTAATCCTGATTTTACTCATTATAATGGTATTAAGCCTACAAATTTACTAAATAATATGCATCAATCTAATTTATTATAAAGCTATCGGTTTTCAGAGTATCTTTGATGCACTATTTTTAGTTAATCATGGATGATTTACAGTTAAACCCCTTATATGAAAAGGTTATTGATGACCTGATGGAGCAGCAGTATAGTGTTATAGACGACTTTTTTACAAAAGAAGAAGTTTTAGCCCTGAGAACGGCATTGCTTGCTAAATATGATGAGGACAGGTTTAAAAAGTCGGCAATAGGAAATCAGTCCAACGAGAAGATAATTGATGCTATTAGAGGCGATTTTATCCTTTGGCTTGATGAAGAACATGCATTGGGAGCTGAAAGTCGTTTTTTCGGCAAATTAAACGATTTTCAGGATTATCTTAATCGCACCTGTTACATGGGAATTAACGAAAAGGAATTTCATTATGCCTTATACCCTGAAGGGACTTTCTATAAGCGTCATCTGGATACCTTCCAAAATGACAGCCGACGAAAATTATCTATGGTTTGTTATCTCAATTCCGAAGACTGGCAGCCTGAATATGGTGGAGAGCTTACCATTTATTTCAACGAAGATGGTTCAGAAAAGGCAATAGATATTTATCCTGTACAAGGCAGGGTAGTAATTTTTGAAAGCCAGGTGCTCGAACACGAAGTAAAGCCGGTGAAGAGGGAAAGACTTAGTATTACGGGCTGGCTTAAAACCAGAGGGTAATTATTTCTTGAATTGAGCCAAGGCATTTTTCGTAAAATCAGAAAGCACCAATCGGCCTGATATTTTAGCTCTGTCGGTTAGCAGAGTATCCCAGTTTTCTGTGCCTTCCCATAGTACTCTTTTCATGTCTGCTAGAGCTTCAGGATTGTACGAGGCAAGCTTTTGGGTAAAGATGTCAAGTTCTTTGTCTAAATCTGGTGTATTTTCAAAAACCTTAGCATAAAGACCTTTTTTTTCAGCCCAATACGCATTTTTCCACTCATGGGCTGCAAGCGTCATTTCCGATAGTGCAGCTTTCCCCATTTTGCGTTCCACAGCAGGCGCAATTACAAACGGACCGATACCAATTGTTAGTTCGGATAGTTTTACTGAACTGTTTACGGTTGCCAATGCATAGTCACAGGCTGCAGCAATACCAACACCACCACCTACAGCTTTTCCGTGTATGCGACCTACGATAAGTTTTGAACACTTGCGCATTGCATTAATTACATTGGCAAAACCGGAAAAGAATATAGCGCCCTGCTCAAGATTTGTTACCGCCAAAAGTTCGTCGAACGAAGCACCGGCACAAAATGCACCTTCGCCTTCACTTCTCAGAACGATAAGGTTTACTTGTGGAGTATTGCTAAGTGTGTTCAGTTCGTCTGCCAAGCGTTGAAGCAATTCTCCGGGAAATGAATTGCTGGCAGGATGGCCAAACTCAACAGTAGCAATTGTGTTCTCGATTTTTGTATATAATGATCCGTTAGGCCTCGTGGTAGTTGACATGTAAATTATTTTGGGGTAAAAGTAATGGAAATGTGAAAAAGGCAAAACACTTTTTTTAAAACTTTATAATGAGTGTTGTAAATTGGGAATTAATTATACTATATTTGCGACACATAATGGGGATGTAGCTCAGCTGGCTAGAGCGCTTGCATGGCATGCAAGAGGTCGTGGGTTCGACTCCCATCTTCTCCACTTTAATTAAAAAGCCATACTTAATTTAAGTATGGCTTTTTTAGTTTTTAGGATAGGAAGTAAGAGTTATTCTTTTATGATCTTCTTTGTAATTGTTGATTGCCCATCAGTAAACTTCATCAGATACATTCCATTAGCCTGATTGCTCAAATCGATTTCCTGGAAATTTATTAATGAAGCCTGATAAACTCTCTGGCCTTGCAGATTGAATATCTCTAACGCATAATCTTGTGCCAGTTCGCCTTTCAATTCCAGTTTAAAAATACCGTTTGACGGGTTTGGATAGATTGATATTAGGTTTGCTAAAGTTGTAAAATCCTCAAGACCCACAGTTGAAGATCCATTATTCAGGTATACCTTCCAATATTTTTGCTGTCCGTTAAGGAATACATCCGACTCACCATTTGTTGCTTGATTTTCAGTGTCTATAAAATCAGGTTTCAGGTCACCATCCATGTCTACAACAACATGGAAATCGTCTGAGAATCTGTAGTCGTAATTGTCAGAAACTGCAGGGATATTCCATTGTGTTCCAGTTGAACTGAATCCTGAACCTGTATTCAGGTATACCTTCCAGTATTTTTGCTGTCCGTTAAGGAACACGTCCGACTCACCATTTGTTGCTTGATTTTCAGTATCTATAAAATCCGGTTTTAAGTCACCATTCATGTCAACAACAACATGGAAATCGTCTGAAAATCTGTAATCATCATTGTCTGAAACTGCAGGAATATTCCATTGTGTTGCAGTTGCACTGAATCCTGAACCTGTATTCAGGTATACCTTCCAGTATTTTTGCTGTCCGTTAAGGAACACGTCCGACTCACCATTTGTTGCTTGATTTTCAGTGTCTATAAAATCCGGTTTCGAGTCGCCATTCATATCAACAACAACATGGAAATAGTCTGAAAATCTGTAGTCGTAATTGTCTGAAACAGCAGGGATATTCCATTGTGTTGCAGTTGCACTGAATCCTGAGCCTGTATTCAGGTATACCTTCCAGTATTTTTGTTGTCCGTTAAGGAACACATCCGACTCACCATTTGTTGCTTGATTTTCAGTATCTACAAAATCCGGTTTCAGGTCACCATTCATATCAGCAACAACATGGAAATCGTCTGAAAATCTAAAGTCATAGCTGTCAGAAACCGCAGGGATATTCCATTGTGTTGCAGTTGCACTGAATCCTGAGCCTGTATTCAGGTATACCTTCCAGTATTTTTGCTGTCCGTTTAAAAATGGGTCCTGGGTGTTATTAGTTGCAGGGTTTTCAGTATGAACCAAATCGGGTTTTCCGTCTCCGTTCATATCAACAACAACGTGATCGGTATCTGCAAATCGGTACTCATACCCATCCAGAACAGCAGGTAAGTTCCATTGTGTTGCAGTTGCACTGAATCCAGTACCATTATTAAGATATACTTTCCAGTATTTTTGCTGTCCGTTAAGGAATACATCTGAAACACCGTTTGTCGCCGGATTTTCAGTATGAACTAGGTCCGGTTTTCCATCACCGTTCATGTCTACAACAACATGGTCTGTGTCTGCAAAACGGTACTCGTAGTCATCAAGAACTGCAGGTAAATTCCATTGCTGTGCAGGGCTTGCAAATCCTTGGGCATTACTATTGTTATAGATACCTGCCATTGCAAGTAGAGTAAATATTATTTTTTTCATTTGTGATTAGGTGTTATTAATGATTGGTTGTATGGCTTAGAAAGAAAAGCTGCATCCCGATTTATTAAATCAGGATGCGACAATATTTATTCTTTTATAATCTTTACGCTTTTCACCTGGTTTCCGGCTTGTACTTTTACTATGTAAGTTCCGACGCTTAAAACAGAAACATCTACATTAGCTTCAGTAGCATTTATTATTTTTGTGATGATTTCCTGTCCTAACAAATTATAGATTGAAACCGAAGAGATCTCATTATCCAGTGAAATAGTAAGCATTTCTCTAACCGGGTTAGGGTAAGCTACCAATTTGTTATTTGCAGTTTCAAAATCTTCTGTACCTAGAATAACTGAATCGTAACATCCAACGCTTTCAGGCGATAATTGATAATCAGTTGTTCCGTTTCCGGCCTGGCCATCATTATTTGAACCCCATGTCCATAAAGAATTCTCAGTTTTTACTGCAATTCCGTTATATCTGCTTGCTGAAACACTCTTCCAGCCTGAAGCAGTTCCAATTTGCATTGGTGCTTGTGTTGATGTAGTTGAACCGTTACCAAGTTGCTCGTAAGTGTTGTTACCCCAGCCCCAAAGCGTGCCATCACTCTTTAAAGCCATTGTGTGCATAGCTCCGGCAGAGACCATTAACCAGTTTGTTGCTGTACCAATTTGTGTAGGAACAAGCATATCGTCAAATGAATTATGACCTAGTTTTCCATCAAAACCATCTCCCCAAGACCACAGTGTTCCGTTTGATTTTTTCGCAACTGAGTGCAGTTCACTTGCACTAACTAATTGCCAGTTTGTTGCTGAACCAATTTGTACAGGTTCGTCCCTGTTTGTTAATGTGCCATCGCCCAATTGTCCAACATTATTTCTTCCCCATGCCCATAGTGTGCCATTGGTTTTAATTGCTAATGCATGGTACTGACCGGCAGCAAGACTTTGCCAATTGGTAGCAGTTCCTATTTGTACAGGAACGTTTTCATTGTAATATGTTCCGTTTCCTAATTGGTTGTAGTTGTTTCTTCCCCAACCCCAAAGCGTTCCGTTAGATTTGATTGCTAAGGTAAATTCTTCTCCGGCAATAATTTTAACCCAGTCGGTACTGGTTCCAATTTGTAGGGGGGAGTTTCTAAAAGTTGTGGTTGTGCCGTCACCTAACTGCCCATAGTTGTTATGACCCCATGTCCACAGCGTTCCATTGGTTTTAATGGCAACGATGTGGTTAGCACCTGTTGCGATAGACTTCCAGGTGTTTGCTCCGCCAATTTGTTTTGGTTCAGTAGTGTCAGTGTTTGTTCCTGTACCTAATTGACCATAATTGTTTTTACCCCAAGCCCACAGCGTTCCGTCAGCTTTAATTGCTGTTGAATGATTCAGTCCGCTTACAGCTTCTTTCCAGCACATTTCAGGAATGAATAAGCTCGCAGGACAGTCCATTGCCATTGGGACTAATACATCATTAATTGTATCGTTGTCAAGACCTAAACTTCCACCGCTATAATCACCCCAGCTCCAGAATGATCCGTCTGTTTTTTTAGCAATTGTAAAATTATCTCCGGCAGAAACAGCTTCCCAGTCAGTTGAAGTTCCAATGTGGGTTGGTGTAGTTTTATCATTCGTTGTGCCATCACCCAGCTGTCCATCATAGTTGTCACCCCATGCCCAGATGCTGCCATCGGTTTTTACAGCAAGTGTATGAGCATAACCTGCAGAAATAGTTTTCCATGTTGTAGCTGTACCTATTTGTGTTGGTGAATTGCTGTTTGTTGTATTTCCCTTGCCAAGCTGTCCGTCACTGTTGTAACCCCAACTCCAGATTGTGCCGTCAGATTTTCTGGCGATAACATGATAGGCACCTACCTCAATTTCCTGCCAAGTACTTAGCGTTCCAACTTGGGTTGGAGTAGTTTTAGATACATTGGTTCCATCACCTAGCTGACCATAATAATTATCTCCCCATGCCCATAGAGTTCCGTTGTTTTTTAAAGCAACTGTAAAGCTGCTTCCTACTACAACGCTTTTCCAGTCGGTAGCAGTGCCAATCTGAACTGGTGAAGAACTGTCAGTAGTATTTCCATTTCCTAATTGTCCGTCGTAATTATCTCCCCATGCCCATAGTGTACCGTTATTTCTAATAGCAGCAGTATGAGAGTATCCTGCAGAAATGGTTTTCCATGTTGTTACAGAACCTATCTGTGTGGGTACGGTTGGGTAATTGGTTGATCCGTTACCTATCTGGCCATAATAATTGTCTCCCCACGCCCAGATGGTACCGTCAGATTTTTTTGCTACTGAATAATTATCTCCGGCCGAAACAATTTCCCAGTTTGTAGCACTGCCTATCTGTATAGGCGTAAATTTAGTTATAGTAGTTCCATCACCCAATTGGCCTGAGGTGTTACTTCCCCATACCCATAATGTTCCATTCTGGCCAATGGCAAGCGAATGGTTCTCTCCGGTTGAAACACTTTTCCAGCACTGCTGTGCTGTCATTTGCAAGCCGACACTTGCTAATAATAAAGTAATTAGTTTTTTCATTGTATTGATTTGGTGGTTTGTTTTAAAAATCAGCAAACTACTTTTTCGTAATTATTTTCTGATTTTTTTCAAATGCGAATATAATCATCTTGAATATATTTTAAATTAAATTATGAATATTTTTTGATAATTTTCTTATAATGTTTGATACAGGTATTGTATCCTCTGTTGTGATTTTTCTTACCTCTACATCTGCATCATTTTTTAGGGGTTATCATAGGTTTCGATACATAGAATAACTGTTTTTGAATTATTGATTATTCTCAATATGATACATACACCTTATCATTATGATAAGGTGTATGATTTTCGAGTTAAACAAATAGGAAGGTATTTGTTTGTATGTCAGTTTGTTATAATTTTTGTTTGTTTTAGGTATATGCTTTGATGGATATCCTCAATCAAAAAAGCTAAATATGAAAACTTTAAAGAAAGGTGTTCAATGGGATATAAGAATCCAGCAACTTAGGAAAGTTATACCATCCGGATCAAGATTTACGTCGGTGCATCTCCTGACGCTGGCTTTTGCTATCATGATGGTATTCGGTTGGATTATGAAGATGATTGCAAGCTAGTGAATGCTTATAAAGTTAACTTTATTGCTTATAAAAAGATGGCAATATGAAAATGGATTACTTTTGTTATAGTCAAGCAAAAAATATAAAATTTTGAACAAGATACTTGTTATAGACGATGAAGAGAAATTAAGGAGCCTACTGGTAAGGATCTTAAAACTTGAAAATTTTGAACTTTATCAGGCTGCCGATTGTCGTTCTGCCTTAAAAATACTCGATCAGCAGTCGGTTGATGTTGTACTGTGCGATGTAAAGTTGCCGGATGGTAATGGTGTGGATCTTACCCTTACGATAAAACAAAAATTACCGGGTATTGAAGTTATACTGCTTACAGCTTATGGCAATATTCAGGATGGTGTTCAGGCAATCAAAAATGGAGCATTCGATTACATCATCAAAGGAGACGACAATAATAAAATAATTCCTTTGATTCACCGTGCCATCGAAAAAAGAAGTCTGGAAAATCGCGTTGTCGTTTTAGAAGCGCAACTTGAGAAAAAATATTCCTTTGAAGGTATATTGGGTAATTCTAAAAGCATAACCGAAGCTATTAATCTGGCGCAAAAGGTGGCACCTACCGATGCTACAGTTTTGCTAACAGGCGAGACGGGTACAGGGAAGGAAGTTTTTGCTAATGCAATCCATCAAAATAGCAGTCGTAAAAACAAAAACTTTGTTGCTATAAACTGTTCAGCATTTAGCCATGATCTTTTAGAAAGCGAAATGTTTGGCCATTTAGCAGGTTCTTTTACGGGTGCGCTGAAAGATAAAAAGGGGTTGTTTGAAGAAGCTAACCAAGGAACAATTTTTCTTGATGAGTTGGGAGAACTGCCGATTGATTTACAAGCTAAATTACTTCGTGTATTAGAAAGTGGTGAATTTATGAAGGTGGGAAGTAGCAAGGTAACTAAGGCGGATGTCAGAGTTATAGCGGCTTCGAACCGGGATTTTAAGAAAGAAATAGCTGCCGGGCATTTCAGGGAAGATCTATACTATAGGCTTTCTGCTTTTGAAATTCACCTGCCCCCGCTAAGGGAGCGGGTGAAGGATATAGAGCAATTGTCTCTCTTTTTCCTGAAAATGTTTAGTGATAAGACAAATAAAAAAATTCATTCGATAACCAAAGAAGCTCTGCACGTTTTGAAGCTTCACAATTGGCCCGGAAATATAAGGGAGCTAAAAAACGTTATGGAGCGAAGCGTCATTCTTGAAGGAAGTGATTCCGTTACATTAAGAAGCCTTCCGATTGAGCTTCAGTCAAACGCCCTTAATCCATCAGGTGAGGATAATAATACTTTATCTGCATTTTCTATGGCTTCTGCAGAAAAAATCCACATACAAAAAGTTTTAAATTATACCAGTGGTAATAAAGCCGAAACAGCACGATTGCTTAATATTGGTCTTGCTACGCTATACCGCAAGATGGATGAGTATAATCTGAGTACATAAAATAGTATCATTTTGAGAAACAGACCCTATCATTTTGATAGGGTTTTTTTATTTAAAAATCCCGGTTAAGTCGTAAAGTGCTGTTTTTAAGCATGTTGTTTTTTTGGTTTTACAAAGGGCATATTATTTGGCTAGTATGGTGCAAACTGTAATTTTTTTAAAATGAAAAACCAAGTCAAACCTGCTTCCGCCAAGGTGGTGCAATTTGCAGAGATTACTAAAAGCCTTATTCGTAAGGGTAATATACCAAGGGCAAAAAAATGCCTTGAAGTGGCAGAACGCCTACTGACCACAGGTAATGCAGAGACAAAAAACCTTATTGTGAATATTTATATTTTCTCGGTGTCCACCTTTATGGAGCTGCGTAAATGTAATATAGCTGATATGTTTCCGCAATCTTTACGAAAGGAGTATATCGCTCAGATTAATACTTCGGGAGTATAAATTAAATTCTAAAATCTAAAAGCTATGACAACTATACTTGTAGTAACCGGAATTGCCTTATTTATCTTATTTATCAAATCACTCGATTTTTTCGAAAAAGTCTAAACTATGACAGCATTATTTATTGTGGCGTTACTGGTGTTCGGATACATCTGTTACGTACTTGTAAAACCTGAAAAATTTTAAACGATGAACAGCGAAATTTTAGGAATTATTGCTATGTACGGCATCGTCTTGCTTCTTGCAATACCATTGGGCCGCTATATAGGCAAGATATTTAATTATGAAAACACCTGGCTTGACAAGGTGTTCAATCCCCTTGACAGATTATTTTTCAAAATAGGAGGTATTAATCCTGATAGGGAAATGACCTGGAAGCAACATTTAATGGCTTTACTGGTAATTAATTTGTTTTGGTTCCTGCTGTCTATGTTTGTGCTTACAAATATGGAATGGCTACCACTAAATCCGGATAAAAACCCATCTATGAGTGGTGATTTGGCATTTAATACATCAGTTAGTTTTGTAACAAACACTAATCTGCAACATTATAGTGGTGAGACGGGCTTATCTTATCTCGGACAGCTTACACTTATGCTATGGCAGTTTATCAGTGCCGGCTGTGGTATGGCTATATGTGCTATGGTGTTTAATGCTATGAAAGAGAGAACAGCCACCTCTTTAGGGAATTTCTACAGCTATTTTGTTCGCTCATGTACAAGAATACTTTTGCCTCTATCTACTATTGTGGCTGTTATACTTGTGTTGAATGGAACTCCTATGACTTTTGAGGGAAAAGACAGTATAACAACGCTTGAAGGCAAAGAGCAGCTTGTTAGCCGCGGGCCGGTAGCTGCCTTTGTAGCTATCAAGCAGTTGGGAACCAATGGTGGTGGATTTTATGGACCAAACTCCGCCCATCCAATGGAAAATGCTAATTATCTAACCAATATGGTAGAGACTATAAGCTTGTTTATAATTCCAATAGCCATGGTGTTTGCATTTGGGTATGTATTAAAAAGGAGGAAACTTGCTCTTACTATATATGGCGTAATGACAGCAGGGTTTTTAATGCTTCTGATGACATCTGTTACTTCTGAAATGGGTGGTAACCCTTTAATTGACAGGATGGGTATTGCGCAATCAATGGGTAGTATGGAAGGTAAAGAAGTACGCTTTGGTGCAGCTGCTTCGGCCAACTGGGCTACATATACCACTTGTACCAGTAATGGTTCAGTTAATGCCATGCATGACAGCTTTACTCCTATTGGAGGAATGGCAGCCCTTTTGGGAATGATGGTGAACTGCTTTTATGGTGGTGTAGGAGTAGGCTTCCTCAATTTTTACATTTTCATGATACTTGCTGTATTTATTAGTGGGCTTATGGTAGGGCGTACACCGGAATTTCTTGGTAAGAAGATTGAAGCTAAAGAGATGAAAATCGCCATGATTATTGCCTTATTACATCCGTTGCTAATTCTTGCCGGAACCGCAATTGCTTCACATGTTTACACCGGAAATCCTGAAGAATATGCCAGCTGGCTGGCAAACCCGGGTTACCATGGTTTTAGCGAAATGCTGTATGAGTTCACTTCATCATCAGCTAATAATGGTAGTGGGTTTGAAGGGCTTGGCGATAATACTCCTTTTTGGAATATCGCATGTGGAATAGTAATGCTTATGGCGCGCTATCTGCCAATTATAGGTCCTGTTGCCATAGCGGGTATACTGGCAGCCAAAAAATATGTGCCTGAAAGTTCAGGGACACTTAAAACAGATACTGCAACATTTGGTTTTATGACATTTGCCGTAATTTTTATAGTCGCTGCTTTGTCATTCTTTCCTGCACTAACGCTTGGGCCTATTGCCGAATATTTTTCACTTTACAAATAATTTTTTAGAACGAAATGAAAAATCAAAATACAACGCTGTTTCAGCCCGATTTGGTTAAGCAGGCATTAAAACAATCTTTTGTAAAGCTAAACCCTGCATCCTTAGTAAAAAATCCGGTTATGTTTACGGTCGAGATAGGAACCGTAATCATGTTATGTGTGTGTGCCTGGATTCTTGCCGGAGAAACAAGCCAGGGGAGCTTTGCTTATAATTTTACTATTTTTCTGATTCTTCTTTTTACGCTTCTGTTTGCCAATTTTGCAGAAGCTATTGCAGAAGCGCGTGGTAAGGCGCAGGCTGATAGCCTGCGTAAAACCCGCGAAGAAACACCCGCCAGGAAAATTGAGATGTTAGGTGAAATTTTCAAGGATGAAGTAAAGGTAGTACCTTCTTCAAACCTTAAAAAAGGTGATGTTTTTATTTGTGAACCGGGCGACATTATACCCATGGATGGAGAAATCATAGAAGGGCTTGCTACCATCGATGAAAGTGCCATAACAGGAGAAAGCGCCCCGGTAATACGCGAGGCAGGAGGCGATAAAAGCTCGGTAACGGGTGGTACTAAAGTGCTTTCGGATTACATAAAAGTACGTGTGTCGACTGAACCGGGCGAAAGTTTTCTTGATAAGATGATCGCTCTTGTTGAAGGTGCATCAAGACAGAAGACACCTAACGAGATAGCACTTACTATATTGCTAGCAGGGTTTACGCTTGTTTTTATTATTGTGTGTACAACATTACAGCCATTTGCGGCTTATGCTAATGTTACCATAACCATTGCATCATTTATTTCACTTTTTGTCTGTCTTATACCAACAACTATTGGTGGATTATTATCTGCGATTGGTATTGCGGGAATGGACAGGGCATTGCGCGCGAATGTAATTACAAAATCGGGTAAAGCAGTTGAAACGGCAGGCGATATAGATGTACTCCTTTTGGATAAGACCGGTACGATAACGATAGGTAACCGTAAAGCCACACAATTTTGGCCGGCTGAAGGAGTAACCAGAGAAGAGTTTGTTAAAGCATCCGTGTTAAGCTCAGTAGCAGATGAAACACCAGAAGGTAAATCGATTTTGGAACTGGCTGGAATAATTAATTCTGATTATAATATAAAGGGAGCAACTTTTATAAAGTTTACGGCGGAAACAAGAAGTTCTGGTATTGATTATGAAGGCAACAGGATTCGCAAAGGGGCTTGTGATGCTATTAAAAACATTGTGGAGAAAGCAGGAAATAATTTCTCTAAGGTCATTACCCAAAAAGTCGAGGAAATCTCAGGAAATGGAGGAACGCCTCTGGTTGTTTCAGAAAATGAAAAAGTATTAGGAGTTATCGAGCTTCAGGACATAATTAAAACGGGTATTGCAGAACGTTTTGAGCGTTTGCGAAAAATGGGCGTAAAAACAGTTATGGTAACGGGAGACAATCCTCTTACGGCAAAATTCATAGCAGAGAAGGCCGGTGTGGATGATTTTATTGCCGAAGCAAAACCTGAGGATAAAATGAATTATATTAAGGCAGAACAGCAGCAGGGCAAACTGGTGGCAATGATGGGCGATGGTACAAATGATGCACCAGCTCTTGCCCAGGCAGATGTGGGTGTGGCAATGAATAGTGGTACACAGGCTGCCAAGGAAGCCGGTAATATGGTTGATTTGGATAATGACCCTACCAAATTGATTGAGATCGTGGAAATAGGTAAGCAATTGCTCATGACGCGGGGTACGCTTACAACTTTTAGTATTGCTAATGATGTCGCTAAATATTTTGCCATTATCCCTGCATTGTTTATCATGGCAATCCCATCATTACAAGGTTTGAATATCATGAGATTACACAGTCCTGAGAGTGCAATCCTGTCAGCTGTAATATTTAACGCTATTATTATACCTTTCCTTATTCCGCTAGCATTGAAGGGTGTTGCTTACAAGCCTATAGGTGCTTCGGCACTGCTTCGCCGTAATCTTTTTATATATGGGTTAGGTGGTGTGATTGTACCTTTTATTGGAATAAAACTTATAGATATGCTGGTTTCAGTATTCTTCTAAAATTAAAATAAAATGAAACAGAATATAATGCCCGCAATAAGACTCACTTTGTTTTGTGCAGTCTTTTTTTCCGGAATCTACACTATGGCTATTTGGGGCGTGGCTCAGCTTACACCTAATAAAGGTAAAGGTGATGTTGTAGAACAGGATGGTAAACAATACTATATTAATATTGCTCAGGGTTTTACTAAACCGGAGTATTTTTGGCCTCGGCCAAGTGCTGTAGATTATAATGCAGCGGGTTCTGGAGGAAGTAATAAAGGGCCTTCTAACCCTCAATATCTGGAAATGATACAACAAAGAGTTGATACTTTTTTATTGCAAAATCCGGCTGTTAACGCTGAAGATATACCAAGCGAACTGGTAACGGCTTCCGGTAGCGGACTTGATCCCAATATCTCTATACAGGGGGCTAAAGTACAGGTAAAACGTATTGCGGCTGCACGGAAAATAGATGAGCTTAAACTAGTAAAGCTTATTGAAGAAAATACTGAAGCACCATTGCTGGATGCTTTGGGAACTGAGAAAATTAATGTATTAAAACTTAACTTAGCGTTAGACAAACTTAAATAAATGAAAGCAGTACTATCAGTTATTGTAGTAAGCCTTATGGGTTTTGCTGCAACTGCACAACAAGTAAATGACACAATTAAAATTTTACCGCAGAGTGAAATCGCTGCGCTTAAATTTAGTGGATATATAGAAACCTATTATAGTTACGATTTTAATAAGCCGGACAGTAATGTTCGTCCCGGATTTTTTTATTCGTACAACAGAAATAATGAAGTGGCTCTTAACCTGGGCTTTATAAAAGCAGCTTATGACAAGGGAAACGTGCGTGGAAACCTTGCCTTAATGGCGGGAACCTATTCTAACGCCAATCTTTCTGCAGAAGAGGGAGTTTTAAAAAATGTTTTTGAAGCAAATGCAGGAGTGAAATTATCTAAATCAGCCAACTTATGGATTGATGCCGGTATATTTTCGTCCCATTTGGGATTTGAAAGTGCTATAGGCAAAGATTGTTGGGCATTAACCCGCAGTATTTTGGCAGACAATTCTCCGTATTATGAGAGTGGCGCAAAACTATCCTATACCTCACCTTCAGGAAAATGGTTTATGAGTGGTCTGGTACTTAACGGGTGGCAGCGCATTCAAAGGGTAGATGGCAATAAAAGCCTGGCATTTGGCCACCAACTAACATATAAGCCTAATGGCAAGGTAACATTAAACAGTAGCTCTTTTATAGGGAACGATAAGCCCGCCGATGATAAGCGTATGCGCTATTTCCATAATTTTTATGGACAGTTTCAGATATCAGACAATTTAGGGTTGATTGCTGGATTTGATATTGGCGCTGAACAAAAAGCGAAAGGCAGCGAAAGTTATAACTGTTGGTATACTCCTATAGTTATCGCAAAATATTCTTTGAGTGATAGATTTTCGTTAACTGCAAGGGGAGAGTATTATGATGATGAAAACGGGGTAATTATTACTACAGGTACCCAAAATGGTTTTAAAACCTTTGGATATTCTTTAAACTTTGACTATAACCTATACAGCAATGTTGTATGGAGAATTGAAGCCCGCTCACTTAATAGCAAGGATGAAATCTTTATAAAAGATGGTAATTCTACTAAAAACAATACTTTTGTTACAACGGCACTCGCAATTTCTTTTTAATGGACAGTGAGAAAGAAAATCATGTAAAACATTTTCTCGACCTCATTCAAAAGTCGAGAAAAGGTAAGTTTAAAGTCTACATCGGGATGAGTGCCGGTGTAGGCAAAACTTATCGTATGTTACAGGAAGCACATACTCTTTTGCGGAATGGTATCGATGTTAAAGTAGGCTTTGTTGAAACTCACCGCAGAAAAGAAACCCACGAATTGCTGGAAGGATTGCCTGTTGTACCGCAACGCTCAATATTTTACAAAGGTAAGTATCTTGAAGAAATGGATGTTCAGGGCATTATCAATTTGCGCCCTGAGGTGGTAATCGTAGACGAGCTGGCCCATACGAATGTTGAAGGCAGTAAAAATGAAAAACGCTGGCAGGATGTAATGGATATTATAAATGCCGGGATTAATGTTATCAGTGCCGTTAATATTCAGCATATCGAAAGCCTGAATGATGATATTAAAGAAATTACAGGAATAGAGGTTAAAGAACGAGTGCCTGACAGCGTACTAAAAGCCGCTGACGAAGTTGTAAATATAGACCTTACTGCTGATGAACTAATTACTCGTCTTAAGGAGGGTAAAATCTATACGCCGGATAAAATTCCGTCGGCATTAAATAATTTTTTTAAAGCTGAACATATACTGCAGCTCAGAGAACTGGCACTCAAAGAAGTTGCCAGTCAGGTTGAGCGAAAGGTAGAGACAGAAGTGGTAGGTCTTCGCAACTTTAAACAGGAAAAGTTTATGGCCTGTATTAGCAGTAATCATAATACGGCTAAAACGGTAATCCGTAAAACGGCAAGGCTGGCTAATTATTATCATAGCAAATGGTATCTTCTTTATGTAGAACTCCCTTGTGAAAGTGCCGATAAAATACCGCTTGACAGACAACGACATCTGATTAATAATTTTAAACTCGCTACAGAACTTGGTGCAGAAGTTATAAGAGTGCAGGACAACAGTGTGGCCTCTGCCATAATAAAACAGGCAGAGCAACGCAAAGCAACCACAATATGTATTGGTAAACCACATCTAAACCTTGTAAAGATAATTTTATCTACTAACATATTCAATTCACTGCTCAACAAGCTTTCTAAGAGTGAAATTGACCTAATTATACTTTCCTAATGAAAATCAAAACAAAACTGATTTTATCCCTGAGTTTAATTTTTGCGCTTACCATTACTCTGGCAGGGCTTGGGATCTGGCAGCTTAGGCAAATGGCTTCTGATACGGGTAATATATTGGTGGCTAATTATAATTCTTTAGATTATTCCCGTAATATGTATAAGGTACTTGATGAAGGGGGAGCTGATTTTAATAAGGAAAAATTCAGAGGTTTTCTTAATAAGCAACTAAATAACCTTACTGAAGTTGGTGAACAGGAATTTACAATTGAATTAAAAGAGGATTTTGAGGCTTATCTCCTTGAACCCACACCACAAAAAGCGGTTGAAATAAGAGGTGATCTTAATAGCATTATGAAGTTAAACATGGATGCGATAAAAAGAAAAAGCTTAAGGGCTGAAGCTACTGCTGAGCATTCAATATTGTGGCTTTCTTTTGCGAGTTCATTTTGTCTTATAATAGGGTTTACATTATTGGTTAATTTACCGGGCTATATAGCGAATCCAATCCATGAATTAACAGAAAGCATTAAACAGATTGCGGCAAAAAATTATTCGCAGAGAGTTCATAACAAAGGCAATGATGAGTTTTCTACCCTTGCTAAATCATTCAATACTATGGCTGAGAAACTCGAAGAATACAGCAGCTCCGATCTTGCAAAATTAATGATAGAAAAAAAGCGTATAGAAACATTAATTAATAACCTCTCAGATCCTATAATTGGGCTTGATGATACTAATAAGGTACTTTTTATAAACGAACAGGCTTTGCAAATCACAGGTCTCGGTAACCAGGATATTATTGGGCAACAGGCCGAAAGTTTGGCTTTAAAAAATGATCTTCTGCGCACACTGCTTCAAAAAATGTTAGATGAAAATGCAATTAGTGAAAACCTAAAAATTTATGCTAATAATAAGGAAAGTCATTTTGAGCAATTAATGGTGCCCATTAACATAATACCGACAGGAGAATCTGATAAAAAGCGCATAGGGACTTTTCTTATTCTGCGGAATATTACAGCATATAAAGAACTGGATACCGCAAAAACTAACTTTATAGCAACTGTCTCTCATGAATTCAAGACGCCAATTGCTTCTATGAAAATGAGCTTGCAGCTTTTAGAAAATGAAAAAACAGGTTCTCTTAACGAAGAGCAGCTTAGCCTATTAGAAGGCCTTCGGGAAGATACGGAAAGATTATTGCGTACTACAGGAGAGTTGTTGAACATAACCCAAGTTGAAACCGGTAAAGCACAGTTCATGATAGAAGATTTTGATATTGTACCAATTCTTAGCAAAGCATTACATTCGAACGAAAAGCTTGCCGAGCGTAAGGAGATACGACTTGTTTTATCTGAACCGGGAGCATTGCCTAAGGTAATGGCAGACAGAGTAAAATCGGAATGGATATTGTCAAATCTTCTGTCAAACGCCATAAGATATTCATACGATAATTCGGAAGTGGGAATAAAGGTTTCCTTAACCCCTACTCACGTTGAGATTGCTGTACAGGATAGTGGTATTGGTATAGCAGAAGAATACCATGATAAAGTTTTTGAAAAATATTTCAGGGTTCCGGGTAATGAAAAAGAGGGTACCGGATTAGGTTTAAGCATTAGCAAAGAATTTATAAATGCTATGGGTGGATATCTAAAGATGAGTAGTGAGATAGGGACTGGGAGTATGTTTATTGCGGGTTTTAGAATTGAAGCGTGATTGTTTACCAACATACTATTTTAATCGGATAATTTATATATTAGTTTATAATGAATGTGTTTAATTTTATAGTATAGGACAGAATCATACCTTCTGTAAAAAAGGACAAAACAGAATACTGCTTTGTCCTTTTTTATTTGCTTAAATTTGCTGAAAATCCATTACAATGTCATCAGAAAATAAATCTCAGGAAAAAACAACACTTCATTCCCGTAACAAAAACAGGGAACGTTATGACCTAACTTCACTTATAGTGGCTGTTCCTGAACTGGCTAACTATGTTAAGCCTAATAAATTTGGTGATGATTCTGTAGATTTTGCTAACCCTGTTGCGGTTAAACTTTTAAATAAAGCGTTGCTGAAACATTATTATGGCATCGCAAATTGGGAATTTCCTGATGAGAATCTGTCTCCGCCAGTACCGGGTAGGGCAGACTATATTCATTATATGGCCGATTTGCTAAAGGAAAGTAATTTCGGGAGATTGCCTGCAGGGGAAAAGATACACTGTCTTGATATTGGAGTAGGGGCAAGCTGCATTTATCCTATATTGGGAGTAGCAGAATATGGCTGGAATTTTAAAGCTGTCGATATTGATAAAAAATCTGTTGAATCGGCGAAGGCTATCGTTGACAAAAATCCTGAACTTTCGGGTAAGGTTAAATGCTGGCTTCAGAATAATCCAAGGCATTTTTTTGAAGATGTAATAGTTACAGATGAAAAGTTTGATCTTACGTTCTGTAATCCACCGTTTCATGCTTCTGCCGATGATGCAAGAAGTGGAACGGAACGAAAAAATAAAAACCTTTCCGGAAAAAAAGGTGGTTCCGAACTTAATTTTTCGGGAGTTAGCAATGAACTGATTACCGAAGGTGGTGAATCTAAATTCATAAATGATATGGTTTTTGAAAGCCGCAGATTTGGGAAAAGCTGTTTCTGGTTTTCTACGTTAGTATCAAAACAATCTAACCTTAAAGGTATTTATAAAACGCTTGAAAAAGTAGGGGCTGAACAGATAAAAACCATCAATATGGGTACCGGTAATAAATCTACCCGTATTGTCGCCTGGTCTTTTCTTTCCAGAGAGGAAGAGAAAGCCTGGAAGGAAAGCAGGTTTAAATAAGTAAACGCTATTTTGCAGTATGCTACCTGAATTTGAATCATATCTTAAAAAGAATGCTGATTTTCCTGAAGAGGTAATAAAAGCGATGTACAATTTGGCTATAGTGAAAACGCTGAAACGTAATGAATCGTTGCTTCAGGCCGGCGATGTATGCCGTTACAAAGTGTTTATAGCTAAAGGCTTACTGCGTTGTTATGTTACCGGAGGTAATGGCAATGAACATATATTGCAATTTTGCCCCGAGAATAGCTGGACACTTGATGTGGAAAGTTATGATAATCAAATTCCTTCCACTACCAATATTGCAGCAATTGAACCTTCGGTTGTGTTGCTCTGGACAAAAAGTGATTTTGAAAAGCTGCGTATTGATTTCCCTGTCCTCAAACAGTTTTCTGAAATTCTCATTTCAAGAAGCATTTACCAAAACCGCCATCGTGTCGCAACAACGCTTAGTGCTACTCCCGAAGAGAAGTATGAAGATTTTGTCACGAGATACCCCAATCTACTCTCACGTTTGCCACTACATATGATTGCAGCCTATATGGGTATTTCTCTTAAAACACTTACAAGAATTCGCCATTCCCAACTTAATCGCTAATTGAATTATGGTCATTTGACCACGTTTTTAAGGTAAGTTTTAGGTTGCTTTGTACAACTTAAATTTATTAGATATGCGTGTATTTGTTACGGGAGCCTCAGGTTTTGTAGGCTCAGCCATAGTTAGGGAATTAATTGCATCAGGAATTCAGGTTTTAGGATTGGTGCGTTCTGAAAGTGCGCTTCAAAACTTATTGGCATCAGGTGCAGAAGGGCTTTTAGGGGATGTGAACAATCCGGAAATGCTGAAACAGGGTGCACAAAGTTGTGATGCGATAATCCATACAGCTTTTAACCATGATTTCTCAAGGTATAAAGAAAACTGTGAAGACGATAGAAAGGTTATCGAATGCTTTGGTGATGTTTTGGCAGGAACCGAAAAGCCATTGGTTATTACCTCAGGTATAGGTTTGTTGCGCTCTGAAAATCTTATAACCGAAGATGACGCTTTGCCTTTTGGTTCTGATGTTATCCCAAGGGCTGCAAGTGAAGAAGCTGCTGCCGTTGCGAGAAGTAAGGGAGTAAAAGCCTATATAGTGCGCCTGCCACCTACAGTGCATGGTGCCGGAGATCATGGTTTTGTTCCTATTATCATTGGCTTAGCCAAAGACAATAGGAAATCGGCCTACATCGGTGAGGGACATAATCGCTGGTCGGCGGTACATAGGTTTGATGCCGCTAAACTGTACAGGCTCATTGTTGAGAAAAAACCGGAACAGCAGGTTTTTAACGCAGTTGCCGAAGAAGGCATACCTTTTAAAACTATTGCAAAAACAATAGGCAATGGCTTGAATCTATCTACTGTTAGTCTTAATGCTGATGAGGCCGATAAACATTTTACATGGTTCAGTCATTTTGCAACGTTTAACTGTGCTGCCTCTAGTGAAAAAACCAAAGCAATTTTAGGGTGGAAGCCTGAACATATCGATCTGTTAAACGATATGAAGGAGAATTATTTTTAATAATTAGGTCTTTTAATATGAGCCTCAGCGAAAGCTGGGGCTTATTTTTTTTGTTAAAAATTCTGTGTAATTGTTGTGTAGTTAAATGACTTCATATATATTTGTCGTCAAATGACTACGCAATGAATTTAAGACGTGACCCTTTTCAGGCTATAGCCGATCCAACCCGAAGAGCAATACTTTTGCTGCTGGCTTCGCAATCTATGACTGCAGGAGCTATAGCGGCCAACTTTGACACTGCAAGGCCTACGGTTTCTAAACATCTTCAGATACTTACCGAATGCGAGCTGTTGAAACAGGAGCAAAATGGGAGGGAAGTCCATTACAGTTTAAATGGTCAGAAAATGAAAGAGATTGCCGATTTTATTGAGCCTTTCCGAATGATGTGGGAAGACAGGTTCAATAAGCTTGAGGAAATCATGAAAAATTATAAACCAACCAACAAATAATATTATGGAACGTAAAACCAAAGTAAGCGCCGAAGAAGGTAAACGGGATCTTTTTATTACTAGAGATTTTGACCTCCCGGTAGCACTGCTGTTTATGGCTTATGAGAAGCCCAAAATAGTAGAGCAATGGATGGGAACAAAAGCCCTTAAATATGATGCCCAAAAACATGGGAGCTACCAGTTTCAAACTAAAGGTCCAGATGGAGATGTAGTTTTCCGTGCTAATGGAACATTTCATGATGTTGTGCCAAACGAAAGGATCGTGCGTACTTTTGAAATGGAAAATGCGGGCTTTGGTGTACAGATCGAGTTTTTAGAATTTGAAGCGTTAACAGAGAACAGTAGCAGGCTTGTGGCGCATGTGGTATACAAATCGGTTGAATTTAGGGATGCAAACCTGAAACTGCCATTTGCATGGGGTATTAATATGGCGCATGACCGACTGGAAGAAATTGTTAGCAAATTATAATAACAGCATTATGGAAAAACGAAATAAGATCATCTATTGGATCGCTACTTTATGGCTCTCGTTAGGAATGACGGCTACAGGTATTGTTCAGCTAATACAATTAGAAGAAGAAACTAAAAGTATGGAACGACTGGGTTATCCTGCTTATGTACTGACTTTGTTAGGAGTGTGGAAGATTTTAGGAGTAATCGCTGTATTAATCCCTAAATTTACCTTAGTGAAAGAATGGGCTTATGCCGGATTTTTCTTTGCCATGAGCGGGGCAATCGTTTCGCATTTGGCAGTACAGGATCCCTCAGGTGAGCTTTTTGGTCCGGGACTGCTATTGGTGCTTACTGTAGTGTCGTGGTATTTCAGGCCTGCTAATAGAAAACTTTATTATAATTCTTAAACGATAAATTATGACTTCCATAAATAAAAAAGAATTGTCTGCCGAACAGTCTGATGGGCTTATAAATGTTCTTAAAAACCGTTTTGAGAAAAATATGTCCCGCCATAAAACAATTAAATGGGAAGATGTACTTAGCAGGTTAAAATCGAATCCTGTAAAACTCATGGCGCTGGATGCTATGGAAGAAACTGGAGGTGAACCTGATGTAGTAGGACAGGATGAAAAAACAGGCGAATACCTTTTTTATGATTGTTCAGCAGAGAGTCCTAAGGGACGCAGGAGCGTTTGTTACGACCGTGCGGCATGGGAATCAAGAAAAGAACACAAACCTGAAAATACAGCGATGGATATGGCTGCTGAAATGGGTGTCGAAATACTTACGGAAGCGGAATATCGTTTTATGCAGACCTTAGGAGAATTTGATACTAAAACTTCAAGCTGGATAGCAACTCCGCCGGAAATAAGAAAACTAAAAGGAGCCGTTTTTTGTGACCGCAGGTATAATACCGTTTTCCTGTATCATAATGGTGCAGAGTCCTACTATGCGGCAAGAGGGTTCAGAGCTGTTTTGAAAGTATAGTTTTTAGGATTCAGCTTTTAAAAATCGGGTGTTTTTACCTGAACTTTCAATGGTGTAGATAATTAATTTTGGGATGTAACCAATTAATTATTTACTCAATGGATATTAAATTAAACTTTATAAATAACTCAAACGATGCTAATAACAGCTCTGTGGTTATTTTTCAAAAAAATGTAGCCAGCGATTTTGAAGAACTTGCAGTTGCATGGCAGGTAATAAAATATTGTGGGCAGGGAGACAATCATCCTTTTACTTATCCAATGCAAACTACGATAGGCGCTTCCGATAGCTGGGGTAATTTTACACCACAATTGCCGGCTAATCAGGGGCAGATGTTTCAGATGTCGTTAAATGCATCGGGTGATGTAATATCACTTGCAGGACAAGCTACAAGCATTCATGAAATACAGTTACTGAATAATCTTTCTAAAGGAGCAATAAATGCTAATATTTATAAAAATGGTAAACTTTTAGCAACAAAAACAAATGTGGCTCCACAGCAGAGAGCGGTTTTTGAATTTAAGCCTACCATCTGGATAGGGGTTGTTTCACAAGTTAACCAAGGTGAAGTTATGAATTCAGCAATTATTTCCCAGGTTAATACGGAATTGAATCTTTTCGGGATTGCTTCGGCAGATATTGTAATGACGGGAGGTGGTTCGGGACCAAATGCCCAGCCTTTTAATTTTACATTAGAGAATATAAATATGTTATAAATAAGGTTGCAGGTTCTTAGCCTGCAACCTTATTCAATTCTTCTTTTTTATAGTATTTCTTCCGGTGCTCATAAAGTACCTCAATAATCCTGTCCGGTTTTTTCCATTCAAAAAGATGAATTAAAAAGATACCTATTTTCATGAGACCTTTACGTTGCACGATTAGTTTGCCCAAATCTTCAATGGTGCTATCTCTTTCAGTAATAAAATTAATATAGTCATCACCGTTTTTGGTGTACAGATCGGTCGCAAATCCCCAGGCACCGTCGCGGGCATTACCCAAACTGAATTGTACCAGCATAGAATTTGATTTGGTTCCTGTAAATCCGATAACTGATAAAAAAGGAGAAATCAGGTTGAGTTTATTGAATATACTATATGTAAGTGCTGCCAAAATGTTGTTTATTGCATTGTAATCCCTGCGTAAATCATTCATATTGCCGCCATTTTTTGCGGCTTCTACTACCGCAATGCCAAGGTCAAAATTAATGTGGGCATTCATTCCTAAAAGCAGGTGGTGCAATACCAAATTTGAAGAGCCTGAAAGATTTTCAAAAGCAATCTTCCAGGATTTTGAAATTAGAAGGCTGTTTGGGTTTTTTTTCCATTCCCGGGCGGCAAAAATATACCTGTTAGCGAATAATACATCGAGATTGGCCAGTCGGGAACCATTCTCGAATAAACCGGCGTCTAGATCTTCTTTTACCTTTAGGGTTACGCGATGGTATAGGGCAGCAAAATATCCTATCCTGTCCTTTTCTTTTTCAGCTGTGGTTATTATTTCTTCAAGCTGTATAAGTACATCTTCTATTGTTGTAGCAGTAGCTTACGTTGTCATTGGTTGGTTTTTAAATAGTTGGTTGCTATAAATATACTCAATTTAAACAACAGCACCGAGCTATAAAAAAACTGCCGGAGATTTTACTTTCCGGCAGCTTATATTGACATGATTTTTATTTTAATTCTTCGAAGTCGTTTTTCAGGGCTTGTTCAATCGCTCTGAATTCGTCATTCAGCTCGTTGGCTAATGCAGGAACATCTGATGTTTCTGCTTCATAGGTTAGTTTGTTGCAAATGTTCTTAGCTTTTTCATTTTCCAGCATTTCAAACGAAGGCTTGATGTTATGAGCGATGGCACCTACGGTTTTATAGTCAGATTCTTCTACTGCGGTTTTTAATTCTTTCATCTTTTCATTAACCGATGTCATAAAGGTCTGAAGCAGGTCAATCATAAAATCGTGATTGCCTACCGTGATGGTTTCAAGATATTCTAATGAATATACTTTTAATCCTGATGCCGATGATGTGTTAGGCACCAATGAGTTGCTGAGGCCTTTTAAAGCTATAGATGTAAAAGGCTTATCGATATAATTGTGGTTGCCTTCTTTTGGTTTACCCTCACCCAATTTACTTATTATAACAGGCAGATTGCTTTTAAGTTCCTGTCTTATATAATCAAAAGTCTGATATGCATTAAGTGGCGTGGCATCTTCAGCGATTACGATAGCAAGTGCATGATCATTCTTTTTTAACCATTGTATAGCTTCATAGCTGCTTCCAACAACTTCAGTTGTCAGGTTTTCTCTTTGAGCCAGCTTAGTGAAGTTTTCTCTTTCGGCAGGGTTGCTTTCAACCAGTAATATAGTGTTCATGCTCATCGTCGTAATTATTTATTGGGCTTGTTTTTCAATATACGGCTTTATAAGATATTTTTTTACAATATTTTTTAAAGCTTCATAGTCAATAGGCTTAGTAATATAATCGTCCATTCCCAATTTTAAACATTCTTCTCTTTCACCCAGCAGTGCTCTTGCTGTAAGCGCTACAATAGGAGTATGCAGTCCAGGTGTTTCATTTTCTATTAAGCGTAGTTTTTCGGTTGCTTCAAAACCACTCATCTCAGGCATTTGTATGTCCATAAAAACCATGTCTACAGTATTTTCCTGATATGCTTTTACAGCCTCAAGGCCGTTTTCGGCAAGAATGATGTTTGCATTAGGAACAATCTTTTGAATAATGGTCTTAGCAAGCATTTGGTTTACAGGGTTGTCCTCGGCGATCAGTACATTGTACGGTACATCAAAACCTGCTGTAGCTTCGTCGAGGATATCTCTTTTCATGGCATCGTCGTTGGCATGAATATTATCGAGAAGTTTAAATAACTCGTCAGAAACTATTGGCTTGGTAACATTAAAGAATATCTCAAGGTCAATACACGCCTGGATCAGTTTTTCGTCATCAATAGAACTATGCAGCAGCATTACCGGCAATTTGTCGGGGCCAAGCTGCAATGTTTCCCTAATTTGTTTAACCAAGTCGGTACCTGTTAGATAAGGCATATTGTAATCTACAATTGCTAAATCAAAATCGGTATTGTTTTCCAGAATTTCTAAAGCTTCAATGCCATTAGAAGCCAGGGTTGTCTTTATTTTGGCAACCGCAAGCATCTCCTTTAAGATAAGAAGATTGTTAGCGTTGTCATCTACAAGCAATACATTTTTAACCTTAAGCTTAGCAGTACTCATAGGTGAGTTACCTTTTTCGGTTTTAAAACGCACCCTGAAAGAAAAAGTACTTCCTTTTCCAACTTCGCTCTTTACCTCAAGGTTACTGCCCATAAGAGCAAGAAGCTTGTTGCTTATGGTTATTCCTAAGCCGGTTCCTCCATATCTGCGGGTTGTAGAGGCATCTTCCTGATCGAAGGCATTAAATATCTTGTCTATATTCTGTGGTGCGATGCCTATACCCGTATCCCTGATGGAGAACGAGAACAGCATCTGATCGCTATCTTTTTCCGGAGTAGAGCGTACTTTTAGCTCTATCTCTCCATGGTTTGTGAATTTTACAGCATTCCCTAACAGATTTACAAGTACCTGTCTGAGTCTTACAGGGTCGGCATATACAAACCTGTTTACTTCCGGGGCAATGTCTAAAAGTATTTCCAGTGCTTTGGCGTGTGCCTGGTGTTTTACAATATCAATTGACTGGCTGCAAAGATTAATGATATCTGTCTTTTCTTCGCTAAGTTCAAGCTTACCGGCTTCGATTTTAGAGAAATCCAGAATGTCGTTTATGATATCAAGTAACGAATGAGCCGAGGTATTTACCATTTGCATGTATTTTTTCTGGCTTTCGTTCAGTTCTGATTTCATCAATAAATCGGAAAATCCTATTACCCCATTTAGAGGAGTTCTGATTTCGTGGCTCATATTCGCAAGGAATTCCGATTTTGATCTGCTGGCCGCTTCTGCCTTATCGCGTTCCTGCATCAATGATATTTCCAGTTGTTTAAGGTTGGTAATATCAGTAGCCATACCAAGGAAACCTGTAATTTCTCCATCCTGATTGCGTACAGCCGTAATTACAAGTTGTACCGAAAAAAGACTTCCGTCTTTTCTTCTAAAGGTCCATTCGCTGGCCTCATGCTTGCCTTGCCTTGGCCTGTAGGTAAAAATTTCAAAACCGCTGAATGGCCTGCCATATTTAGCCTCAAGTTCGGCGCCTCTTTTATCCACTTCCTCGGGAATGTGAAATATCCCAACATTATGTTTGCCTATAAGCTCTTCGGCTTTATAGCCTAAAAGGTTTTCGGCTCCTTTGTTATACTTTATAATTGTTCCGGTAGTATCGGCCTGTATGATAGCTACCTGAGTAGTTGCGTTCATAAAGGTTTCCATTTCATTCAGGCTCTCTTGAAGCTCTTGCTCAGTTAATACCCTTTCAGTAATGTCGTTTATTTGCGAAATAAAATATAAAGGGTTGCCTTCAGTATCCTTAATAAGGGAAACATTAAGCAAACCGTAAACAATATTACCCTTTTTGTGGATGTATCGTTTTTCGATACTATATGTTTTTATTTTATTTTCGAGGGTTTGTTGTAGTAATTGTAAATCGGCATCAAGATCATCGGGATGTGTTAAATCCTGAAATGTTAGTAAAGGAAGTTCTTCTGGGGTATATCCCAGAATTTGCGAAAGTGCCTGATTAACCATCAACCACGAACCGTCTAGTCCCACAAGAGCCATCCCGTTTGGTGAATATTCGAATGCACTAATGAAACGACTTGAGTTTTCAGACGAAATCTCTTCCATTCGTTTGCTCACCGTAATATCTTCAATCTGCGTAATGATAAGATCTTCCGAAGGCACGGCACCACGTACCATAGATGTGTTTACCCTGCACCATATAAGCGCGCCGTGTTTGGTGTAAAAACGGCACTCCATAGTATAATGAGGCATCAGCCCTGAAACCATGAGTTCACGGTTGCTGTCTGCCTTTTCAAGATCTTCCGGGTGTATAAGATCTCTATAGGTCATATTACTCATGGTTTTTCGGTCTTCATCTGTAAATCCGAATATCGAAAGTACAGCAGGGTTTGCCATGAGCAGTGTGCCGGTTTCGGCCTCTATAAGTACAATTCCTATAGAAGAATTATGATAAATCGTTTCAAAACGTTCTTTACTTAAGTTGTATTTAAACTCCTGAAGCTTTTTGTCTGTAATGTCCTGTAAAGCGCCATGGAGTTTTACGCATACACCATTTTCCATGTGAGGAGTTCCAAAAGCACGAACCCATTTTTCATTACCTTTATTAGAGATAATCTTAAGCTCCGCATCAAATGGTTTTCCTTCGAGTACAGCTTCTTTAAAAAGCTTTTCCATAGTTTCCCTGCTCCAGCCTTCTTTATAAAAACTAAATCGTTTCCTGTCAGGAGCACTTGGGTTATAAGTATAGTCCAGCTCAAGGATGTCATATATTACACTCGTCCACGTCGATACGTCGTTTATAACATCATATTTCCAGCCGCCAACCTTTGATAGCTGATTCGTAGCGTTGTAAATTTCATTTTGGTTCTTTAATTCTTTAATCTGATCGAGAAGAGAATCGGTCTCAAGGCGTTCTATACTGCTGAATTTTACAATCATTCTGGGTTCATTCTCACTATTTACGAAAAACTTGCCCGAAGTATGTAGTATAATTGTTTGTCCTGAATCATCTATAAAGTTCAGTACATTATTAAAATCTTCTTCTTCACTAGTTTCTAAAGATTTTTTAAGTTCATCAACCAATCCTGAAAATTTACTCAGATAGAAGGCAAAGGGTACAGTAGGATTCTCGATGTTGTAACCAAGAATTTTCCAGAAAGCACCATTTATCCAGATTTCATCCGGCTGTTCGGGATCGAGGAACCAAAGCCCATGATGCGAATCGTCAACCAACCAGTTGAATAATTCGGGATTTTCTTTAAGTAAATTTTGGAATTCGGCCTTGAGTATGTGTGACATATTAAAAAAATCTCAGGATAATGGAGTTGAATTAAAAATAGTACAATGCAAACTTAAAAACAAATTAATTATAATAAATACGAGAAAACCGTCCGGCAGGTGCAGTTCATCGATTAAAAATGTTAATCATCCTTTAAAAGATTCGGCTGAAAAACATTAAGTGTTTAATTTTGAGTAAAATAAATTGTTATGGAAGTTTATTTTGTAATACTCAGATTGCCGGATAATTGTGGCCATAAATTTATAGACGGCGTAAGTCCCCACCATTTTTGGGAAAAAACTTCCCGTGCGCTGAACGAAAAACAGGCTCAAATCGTCTCCGTGAGGACAGATACCGGCGGAGCAGAAGAATTACGGGATTATGTAACCGGTAAAGATTTTTCGAGTTATTTTGTTTTTTATCTCATGATGGAAAAACAGGATATTAAAAATCATGAGCTGATACTCCAAAAAGCGGATGATATTATTAAAGTAGGAAATAGCGAATTGCTTATTGATGCCGATGATAATTTTCAGCTTGTCACAATCGACTATAATGATGTATCTGATTTTCCACAAAATTTAGGGAGTGGAAACCCGCAGTTGTCGGCCTGATTGCTTTGCTTGGTAACATAATCTTGTTGTTTAGGTTAAGTAAGGGTAATCTCACGCTAATGTTTGCTTTACATGTGTGCTATAGTTTCGCGGCATTAACACAAAAAGCAAATCACTATAGATGAAAAAACTACTGGTATTACTCTTTTTAGTAACAGGATTATCGGTTTTTGCCCAAAAAAATGGGGTGATTTCCGGAAAAATCACTGATAAGGATGGAAACTTCTCTTTGCCCGGAGCAACAGTAAGAATTAGCGAAAGCAACCGCTATACGGTTTCTAACCAAACGGGCGATTTCGAATTTCTTAATATCCCTGCCGGAACTTATCAGGTTGAGGTACTTTACCTTGGATATCAGACACAGTCGCAACAGGTAAATGTTGAAGAGGGAAAACACGCCGTGATAAACTTTGTATTAGTTAGCGGTTCATCAACACTTAATGAGGTTGTGGTTGTAGGAGAAGCTTTGCGAGGACAGGCAAGAGCGCTTAACCAACAAAAAAACAACAGTAACATTACTAACGTGATATCTTCTGATCAGGTTGGTCGTTTCCCGGATTCCAATGTAGGTGATGCGCTTAAGCGTGTACCGGGTATTACAATGCAAAATGACCAGGGTGAGGCACGTAATATAATCATACGTGGTCTGGCGCCATCATTAAACTCTGTTACTCTTAATGGTGACAGAATACCATCGGCAGAAGGGGATAACCGTAATGTACAGATGGATCTTATACCTTCGGATATGATCTCAACTATTCAGGTAAATAAAACCCTTACACCTGATATGGATGCTGATGCGATTGGTGGATCTGTAAATCTTGTTACACGCGCCACTCCAAACGGGGAGCGTATCTCGGCTACTCTTGCCGGAGGATATAGCCCAATAAGACAAAAGCCTATTTATACTGCTGCCTTTGTATATGGTAACCGCTTTATGAACAATAAACTTGGAGTTGTTGCGAGTGGATCATACAACGATAACGACTTTGGGTCTGATAACATCGAGGCTACATGGGTTCAGGATGATTTTGGGAATACTTATGTAGAGCAACAGGCTATACGTTACTATAATGTTCAGCGTATAAGGAGAAGTGTGTCGCTTGCAGCAGATTTTAAATTTAATGAAAGCAATACAATTTATGCTAATGCCATCTATAACTGGAGAGATGATCGCGAAAACAGATATGCGCTTACTTATGATGACATGGAGCCAATTTATAATGGTGAGACAATAGCAGGTTTTACCGGTAAGGTAAAACGCGAGAACAAAGGGGGTATAGACAGCGACCGTGGCAAAAGCAGAAGGCTGGAGGAACAAAAGGTGCAAAATTACTCACTTCGTGGAGAGCACTTGTTGAGCCCTAAAGTAGATATGGACTGGTCGGTTAATTATGCTACGGCTAGTGAGTATAAACCAAACGAGCGCTATATAGAGTTTGAACAGGAAGATCTTGAAATGACTCAAAACTTAAACGATTATCGTAAGCCTTTAGTAACAACTACAGGTGAAGATCTTTCTTCATTTGCACTTTCGGAGCTTACTCAGAGTACTGATGATACCGATGAGAGCGAACTTGGGGCTAAGGTTAACTTCCGTTTTCCATTATCAGTTATCGAAGGGCAAAAAGGACGTTTAAGAACAGGTCTTCGTACGAGGATAAAAGATAAACAAAGAAATAACAGTTTTTACTCTTATGAGCCTACTGCCGGAGATCTTACGCTTGCCGATGTCCCTAATGTATACTACAGCGGAAAAAACTTCAATCCGGGCGAAAAGTATGTGTCTGGTAACTTTGCAACAGCAACATACCTAGGTGGTTTAGATCTTAACAATGCATTACTTTATGATAAAGAAGCCGATCCGTCTGAATATCTTGCCGTAAACTATAAGGCAAAAGAAAATATTTATGCCGGTTATGTGCGTTGGGATCAGGATTTCAATGATAAACTATCGATGATAGTAGGAGCACGTGTTGAAACTACTCATATTGATTATACAGGTAACAGGGTACTTGACGAAGAAGAGCTTGAAGGGGTTATAGAAAATACCAATACTTATACCAATGTATTGCCAAGTCTTTCGTTTAAATATGATGCTACTCAGGACTTTATTTTAAGAGCTGCATTTACTACCTCATTAGCAAGGCCTGATTATTATGCGCTTGCGCCATATATTAACAATATCGCTTCAGATACTGAGATTATCGCAGGTAACCCGAACCTGAAATCAACATATGCGTATAACTTTGACCTTATGGCTGAAAACTATTTCAAATCTGTAGGTCTTGTTTCGGGAGGGTTTTTCTACAAGAATCTTAAAGATTTTATCTATACTTACAGCAACAATCAATATTCTGCTGCTGACTTTGCTACTGATTTCCCTGGTCAGACTAATCCGGTTCCGACAGGTGAGCAGTGGACACTTGTTCAGCAAAGAAACGGTGATAATGTAGATGTTTACGGTTTTGAAGTGGCTTTCCAGCGTCAGCTTGACTTCCTTCCGGGCTTTATGAAATACTTTGGTATTTATGCTAATTATACTTATACTGATTCTAAAGCTAAAGGTATTGCCGATGAGGATGGTAACGAACGTAAAGACGTTAGCCTTCCAAGAACAGCACCACACATGTTTAATGGTTCATTATCATGGGAGCACGGACGTTTTTCAGGAAGGGCCTCGGTTAACTTTACATCTGATTATCTTGATGAGTTAGGTTCGGATGAGTTTAACGATAGCTATTATGATAAACAATTGTTCCTGGATATTAATGCGTCATTAAAGGTTACTAAAAACCTGCGCATTTTTGCAGAGGCTAAGAACCTTACAAATCAACCGTTACGCTACTATCAGGGAGTGTCGGCCAGAGTAATGCAGCTTGAATACTATCAGGCAAGATTTAATTTAGGTCTTAAGTTCGACCTGTAGTTTTTGATTAAAGATTTAATATGAAAAAAATTATAGCACTTTTTATATGCACAGCCTTTTACTTTTCATGCAGCAGTAAGCTTGCAGCAGTAAGGGAAGATGCTATAAAACCCACAGAAGTTACCCAGCAGACATTACATGACACCGATGATCCTGCTATTTGGATCAATCCGGAGGATGCAACAAAAAGTCTTGTAGTAGGTACCGATAAAGATACTGATGGAGGTTTATACCTGTTTGATCTTAACGGTAAGATCCTAAAAAAATCGACACCTCTTTTAAGACCTAATAATGTTGATATAGCTTATGGGCTTATGATAAACGGTAAAAAAACAGATGTAGCGGTTACTACGGAGAGACTAACAAACAAAATAAGGATATTCAGCCTGCCGGATCTTGAGCCGATTGACAACGGAGGTATAGAGGTTTTTACAGGTGAGGAATTGCGCGACCCTATGGGGGTGGCACTTTATACACGTCCTTCGGATAAAGCAATATTTGCCATCGTTGGAAGAAAGACAGGGCCTGCAGGAACTTACTTATGGCAATATGAGCTTTCCGGAAAAAGTGGGCATGTAACCGGAAATGTGGTTCGTAAGTTTGGCCAGTTTAGTGGTAAGAAAGAGATAGAAGCTATAGCGGTTGACAACGAGCTTGGTTATATATACTACTGCGATGAACAGGCAGGCATACGTAAATATCTTGCCGATCCGGCAGCAAAAGACGATACACAGCTTGCCTTTTTTGGGATGAAAGATTTTAAGGCAGACCACGAGGGTATTGCCATCTATAAAAAAACAGCATCAACAGGTTATATACTGGTGTCTAACCAGCAGGCTAATACCTTTATGGTGTATGCGAGAGAAGGTTCAAACGGTAACCCGAATGAACATACATTGCTAGCCGAAATTCCTGTATCTACCGTTGAATGCGATGGTGCCGATGTTACCAACCTAAATCTGGGTGGCCGATTTGGTAACGGTATGTTTGTAGCCATGAGCAACGGAATGACTTTTCACTATTACAGTTGGGACGATATACAGCCTCTTATTGATGCAGGCAAAAGATAATATGTTAGTTTAGTAGGTTTAGTTTAGGAAAAAAATCCTCTTCTCTTATTTGAGAAGGGGGTTTTTTGTTTTATGGCAAAGCCAAAAGTATATCCTCGGTCATAATGTCCTAATTCTCGGTCACATATTGCGAATTCTAATTTGTAAAAAAAGCAGGTAGGATTTATAACTAATTTCGGGTTATTAATAAGTGCGATATAGTTATTGTTTTCTTTTTTTGTTAAAAAGGAAACGATGTTTTATTTAGTTAACATTTCTCAATACAGATGAATAAGAGAAGATTAGGGATAGGTATAGTTGTTTTGCTGGTTTTGGTTTCAGGCCTGCTATATGGCTACTATGGTTTTTTATATAAGCCGGTAAGAAATATTGAAGCCGAAAGATCAGCTTTTGTAATGCCAGCTCACAAGCTAGCGGTAGAATATACCTCAGACAGCGGTAAAGCAGATGGAAATTATCTTAACCAGACTATTGAAATTAAAGGAAAAATAACCGAAGTAAGAGATTCATTAATAATACTTAACGATAAAATAGTATGTGGGTTTGATGCAATGCCTATGAATGCCGATGTAAATAAAGATATTACCGTAAAAGGAAGATGTATTGGGTTTGACGAGCTTTTTGGCGAAGTGAAACTCGATCAGTGCACGATTAAACAATAATTAACACATGAAGCGATTTTTTGTAACTGCAGTTTGTTTTTTAGGTATGGCAACAGCCCATGCTCAGGAAGACCTGCTGTCTGAACTTGACTCTACACAGGTAGCCGATACCTATGCTACGGCTCCATTTAAAGCTTTGCAGATTGTAACTCTGCAAACCACCAAGATGGCAGCTAAGAATGAATTTTATTTTGTAGTCTCTCACCGTTTTGGAAGCGTTGAAGATGGTATTTCCGAATTTTTTGGTTTAGACCAGGCAACAACAAAAATTGGAGGTATTTATGGTATTACCGATTGGCTTTCGGTAAGTGCTTCACGTCATACACTTTCAAAAGTATATGAAACAGGTGTAAAATACAGGCTGGCAAGACAAAGTGCCGATTTTCCTGTTGATATCGTAGGATACAATACTATCGATATCAATTCGGCTCTTGAAGAAGATGATTATCCGAAACTTGAATTTGCCGACAGGATGTCTTATATAACACAGCTTTTGGTGTCAAGGAAAGTGACCGACAGATTATCGCTTGAAGTGGTGCCTTCATACATTCATAAAAACCTTTATAATCCGGAACTGGAAAATGATAACCAGTTTTCTTTGGGAGCAGGAGGACGTATGAAGTTAACCAAGAGGCTTTCGCTGAACATGGAGTATATGTACAATTTTGATAAGCCTGATTTTTATGTAAATCCGCTATCTGTTGGACTGGATATAGAAACGGGTGGACACGTATTTCAGTTACTGTTTACCAATTCGCAATCGATGACAGAAAGTGGTTATGTAACCAATGGTACTGGAGATTGGGGTAAAGGTGATTTTTTCTTTGGGTTTAACTTATACAGGGTTTTTTAATATGAAAGCGAAAATAATTTTAAGTACGGCATTTTTAGCAATGGCTCTGTTCAGTTGTGATTCGCATACGTATGAAGAGATCAGTGAAGAGATAGTGATTGAAGGTGATGTTACCTACAATGCCAATGTAAAATCGATAATAGATGCTAACTGTGTAAGCTGCCATAGCAACGGAAATGTTGCAGCTTTCAGGCCACTTACTAACTACAATGAGGTAAAGAATGCGGTTGAAAACGGTGGATTGCTTGAAAGGATACAGTTGCAGGATGCCGAGCCGGGTGTTATGCCGCAAACAGGCAGGATGTCTCAGGCAAAAATAGATGTAATACTACAGTGGAACCAGGATGGTTTGCTTGAAAACTAAATATAAAATGCTATGAACAGATATTTAGAAATAATGATATGTATCGCCTGTCTGCTTCTTTCGGCAGTTATCTACGGGCAAAAATACAGTACCCGAAGTGGTAATCTTAAGTTTGAGGCATCTATGCCGTCATTTGAAGAAGTGGCAGCCGAGAACAAAACGGCATCGGCTGTTTTAGAACCTGCTAAGGGTGATTTTGCGGTATTGGCACTAATGAAAGGCTTTCGTTTTAAGGTTGCTCTGATGGAAGAGCATTTTAACGAAAACTATGTGGAGTCTGACAAATATCCTAAAGCTACTTTTACAGGAAAGGTAGAAGGACTGGATGTTTCGAAACTTACAGCAGAGCCAAAAACGTATCCAATTTCGGGAGATCTTACGCTGCATGGCAAAACAAAAAAGATTACTGATAATGCGAAAATCAGTAAGAGTGGAGACAAGATTGTAATAGTGGGAAGCTTTACCGTAAAGCCTGCTGAATTCAATATAGAAATACCCAAACTGGTTAGCGGTAAGATTTCTGATAAAGTAGAAATAACATATAATCTGGCTTTAGCCAAATAAAAGAATTATGAAAAAACTAGCTTTTTTACTGTTGCTTGTATCTGCACTTAGCAGTGCACAGACCAAAACCAAAGATGTATTTGATGTTGCCCGTTCGGGTAGTGTTGAAGAAATGAAGGCGTTGGTAAAAATAAAGAAGGACACTATAAATGCGATTAACCAAAGCGGTTTTTCTCCGCTGATACTCGCTTGTTACAGAGGGAATAATGCCGTGGCAGAGTATTTAGCTAAAAACGTAAGGGACATAAACTACAATAGTCCGAGCGGCAGTGCCCTTGCAGCTTCTGCAGTAAAGGGCAATACCGCTATCGTTAAGGTATTGCTTGATAATAAAGCTAACCCTGATGTTGCCGATGGCACAGGTATGACGGCACTTTTATATGCTTCGCAGTTTGAGAATAAAGAAATGATCCAGCTATTGTTAAAATATAAGGCTGATAAAAAGCTTACAAACAACGACGGTAAATCGGCTATGGATTTTGCTGTTTTCAATAAGAATCAGGAAATCATAGAGATGCTTAAATAGAAACATAAAACCAATATAAAATAAAAACTAAGCAATGAAAAAACTATTACTACTTACAGCTTTACTCGCCGGGGCGGCAGGAGCGTATGCCCAGAGTAAGGCAACAGCTGTAGTTACCCTCACCTCGGGGATGACTGCAAAACTGGAGCTGAATAATACGACCAGTACGGCAACCCTTACATTTACAGGTCCGTCAGACCGATGGTTTGCTCTTCAGATAGGTTCTTTTACTAATAGCGGCGGTATGCAAAACGGAACTGATGTGGTGTACTGGAACGGAACTACTCTTGTAGATGGAAATCAAAACGGACTTGGATCTGCTCCAAGTGCCGATGCAACAAACGACTGGACAAGCACGAACTCAGTATCGGGTACTACAAGAACCATTATTGCTACAAGAGCTTTTAATACCGGTAGTGCTGACGATTTTACTTTTGTGTATTCCGATATCAATGTAGATTTTGCCTGGGCAAAAGGTAGTTCGGCAACAAATACACTTATCAGTCACGGAACAAGCCGTGGGTATAGTCTTAATAACGCTTACAACTGTATTGCTCCATCAGCTCCAACGGCAACAGCACAAACATTTTGTGCCGGTGCAACGGTAGTAAACCTTGTAGCTACAGGCGAAGCCGGTGCAACTTTTAAATGGTATGCAGCAGCCACAGGAGGTACGGCATTAGCTTCAACAGCTGTACTAACTACTGGTACTACTTATTATGTATCGCAAACAGTGGGTGAGTGTGAAAGTACAAGAACTGCTGTTGCGGTTACTGTAACTACAGTGCCTTTGCCACAGACGGCAGATACTACGCCAGATTTTTGTTCAGCTTCCACTATTGCAAATCTAACAGTAACAGGTCAGGCTGGAGCTACATTTACATGGTATAATGAGCCAAATGGCGGAACAGTATTGCCAACAACTACTGCACTGGCAGGCGGTACGAATTATTATGTATCGCAAACAGTAAACGGATGTACAAGTGCAAGGCTAATGATTACGCCTCAGTTTGTTCCTGTGCCAATGCCAACAGCCAGTGAGTCTCAGTCATTCTGCTCAGAGAGTCATGTGTCAGACCTTGTGGCTACCGGACAGGCCGGTTCTACTATAAGTTGGTATGATGTGGCTACTGGCGGTACTCCTCTTGCAGGTACAACTTTACTGGTAGCAGGAGACTATTATGTGTCGCAAACTGTAGGCTCGTGTGTGAGCGAAAGAAAGCATATTGTAGTTAGTTTTACAACGCTGGATGCACCAAGTGTGCCTAGCGAGACAGCTACTACATGTACAGGTTCGACGATTACTTCACTTACGGTTACAGGATTATCAGGTGCTACATTTACCTGGTATGAAAATGAAACGGGAGGAAATGCTATTCCAACTTCTACTGTTTTAGTAGATGGTGAAGATTACTATGTTACCCAAACTGTTGGAGAGTGTGTAAGTGGACGCCGAAAAGTAATTATAAATATTGATGAGCTTCCTATTCCGGTTGCTGAGGAAAACCAGTCAATATGTGCAGGTTCTGAAGTTGAAGATATTGAGGCAGAAGGTCTTGCGGGGGCAGTGCTTACTTGGTATACAACTCCTGATGGTCCTGCTCTTGATGAAGAAGCTGTTGTAGAAGCTGGAACATATTATGTGAAACAAACACTTAACGGATGTACAAGCGGTGCTAAAGAGGTAAACGTGACTATTCTTCCGGCACCGAGTATTCCGGGAGGTAATGCAGTTCAGGAGTTTGAAGCTGGTGCTACGGTTAGCGATTTAGAAATTACTGTTGCTGTAGGAGCAGAAATACAATGGTATGTAATGGATGGAGATGAACTTGAAGAAATAGGATCGGATCATTTACTTCAGGATGGTGTTACTTACTATGTGACACAAACAATTGAAGGATGTGAGAGTGAGCCATTAGCTATTACCGTTGAACAGGTTCTTGGATCACCTACATTTACCCTTAAAAATCTTGTAGTGTATCCAAACCCTGTTGTTGATAAGCTTACAATATCTTACAGTGAGCCTATCACTGAGATTTCAGTTATAAATATGCTTGGACAGGTAGTAATGTCTAAAAAAGTGAATACTGATAAAGTTGAACTTAATACAGAAAAACTGCAAAACGGAAGTTATATCCTAAGGGTCGCTACAGCTCAGGGAATTGCTTCGATAAAAGTAGTTAAGTAATGAATCTGATTGGTTTATTCGAGAGGCCTCTGCGAAAGCAGAGGCTTTTTTATTTAAAAAAACACAAAAGTTTGCTGACAATCATTATTGCTTTATACTCAAATAAAAATGTACTTTTGGCGCACTTAAATCATACTATAACCATGAAAAAATTTTTATTTGCAGCATTGTTATTTGCTTCGGTAACGGGCTTTGCTCAGGATGTTAAGATTAAAAAAGGTGACTTCAGTTTCTTAAAAGATCAAAAGGAGCTTAATGTTGAATTTGATTACAGTCACCTGAAGCTGATGAAGGAAAATCTTACAGAGGCTCAATATGTAGAGAAAAGGGTAAACGACCTTAATGAAAAAGATAGAGGTAACGGCAACATCTGGAAAAAGAAATGGGTTGCTGCACCTCAGATGATATGGAATCCGAAGTTTTTAGAGCTTTTGACTAAAACCTACGGTAAAGAAAAAGATGTTACTATTGAAGAAGGTCTTGCCACTGCTAAATACACGCTTATTGTAGATGCTGTATGGATTTATCCGGGATGGGACGCAGCTATAATGAAACAGCCGGCAAAAGTTTCGACAGTGCTTCGCTTTGTTGAAACATCAAATAAAAGCAATGTTATAATGGAAATTGAAACTGAAGAAGCTCCAGGCGACCAATGGGGCAGTAACTTTAGTAACGAATCAAGAATTGGTGAAGGTTTTGCCAAAACTGCCAAAACAATTGGTAAGATGATCGTTAAAAAGTTAAAATAAGCAGTTTGTGAAATAATAAAAAGCGCCTTATTCGGCGCTTTTTTCGTTTTGTAGCATATATGCCATGGATTTTATTACCCGGTCGTGTTTTTTTACAAAAGGATTTTCTTCATCCCAAACATAACCTGCAAGTACCGAACATATTTTTTGTTTTACATCAGGATTTTCAGGTTGGTGGAAGAATAATGTCTGGAGGTTTCCGGTGTACCATTCTTTTACGTAGGTGGCAAACACATTTACCCCGCGTCTCATATAATCTGAATATTCTGTTTCCCAGTCTACCTTTTCGCCGTTTCGTTCTTTAAGGAATAGTTTTGCCGACAGCATTCCGGACTCGGTTGCAAAACATACGCCTGATGAAAATACTGGATCAAGGAATTCTGAACTGTTTCCGGTAAGCGTATAGCCAGGCCCATATAGTTGCGTTACCGAACAGGAATAGTTTTCTATTTTATGAGGTTCAAATAAAAAGTCGACCCCTTCAAAGCGATCACGATAAAAATCAGATTGCGCGATTATTTTTTTAAGAGCCTCTGTGTTATTGGCTCCGCCAATAGCATTTATATAACTTGTAGGTCCTACAACGCCTATGCTGGTGTTGCCATTTGAAAACGGAATGACCCATAGCCATACTTTTGTTTCAAGAATGTCAAAAGTAATTTGGGTGCCTTCAACTCCTACAGGTCTTTTGATGTCTTTTACATGGGTAAACATCGAAGAGTTTTCGGGTATAGACGATGGAGCATCAAGTTTTAATATTCGTGGCAATACACGCCCGTAACCGCTGGAATCAATAATGAATTTAGCATGTATTTCGCGGGTAACACCTTCTTTGTTTCTAACTGTTGTAACCGAGTCAGTTCCGTTAAAGACGACATCAAGCACTTCTGTTTCAAATTCAAGATCGATACCTTTTCTAACAACTTCTTCCGCAAGGGTATTGTCAAAATCGGCACGAGGCACCTGCCAGGTCCAATCCCATCCGTCACCAAATTTTATGCTGAAATCAAACACACAAAGTTCTTCGCCTCTAATGAAGCGTGCACCAAATTTTTTCTCAAAATCTTTTGCGATAAGGGCGTCAAGCAGTCCGGCTTCCTCAAAATGGTCCATCACCCTTGGGATAAGGCTTTCGCCGATTACAAATCGTGGAAATTTAGAACGTTCAACAACTTTTACCTTTACGCCATTGTTATGGAGATAAGATGCGGCAACACATCCCGATGGCCCTGCTCCAATAACTAGTACTTCTGTGCTCTCTTTTAACATTTACAGGTTGGATTTGTCATAATGTTTTCTTAAAAAACTCTACATTTGTAACCCTGTAAAAATATGAGAATTTTGCATATCTTGGAAATTATATTTTTACAGAAAGCCAAGTAACCTAATTAATGACAGAATGAGCAGTATAAACCAATATTTAAGCCTTAAAGAATTTGAATTTATTGTATTTGGAGGCAGTAAGGTAGAGGTTAGTGATGATGTGCTTAAGCGAGTGAGGGAAAGTTTTGATTTTTTGAAATCATTTTCCGAAAACAAAATTATCTATGGTGTTAATACCGGGTTTGGGCCTATGGCACAATACCGGGTTGAAGATAAAGACAGAAATCAGCTGCAATATAATTTGATAAGAAGCCATGCGTCTGGAACAGGCAGGCCGTTATCTCCTGTTTTTGTAAAGTCGGCAATGCTTGCCAGGCTTAATACCTTGTCCCTTGGTAATTCAGGAGTTCATGAATCGGTAATCCACCTCATGAAAGAATTCATAAACAGGGATATTACACCACTGATTTTTGAGCACGGAGGTGTAGGGGCGAGTGGCGACCTGGTTCAGCTTGCACATTTGGCTTTAGTGCTTATAGGAGAAGGGGAGGTGTTTTATAAAGGCGAACGAAAAAAGACCGCAGAGGTTTTTAAAGCAGAAAACTTAAGCCCTATAAATGTTGAGATAAGGGAAGGTTTGGCTCTTATGAACGGTACATCGGTAATGACGGGTATTGGTATAGTTAATCTTGTTAATGCTAAGAAGCTTACGGAGCTTTCCCTGAAGTTTTCGGCAGCCATAAATGAAGTGGTAAGAGTATATGACGACCACTTGTCGGCAGAACTGAATAGTACTAAACTGCATAAAGGTCAGCAGGAAATTGCAGAGCGCATGAGAAATCATGTAGAGGGAAGCAAACTTATCCGTAAAAGAGCGGATCATTTATACACAGGAGAAAATCAGGAAACCATTTTTAAGGAAAAGGTTCAGGAGTATTATTCGCTGCGTTGTGTTCCTCAAATATTGGGGCCTGTGCTGGATACTATTAATGAAACGGCTAAGGTACTGGAGAACGAAATCAATTCTGCCAACGATAATCCTATTGTTGATGTTAAGAACAGGCAGGTATATCATGGCGGTAATTTCCATGGCGATTATATTTCACTTGAAATGGATAAGCTTCGTCTTGTGGTAACTAAACTATCAATGCTTGCCGAGCGTCAGCTAAACTACCTGATGAATGCTAAAATTAACGAGCTGTTGCCTCCTTTTACGAATTTGGGTAAGCTTGGGTTTAATTTTGGGTTACAGGGTGTTCAGTTTACAGCGGTTTCTACAACAGCGGAAAATCAGATGCTTTCCAACTCTATGTATGTACATAGTATTCCAAACAACAACGATAATCAGGACATAGTAAGTATGGGGACTAATTCAGCCGTCCTTACGGCTAAGGTTATTGAGAATGCCTTTGAAGTTCTTGCTATAGAGATAATGGCCATTGTTCAGGCGATAGATGCGCTTGATTATAAAAATGAAGTTTCTCCTGCTACCCGAAAAATATATGATGAGGTAAGGGCAATATTACCTGTCTTCTCTGAAGACAAACCAATGTATCCGTATGTGCAGGAGATTAAAGACTACCTGATGAAGTAATCAATCAATCAACCAATACAATCATGAAAAAAATTCTGTTCTTTCTAATTTTATGTACTCAGTTATCATTTGCTCAGGAATTGGCGCTTGTCAAACAAAATGGTAATATAGGTTATATCGATAAGACAGGTACTATGGTTATCAAACCTGCTTATGGCACGGCAAGAAGCTTTTCGGATGGACTTGCCGCGGTAAAAGACCAGTCTAAATGGGGATTTATAGATACTAAAGGAAAATGGGTTATTCCTGCTACCTTTGATGATGCGGAAGACTTTAACAGCGGACTTTGTGTTGTGCAAAAAGATAAGCAGCGTTTTTATATCAATAAAAAAGGCGAAACTGTAAAATCGCCGGCAACCGATAAGTATTTTAGCTTTCAGGGAGGAGTAGCTTTCTTCAGGCAGGCTAAAAAAGTGGGACTTATCAATCCGAAAGGAGAGGTAGTGCTGGAACCTAAATATGATATTATAAAAGAGTTTGAGGGTAACTATGCCCGCGTGAAGAATAATGATCGTTGGGGAATTATAGATAAAACAGGAAAACAAATTGTAGAGCCTTTATATGAAGAGATTGGTAATTACTTTAAAGGGGTTACCTGGGCAAGAAGGGGTAAAGAATTTGGACTGGTTATTGGAGGGCAGTTTAAGGTTATTGAAGGAGCCGATAAAATATGGGATTTTGAAAATCAGGATAATACGTATGCCCGTAAAGGTGGAAAAATAGGTTTTATCGATACTAAAGGGAACTGGATTATTGAACCTAAATTTGATAAGGCCAGAGCTTTTAATAAAGATCTTGCTCCTGTATGTATAGGTAGCAAATGGGGATATGTAAATATTCAGGGAAAAACGGTTATTGAGCCTGTTTATAATGATGCTGAAGTTTTTAGTAACGATGGCCTTGCTCCGGTTAAAGAAAAAGACTGGGGTTTTATTGATGTAAAAGGAAAAATGGTAATACCAACAAATTACTCCATTAGTATTGCTTTCAGTTTTTTAAGTTCTGATGCAAAAGGGTTTGTTAAAGGTGTAGCCAGAGTGAAAAATAATGGTAAATGGGGATTCCTGGATACCAAAGGCATGCTGTTGGGTAATCAGTGGTATGAGAATGCAGAATTATTTAATTAAGACAGGTAACGAATGAAGTGTGCATTAGTAACAGGTGGATCGAGAGGAATTGGCAGTGCAATTTGCCAAAAACTTGCGGCAGACAGCAATTATCACATATTGATTAACTATCAGTCGAATGCTGCCGCTGCGGAAGAAACCCTGAAAAAAGTTATTGAAAACGGAGCCACAGGCGAGCTTATCAAATTTGATGTGGCTAATGCCGATGAGGTTAAGGATGCACTGGGGCAATGGCAGGAAAACAATCCTGATGCAATAGTTGAGGTTATAGTAAATAATGCCGGCATTACAAAAGATGGTCTTTTTATGTGGATGTCACAGGAAGACTGGTCGAGTGTTATAAATACCAGCCTTAACGGTTTTTATAATGTGACAAATTTCTTCATTCAGAAATTGCTTAGAAACAAATATGGCAGGATAATAAACATGGTTTCGGTTTCGGGGGTAAAAGGTACTCCGGGGCAAACCAACTATTCTGCTGCTAAAGGTGCTGTTGTGGCTGCAACCAAGGCATTAGCCCAGGAAGTAGCAAAACGAAATATTACTGTTAATGCTGTAGCTCCGGGTTTTATAAAAACAGATATGACCGGTGACCTTGACGAGAAGGAACTTGTAAAAATGGTTCCCGCGAATAGATTTGGAGAGGCAGAAGAAGTAGCGGATCTGGTAAGTTTCCTGGCATCGAAAAGGGCTGGATATATAACCGGAGAAGTGATTAATATTAATGGTGGGATTTATTCATAAATAAACAAATCCAAAAGTAGAAAAGATGGAAAGAAGAGTGGTAATTACCGGTATGGGGATTTATTCCTGTATTGGCACATCTCTTGAAGAAGTTAAAGATTCATTATACAACGGGAAATCGGGCATAGTGATTGATGAGGATAGAAGAGATTTTGGATTTAGATCGTCTCTAACCGGAATGGTTCCCAGGCCTGAACTGAAAGATATGCTAAACAGGAGACAGCGTATGAGCATTGGTGAAGAAACCGAATATGCTTATATGGCTACTGTGCAGGCGTTAAAGCAAGCCGGGATTGATGAAGACTTTCTTGAAAAGAATGAAGTAGGTATCATGTATGGAAACGATAGCGTTTCGAAAGCTATTATTGATGCTACCGATATTATACGCGAAAAGAGAGATACAGCCTTAATAGGTTCCGGAGCGATCTTTAAATCGATGAATTCTACTGTTACAATGAACCTTTCTACTATCTTTAAGTTAAGGGGCATCAATTTAACGGTGAGTGCAGCTTGTGCAAGCGGATCGCATTCTTTAGGAATGGGATATTATTTGATTAAGAGTGGGCTTCAGGATACCATAATTTGTGGTGGAGCTCAGGAAATCAATAAATATGCGATGGGAAGTTTTGACGGGCTTGGCGTATTTTCTCCTGATGAAGCAGAACCGGCCAAAGCATCCAGACCGTTTGATGTTTCCCGCAACGGTCTTATTCCAAGTGGTGGTGGAGCAACACTGATATTAGAAAGTTATGAGTCGGCTGTTAAAAGAGGAGCACCTATACTGGCCGAAATTATAGGCTACGGTTTCTCGTCTAACGGTGGGCACATATCTACACCTAACGTTGAAGGGCCGGCAAGTGCCATGCAAAAAGCTTTAGATCAGGCTGGGATAACTGCTGCCGATGTAGATTATATAAATGCCCATGCTACTTCTACTCCAGTGGGCGATAGCAATGAGGCAAAAGCAATTTTTGAGATTTTTGGAGAGAAGCCTTATGTAAGTTCTACCAAATCGATGACGGGCCACGAGTGCTGGATGGCAGGTGCCAGTGAAGTTATCTATTCGATACTTATGATGCAAAACTCATTCATCGCACCCAATATTAACCTTAAAACACCGGATGAAGATTCGGCTAAATTAAATTTAGCCACTGCTACAATAAATAAAGAATTTAATATATTTTTGTCGAATTCTTTTGGATTTGGGGGAACCAATTCAGCATTAATTGTAAAAAAGTACTAAAATGGACAAAGCCGTTATTATAGGTAAGATAAATGATTTTTTGGCTGATGAGTTTGAGGTTGATGCCGATACAATAACACCTGATGCTAACCTGAAAGATACTTTAGGACTTGACAGTCTTGATTATGTAGATCTTGTAGTGGCTGTAGAGGCTAACTTTGGGGTAAAGCTGGGAGAGGCTGATTTTGTTGGGATTGCTACATTCCAGAATTTTTACGACCTTATAGAGAATAAGCTGAAAGTACTGCAATAGTATGAGCGAATGGGACGGTAAGTCCAAGGGTAATCTCCTTGGGTATAAAATATTTGTATTTTGTATCAGGAACTTTGGGATAAGGCCGTCTTATGCGGTTTTATATTTTGTTGCGTCTTATTATTTTCTTTTTCTTAAAAAAACCAACAGGGTAACTTTTTACTATTTTCATAACCGCCTGGGGTATTCCAGGGCTCGTGCCCGGAAAATGGTTTTTATGAGTTACTATACCTTTGGTCAGGTACTCATAGATAAAACAGCTATTTCTGCCGGAATGCGCAATAGTTTTACCTATGAGTTTGACGGTATCGAACGATTGAAAAGCCTGTTGGCTGATAAAAAAGGCGGAGTGCTTATAAGTGCCCATATCGGGAACTTTGAGATTGCTGAATATTTTTTATCTGATCTTGACGATAAATTCCAAATTAATTTATTGACTACCGATATGGAGCATCGCGCCATAAAACAGTATTTGGAAAGCATTGCATCTAAATCTTCGGTTAAGTTTATTATCATTAAAGATGATCTTTCTCACATCTATGAAATAAACAATGCCCTTGCAAATAATGAACTTATATGTCTTACAGGAGATCGTTATATGGAGGGGGTAAAACATATTACATATCCGCTTTTAGGTGAAGAAGCTAATTTTCCTTCAGGTCCTTTTCTAATTGCGTCACGCCTTAGGGTGCCGGTGGTTTTTGTATACGTGATGAAAGAAAAGAAACTTCATTATCACTTATATGCCAGAGAAGCTGAGGTTAAGCACCGTGACGAAAAGGCACTGCTTGCGGCTTATGTTGAAAATCTTGAAGGGATGATTAAAAAATATCCTTTGCAATGGTTCAATTACTTTGATTTTTGGCAATCCTTTAAAAAATAGATAAATCTTTAAAGGTCTCATAGTTATGTAGACCATCTTTTCTATCTTTAACGCCTGTTGGAGTGATGAGAAAAACAGGGTTTGTAAGAAAAAAGACAAACTTTTAGATAAAAGATTTAAATGAGAAATGTTCTTGTAATATACTTTTCGCAATCGGGGCAATTGAAAGAAATTGCAGATAATATTGCGAAACCCCTGATTGATGATCCTGAGGTAAATGTTGTGTTTTATAACATTGAAATGGAAACGCCATTTCCTTTTCCGTGGAATAAAGAATCATTTTTTGATGCTTTTCCTGAATCATTCATGCAGATTCCGGCAAGGTTAAAGCCTGTTCCTCAGGCTGTGCTTGATATTAAATATGATTTGATACTGTTTCATTATCAGGTATGGTTTTTATCTCCCTCTATTCCGGTAAATTCATTTTTAAAAAGTCCTGAAGCAAAACAACTGCTTAATAATACGCCTGTAGTTACCATTAGCGGAAGTCGTAATATGTGGTTTTTGGCACAGGAAAAAGTAAAAGCATTGCTTAAGCAAAACGGAGCTTTGCTAAAAGGCAATATTGCTCTTGTAGACAGAGCCGGTAACCTTATTAGCGTTATTACTATTGTGGAGTGGATGTTTAGCGGAAAAAAGGAAAAACATCTGGGGGTATTTCCATTACCGGGAGTGTCGCAAAACGATATTGTGGATGCTGTGAAATTTGGAAATACAATAAACACAGCTTTAAAAAGTAATGATTTTGAAAGCCTGCAGCCAAGATTGCTTGATCAGGAGGCTGTTAAGGTGAGTCCTTACCTCGTTGCTGTAGATAAAAAAGGGAATTATGTTTTTAGCAAATGGACGAAAATTATAAGTAAAAGACCTGATAAACGTAAGAAGTTACTCAGGATTTTTGTGATTTATTTGGTGCTTGCAATTTGGGTTATATCGCCAATTGTGTATATCTTGCACATGCTTACGTATCCTTTTAAAATAAGGGCACACAAAAAAACTGTACAATATTATAAAGGCGTTGAAAGCGCATAAAAGGAGTTTAGGATACTATGTTTGATGTATATATAACAAGAGCGGGAAAATATTTGCCTAACGAACCGGTTTCCAACGATGATATGGAAGGCATATTAGGGCTGATAAATGAAACCACATCAAAGGCCCGAAGGATTGTTCTTCGCAATAATGGTATTACAAACCGTTACTATGCTGTTGATAAACAAGGTAATATAACCCACAATAATGCTCAGCTGACTCATAATGCGATAAAAGAGCTTTATGATGAGGATTTTACAAAAAATGATGTAGAACTGCTTTCATGCGGTACAGCATCTCCTGATAATCTTTTTCCTTCACATGCCGCGATGGTGCATGGACTGATGGATAACAGACCCATTGAGCTTAATGCGTCATCAGGTGTTTGTTGTGCGGGAATGAATGCTCTTAAATACGGTTTTTTAAGTGTGCGCTCGGGCAATACTAAAAATGCAGTATGTACAGGTTCTGAAAGATCGGCTACCTGGATGCTGGCGAATAAATTCAATAACGAGATCATTAATCTTAAGAGTTTAGAAGAGCAGCCTGTAATTGCATTTAAAAAAGAGTTTTTGAGATGGATGCTTTCGGATGGTGCAGGCGCATTGCTTCTTGAAGATAAGCCAAGAGGAGAGATATCGCTTAAGATAGAGTGGATGGAGTCGTACTCTTACGCACATGAATATGAAGCCTGTATGTATGCAGGTGGCGATAAGCTTGAAGACGGATCATTAAAGCCGTGGCAGGATTATGATGCGGAAGAGTGGTTAAAGCAATCTATATTCTCGGTAAAGCAGGATGTAAAGCTGCTTGACGAGCATGTAATGAGACTGGGGTCTTTAAGTACTAAAAATGCACTGGATAAGCACGGAGTAAATCCGGCTGATGTTGATTATTTATTACCGCACGTTTCTTCTAATTTCTTTGGGGGCAAATTATATCAGGCTTTACTGGCTAATGGTGTTGATATTCCTGAGGAAAAATGGTTTTTAAACCTTAGTAGGGTGGGTAATGTAGGGGCTGCTTCAATTTACCTTATGGTAGAGGAACTGATGAATTCAGGAAAGCTTAAAAAAGGGGAGAAGCTACTGCTTGTGGTTCCGGAAAGTGGCAGGTTTACCTATTCGATAGCTTATTTAACGGTATGCTAATGGAACCGATAATTTCAGTACAACTCGTTCAGGATCTGATTCCTCAAAAGGCACCTTTTGTAATGATAGACAAGATGCTGGCTTTTGGAGAAAATACCATAACAGCAGGACTTACCGTAGCTTCGGATAATATTTTTGTAGAAAATGGCAGGTTTAACGAGTCGGGTATTGTAGAGCATATGGCTCAGTCGGTAGCTTTGTATACCGGATACCAGTTTTATCTTAAGAATGAACCTGCGCCTACAGGTTATATAGGCTCAGTTAAAGATGTTGTTATACTGGAGCTTCCGCTTCCGGGTGAAGATATCGTTACCGAAGTAAATGTTTTACATGAGTTTATGGGGGTAACCCTTGTAGATATAGTTACAAAAAGAAATAATATAAAGATAGCTTCCGGGCAGATGAAAACGGTATTAGCACAGTAACAATATGCAAAAGGCTATAGATATACATAGTTATCTTCCGCATCGCGACCCGATGCTTATGGTTGATTTTATTGTTAATATAACTGCTGAAAAGGCAGAGACCGTTTTTACAATTAAAGAGGATAATGTTTTTTTAGATAATGGGGTCTTTTGTGAAGCAGGACTCATAGAGAATGCGGCACAAACCTGTTCGTCTATAGTAGGTAAATCCTATTTGGTAGATGATCAGGCAAAAGATATCCCAAATGTAGATGTTATTGGGTTTATAAGTTCTATACGAACAGTTAAGATACATAAACTGCCCAGGCTGGGGAGTGCAATTACTACAGTTGCAGATCTTATATCAAGATATGATACAGGAGGTTATACTACCTGTATGGTAAACTGTAAAAGCTATTGCAACGATGAGCTGCTATTAGAAGGCGAGATTAACCTATTTATACAGGAGCGATGAAAAAGAGTGAAGTACCACAGGACAAGAGTAATATAGAGTCGGTAAACATGCGCGAACTATGTTATGCGACCGATGAGAACGGGAACTATATCACAGCTTTAAGTTCCGGATGGGAGCCTAAAACCATTGCCCTTAGCAATGCCATCGATGATATCAAGGAACGAACAGAAGAGGCAAGGCAAAAGGTGGCAAACGGTGAGGCAAGCCCAATACTGTATTTTATGGAGTTCAGTAAAATGGATGTGGGTATTCTTGCCGGATATACCGGTTTATGGCAATGGCGTATAAAAAGGCATTTTAAACCAAAAGTTTTTGCCGGACTTAGTGATAAGGTACTTCAAAAATATGCGGATGCTTTTTTGATTACCGTCAATGAATTAAGAAATTTTAAGGGTTGATATAATGAAGACTGATTTTACGCATCACCAGTCAGCGCACTGCGAGAATGGTGTTGCTTCCAACTTATTAAAGCATAATGGGCTAAACATAAGCGAACCAATGGTTTTTGGTATCGGTTCAGGTTTGTTTTTTGTATATCTTCCGTTTATAAAGGTAAATCATGCGCCGGCTTTTAGCTACAGGCCATTGCCGGGAATAATCTTCAGCAGGCTGGCGAAAAGGCTTGGCATTAAGATAAAAAGACAAAAATTTTCGGGCTCTCAGGCTGCAGAAAAGGCACTTGAAGATAACCTGAAAAAAAACATACCATCAGGACTGCAGGTAGGGGTGTATAACCTTACCTATTTTCCGGATGATTATCGTTTTCACTTTAATGCACACAATCTTGTGGTGTATGGTAAAGAAGAAAATAATTACCTGATTAGTGATCCGGTTATGGAAACCGTTACAACCCTTACTGCTGAAGAGCTTGACAGGGTGCGTTTTGCCAAAGGGGCTTTTGCTCCTAAAGGACAAATTTATTATCCGGTTTATATCCCTAAAGAGATAGATTTTAAGAAGGCAATCACCAAAGCTATTAAAGCTACCTGTCGTGATATGCTGGCTCCTATGCCAATTATTGGTGTTGCGGGAATGCGATATGTTTCGAAACAAATTCGCAAATGGCCCGCTAAGCACGGGGTTCGAAAAGCCAATCATTATCTGGCGCAAATAGTGCGTATGCAGGAAGAGATAGGTACCGGTGGAGGTGGTTTCCGATTTATATATGCGGCCTTTTTACAGGAAGCATCGGTAATTATGGAGAGCGAAGCATTAAAAACACTTTCGTTTGAAATGACCGAAATCGGTGATATGTGGCGTGACTTCGCACTTGAGGCATCGCGCGTATACAAAAAGAGAAGTGCTCAGCAGGATGTGTATAACCTGTTGGCCGACAGGCTGCTCGAAATAGCAGGCAGGGAAGAAGAATTCTTTAAAAAACTAAGAAAAGCGGTATAAAAAATGAGCAGCACCATCATTGAAATACAATCGCTTTCTAAAAAATACAAAGACGCCGATTTCTTTTCGGTGGATGATTTGTCATTATCGGTTAAGAAGGGCGAAATATTTGGATTACTTGGTCCTAACGGAGCAGGAAAGACTACACTTATTTCGATGTTATGCGGTTTGATAAAGCCCACATCAGGAAGTTTTACAATTGATGGACTGTCCTATAAAAACGATGCAAAAGCGATCAAGAAGATTATCGGGGTCGTGCCTCAGGAATATGCATTGTATCCTACGCTTACGGCTTATGAGAATCTGATGTATTTTGGCAGCATGTATGGGCTTAAAGGCAAAGACCTGAAACAAAGAATTAATGATTCTCTTGATTTTCTGGGTCTGCTTAAGTTTGCCGACAAACAGATAGAAACCTTTTCGGGGGGTATGAAACGAAGGGTGAATCTTATTGCCGGATTGCTGCATGAGCCGGCTGTATTGTTTCTGGACGAGCCTACTGTGGGTGTAGATGTACAGTCACGAAACGTGATCATAGATTATCTGAAACAGATAAACCAAAGAGGAACTACTATTATTTATACCTCGCATCACCTTGCCGAGGCACAGGATTTATGCAGTACGATTGCCATAATTGATACCGGCAAAGTAATTATAAAAGGTGCTCCTGGAGAGATTATAGATGTAACACACAATGCCCATTCGTTGGAAGATGTGTTTTTATCATTAACAGGTAATGAGCTAAGAGATGAATAAGTTATTAGTATCAATATACAAAGAGATGTTGTTGCTAAGACGCGACATGGGTGGGCTTGTTATATTATTTATCATGCCGCTGTGTCTTGTTATTACCATAACACTTATTCAGGATAGTACTTTTAAGACGGCAACCGAAAGCAAGATACCTATATTACTGGTAGATAACGATAAGGGTGAAGTGTCTCAGATGGTGCAGAAAAACCTTGCCGGTAATGATTCTTTTAGTGTTATTACCCAAAGCAACGGTAAGAATATAGATGAAGCATTTGCAAAAGAAAAAGTATTTGATGGCGACTACCAGCTGGCAATTGTTATTCCTGAAGGATTAAGCTCGGGCTTAAAAACCAAAGTGGAGGAGAATGTTGCCAAAATAATGGAAGGTTTTGGTGCAACGGACTCTGTTACGGCAGCTAAAGCCCAAAAAATAACCCCAAAAGAGGTACGTCTATATTTTGACCCAGCCTCGCAAACAGCTTTTAAAACAGCTGTGAAAAGTACGGTAGACAAAATGATCTCGCAGATTGAAACAAAGTCGATATATGATGCTTTCAGTGAACAGTTAGGAGAAGAAAGTACCGCTGCATTTAAGCAGGAGAGTTATATAAGCTTTAAAGAGATAGTGCCCATGTTCGATAACAAAGAGCAGGTGCCAAACTCTACGCAGCATAATGTGCCTGCATGGACGTTGTTTGCCATGTTCTTTATTGTAGTGCCATTGTCAATAAACCTGGTGAAAGAGAAAAACCAGGGTACTCAGGTTAGGCTAAGGACAAACCCTGTGTCATATGCTACAGTTATTGGAGGCAAAACAGTAACCTATCTGATTATTTGTATGCTGCAGTTTTTCCTGATGCTTGCTACAGGAATGTTTATCTTCCCTAAAATTGGACTGCCGGTTCTTGAGCTGAACGGCACCTTTTTTATGATGAGTCTGGTTGCATTGTTTAGCGGTTTGGCAGCGATAGGTTTTGGGATACTGCTTGGAACTATTGCTAAAACGCAGGAGCAGTCGGCGCCATTTGGTGCGACGTCTGTAGTTATACTTGCTGCCGTAGGCGGAGTATGGGTGCCTGTTTTTGCAATGCCCGAAATAATGCAGTATGTGGCTAAGGCATCGCCCATGAACTGGGGGCTTGAGGCCTTTTATGATGTGCTTTTACGAAATAATTCAATAGCAGAAATATGGCCTTTACTGTTGGCTTTATTTGTGTTTTTTATAGGTATGATAGGCCTGTCTATAATTTATGATGAGAAGAAAAGAGCAATATAGGGAAGTTACAGAGCTTACAGTTAAGCAGGAAATAAGGGTTCGTTTTAACGAAACCGATCCGCTTGGTATTGTATGGCACGGCTATTATATTACCTATTTTGAAGATGGGCGTGAGGCATTTGGCCGTAAACACGGTATTGGCTATCTTGATGTGCATGAGCATGGTTATACCACGCCGATTGTAAAATCAGGCTGTGAGCATAAACTGCCATTAAAGTATGGCGATGTTGCTACGATAGAAACAACTATTGTAGATACTCCGGCTGCAAAAATGATTTACAGGTTTAAAATATATGACGGTGAAGGAAATCTGGCCTGTACCGGCGAAACCATTCAGGTTTTTGTAAATGATGAAGGTCAGATGGTGTTAAACTATCCTCCTTTTTTTGAAGAATGGAGAAAAAAAGTGGGGCTGGATAAATAATGAAATTGAAGAATATATATATAACCCATACCAATTGTATTACCCCGCTTGGCTTTGATGTAGATAGCAATATTGAGGCTATAGCTAATGGTATTACCGGTATAAGCAAACAGGAAAACAGTATGCTGCCCATGCCGTTTTATGCAGGGGTTGTAAATAATGATAAACTTGAGGCTGCTTTTGCTGAAATAAGCAATAATCAATCGTATACCCGATTGGAAAAAATGATATTACTGGCTTTGTACCCCGTATTTCAGAAATCGGGAGTCAAACCGGACAGTAAAACGGCTTTGGTGCTTTCAACCACTAAAGGAAATATTACTTCGCTTTCAAAAGGCAATGACTTGCCCGAGGAGGCTTACCTTCAGGGATTGGCAAAGAATGTTGCGAATTTCTTTGGTTTTAGTACAGAACCTGTGGTCGTGTCTAACGCCTGTGTGTCGGGTATTATGGCAATATCGGTAGCAAAAAGGCTTATACAGGCAGGGATATATGATAATGCCTTTGTGGTTGCGGGAGATGAGGTTTCTGAATTTGTACTTTCAGGATTCAATTCGTTTCAGGCGATGAGTGCCGAGCCATGTAGGCCTTATTCTGCCAACAGGACAGGAGTTACACTGGGCGAAGCAGCAGCAGCAGTATTTGTGACAAAAGATTCGGTTAATGCTAAAGCAGTAGTCATTGGCGACGGATCTATAAACGATGCTAACCACATATCCGGACCATCGCGTACGGGAGAAGGACTGGTTAGAAGCATAGAAAGTGCCCTGAAAGAATCGGGGATTAGTGCCGGAGCGATCGATTATATTTCGGCTCACGGAACAGCGACCCCTTTTAATGATGAGATGGAAGCCATAGCTTTTAACAGGCTTGGGTTGAATGAAGTTCCTGTAAATAGTTTAAAAGGATATTACGGACATACACTTGGCGCTTCGGGATTACTGGAAACGGTTATCGCTCTGGAAGCAATGGAAAAGAACAAGCTTTTCGCTTCGATGGGTTATGATGAACCGGGAGTATCTCAGGCTATAAATGTGATTGAGAAAACAGAAGAGAAGGAAATAAATTACGTTCTTAAAACGGCTTCCGGTTTTGGAGGCTGTAATACGGCAGTGATATTTGAAAAGGCAAACAATGGCAAATAATTATTTTATAACAGATCACTGTATCATAGAAAAGGGAAAGATTTTGCACAACGGGCAGGAAGTTTTTGCTATGCCTGAAGCCGCGTTTCCCGATTTTGCCAAACAAGCCTATAAACACCTGAGTACAGATTATGCAAAGTTCTTTAAGATGGATAATCTGAGCAAATTGTCTTTTCTGGCGGCCGATATATTGCTCAAGGATTATGTTGCAGACGGCTCGAACAATACAGCCTTATTGTTTGCTAATGCATCATCAAGCCTAGATACGGATATTAAATACAATGACTCTATTGCCGACAAAAACGACTATTTTCCGAGCCCTGCGGTATTTGTATATACTTTGCCTAACATTTGCATGGGGGAGATAAGCATAAAACATAAGCTTTATACTGAAAATAGTTTCTTTATATTTGAGGCTTTCAATCCGGAATTTTTTGCGGCGTATGCTCAAATTTTACTGGATACAGCTAAAGCTGATAAGGTGCTGTGCGGATGGGTAGATTTTTTGAAAGACGATTATAAAGCTTTTATGTACCTGGTGTCTAAAGAACAGGGTGCGGCTCATACAAAAGAAAACATACAAACATTATATAACAATTAAGATGGAAGCATTAAAACAGGAATTAAAAGAAAAAATTATCGATGTTCTTAACCTTGAAGACATTGCTGTAGAGGATGTGAATGATAATGATCCGCTTTTTGGCGATGGTCTTGGACTTGATTCTATCGATGCGCTTGAGCTTATAGTAATGCTTGATAAAGATTACGGAATTAAACTTGCCGATCCTAAGGAAGGTAAAGCTATATTCCAGTCTATAGAGACTATGGCAAAATATATCTCTGAAAACCGTACAAAATAATAATGAGCAGGGGAGTTGCCATAACCGGTATGGGAATCATTTCTTCGATAGGTAATTCTGTCGAAGAAAATTTTAATGCCCTGATTCAAAGCAAACCGGGTATTACGGTAATTGAAAACATAGCAACGGTTCATAAGAACGTTATTAAGGTTGGCGAGATAAAAAAGACCAACGCGCAACTTGCTGCCGAGCTTGGCCTTGCTGCTGATAATAACTATTCGCGAACCGCAATGCTTGGTGCTATTGCTGCAAAACAGGCAGTTAATAATGCCGGGATTACAGATATTAACGAATTTAATACAGGACTAATCTCTGCCACCAGTGTTGGAGGTATGGACATGACCGAAAGGTTCTTTTATGATTATGCCGAAAGTGATGAACACAGAAGGTATATCATGTCTCACGATGCCGGTGATGTAGCCCATAAAATTGCCGATCAATTAGGGCTTAAGGGTTTGGTTACTACCATTAGTACAGCCTGTTCGTCGGCAGCAAATGCTATTATGCTTGGCGCAAGGCTTATAAAAAATGGTAAGCTGGACCGAGTTATTGTTGGCGGAACGGATGCCTTATCAAAATTTACCATAAATGGTTTTAAGACCCTGATGATACTTTCGGATACCTATAATACTCCTTTTGATAATGACAGGAAAGGTTTGAATTTAGGTGAAGCGGCAGCTTTTTTAGTGCTGGAAAGTGATGCAGTGGTAAAGCAACAAAACAAAAAAGTGCTGGCCTACCTTTCGGGTTATGGTAATGCAAATGATGCTTACCACCAAACAGCATCTTCGGAAAATGGTGATGGTGCTTTCCTCTCAATGGAAAAAGCTTTTAAGGTATCAGGATTAACTCCTTCGGATATTGATTATATCAATGCTCATGGTACTGCTACACCTAATAACGATCTTTCTGAGGGCAGGGCAATAATCAGGGCTTTTGGCAGTAATGTGCCGGAATTTAGTTCTACCAAGCCATTTACGGGGCATACCCTTGCAGCGGCAGCAGCTATAGAAGCTGTATATAGTGTTTTAGCGCTTCAAAATGGTGTAGTATATCCTAATCTTAATTTTAAGACACCGATGGAAGAATTTGATATTGTTCCGCAAACGGAGCTTAAAGAAAAAGAGATCAATCATGTGCTGTCAAATTCATTTGGATTTGGTGGTAACTGTTCAACCCTTTTGTTTTCAAAGAGCTAATGAAAAAGTGTTATATCAACGGTACCGGATGCGTTTCGTCGCAAAAAACCATTAACACTGCTTTTTTGCAGGATATCATTGTAAACGAAAATGAAAATGTACTTGAATTATCAGTGCCGGATTATAAAGAAGTGATTCCGCCGGCGGCTGCAAGAAGAATGGCCAAAGGTGTAAAAAATGGTATTGTTGCTTCGCATTGGGCAATGAAGGAAGCCGATGTCCATAATTTAGATGCGATTATTACAGGTACAGGAATGGGATGCTGCATAGATTCTGAGAAGTTCTTAAAGGCACTTATTGATAATAAAGAAGAATTTCTTACTCCCACTTCATTCATTCAGTCAACACACAATACCGTAGGAGGGCAAATTGCTTTGGGGCTGGAATGCAAAGCATATAATTTTACGTATGTAAACGGCGCAGTTTCGTTTGAATCTTCGCTTATTGATGCAAAAATGCAGCTTGATGAAGAAGAGGCCGCAACGATATTAGTTGGCGGAGTAGAGGAGAATGCTGAGGCGACAACTAATTTTTTACAGCTTACAGGCATTATAAAACCCAAAGAACAGTCATCCTATAGTGTTCTGGACTCTGATACTTCAGGTGCAGTATTTTCAGAGGGGGCTGTGTTTTTTGTGCTTGAAGATGAAAAAAAGGAAACTACCTATGCCGAACTCAATGATGTGACCATATACAATACCCTTGAAAAAGATGAGGTAGAGGCAAAACTTGAATCATTTCTTAAAGGTAACGGGCTCTCAGTAAATGATATCGATGCTGTAGTTTTGGGTTATAACGGTGATACTTTGTATGATGGCTATTATACGATACTGGCAGACGGTGTTTTAAAAAATACGCAACAACTATACTATAAACATCTGAGCGGAGAATTTAATACCGCTTCAGCTTTTGGGCTTTGGGTGGCTTCTCATGTTGTAAAATTACAAGAGGCTCCGGAGGTATTAAAAGCAAACGATGTTAAGGCTGCCGGATATAAGAATATATTGCTTTACAATCAGTACAGGGGCAAAGACCATAGTTTTACATTAGTGTCTCAATGCTAATCCATAAAATAAATACAGGATTTTTTCTCGCTGTAATTGCTTTTCTGGTTGCTTATTCCGTTTTTGATCCGCTATCCTGGTGGGTTTATTTAATCCCGTTGGCTTTATGGTTTATTATAACAGGATTAGGATCTGCATTTGTTCAGTGGGGATATCATGTAAAGTCATTAAACAGAGGAGAAAAGTCGGGTAATAAAATTGCCATTACATTTGATGACGGGCCAACTTCTGAAACCATAAAAGTTCTCGAACTGCTGAGCAAATATGATGCAAAGGCGACTTTTTTTTGCATTGGCAAACAAATAGAGAAACACCCCGATATTTTTAAGCAAATAATAGATGGAGGCCATATTGTAGGCAATCATACATTTAACCATTTGCCTGAAATGGGATTTTATTCAACGGATAAAATACTTGCTGAGATCGTTAAGACAGATGAGCTTGTAAGCAGAAATGGCTTGCAACTAAAACTTTTCAGGCCACCATATGGAGTTACCAATCCTAATATGGCAAAAGCTCTAAAGCGAACAGGGCACGCTGTTATAGGCTGGAATATTCGCTCGCTTGATACTGTAATAAACGACGAGAACCATATTCTTAAACGTATAACAACACGTTTAGCTCCGGGAAGTATTATATTGCTTCATGATACTTCGCAAAAAACGGTAAATGTGTTGGAACAATTATTGATACTTTTGAAGGAGCAAAATTTAAAGGCTGTTGCCGTAAATGAATTACTAAACATACCTGCTTATGAAGAATAGTGTTTTTTATTTTTTGTTTTTGATTTCTACTGTCTTTGGGGTGGCTCAGGAACAAAAAATGAGTACAGCAGAAATAACCGCTTTTAAAAACGCTGTAAATACTGTTGCTAAAAATACTAAAAGCCTGACCACGGACTTTGTTCAGTACAAACACATGGATTTTCTTTCAAAGGATATAGAAACATCGGGCAAGATGGCTTTTAAGACTCCCGGTATGCTGTTATGGCAATATACAAAGCCTTATCAGTACAGTGTGATTTTTAAAAACAATAAGATTGCCATAAACGATGCAGGAAAGAAAAGCGAAATGAACGTGGGCAACAGCAAGATGTTTGCAAAACTTAACAAACTGATTGTAGGCAGTGTTAGCGGCGATATGTTTGACGAAAATGAATTTACGATTTCTTACTTTAAATCGGCAGAACATACCATTACCAAACTATTGCCAAAGGATGCTGCTTTAAAAAAGTACATAAAGCAAATGGAACTTTATTTCGATAAAAAGGCGAATATGGTTTCTCAGGTAAAAATGATAGAACCTTCGGGCGATTATACTACAATCGTATTTAAAAACAAAGTTGCCAATGCGCAGGTTTCTGATTCTGTTTTTACTAATTAGCAGTTGCCTGCTTACGTCCTGTGCTGTACAGACGGTAAAAGGGCTGGAGGAAAAAACACCTCAGGCTACGACGTATACTACCACCTATTTTTCCAATCCGGAAACGGATTATGTTTACAAAGCCCACATTTCTGTTTACGGAAAAGACTTTGGGGGGATATTTATTGCTAAAAAGATAAATGATACCCTTTATCGGGCAGCCTTTACTACGGAGTTTGGTAACAAGCTGTTTGATTTTGAAATTACAGACAATAGTTTTAAGGTAAATTACATACTTGAAGAACTGGATAAGGGAATAATTGTAAATACGCTAAAACGTGATTTTACGTTATTGCTAAAAGCAAACCACAGTATAAGCGCACAATATGAAAATGAAAATAATATTGTGTATAAATCGGCGGATAAAGGACGCTACAATTACCTGTTTACAGACAAAGCCAGTGGCATGCTTTCTAAAATCGTAAACGCCACAAAATCAAAAGAAAAAATTGTAATAAAATTCAGCGAAGAAAATAATATATTAGCCAGAAAAATTGTAATTGACCATAAAAATATCAGACTTAAGATTTCACTTAACTATATACAATAAAATTACTATGAAAAAACTTTTGTTATTCTCTATGCTGGTTTTTGCTGCGTTTGCTGCAGAGGCTCAGGTTACTTTTAAGCCGGGCTTAAGGGCAGGTGTTAACTTTTCAAGAATCACCGATACTAATCTTGATGGAAAAACTGATTTCTATGTGGGTGGTTTTGGAGCTCTAAAGCTTTCAAGGTTTTATACCCTTCAGCCTGAAATTACCTATTCGAGACAGGGAGCTAAAGGTGATGCACTTGTTTATAATGATATTGATGGAAGTTATTCTCCTCAAAATGTTGATATAAGCATTCAGTATATTTCACTTAGCGCTTTAAGCAAATTTACATTTAATGACAGGTTTAATGTCCATGTTGGTCCTACATTTGACATTGTGGCAAATTCAGGGCGCTATGTTTATAATGATGTTGATTTGGGTATTACTGCAGGTATAGGATATACACTGCCTATGGGACTTACTATTGAAGCACGCGTTAAGAAAGGTATTATTGAGCCTGTAGATTCTTATTATTTTCAGGACAACTACAACTATAATGATGATCTTTATGCTACTAACATCGTTTTTTCGGTAGGAGTGTCGTATAGTTTTGATGTAACAGGCACAACGAAATAAAAAATAAACTGCATATTTGCGGCGAGATTTCAGAATACATTTTAATATATACAATGCTGCTTAAAGATTTTTATACCATAAAGTCATTTGAAAGTACAGATGGCCAAAAATATGTTGCAACGATTATGCTCAATAAGGATCATGATGTGTTTAAGGGTCATTTTCCTGGTAATCCCGTAACACCGGGAGTGTGCATGATGCAAATTATTAAAGAACTTACGCAGCAGGCAGTAAATACTCCGTTGATAATGATAAGCGCCAGTAACATTAAATTTATGGCGCTTATCAATCCGGAGATAAATCCTTTGCTAAGGCTGGAGCTTGATATAGTTACCGCCGATGATGCGACAATAAAAGTGAAGAATACGTCTTATTTTGATGAAACGGTAGCGTTAAAATTAAGTTGTATTTACCGTAAAAATTAGTTGTTTGGACAGATATTTACCAATTTTACTGTAGTTTTAAACAGAATATCATGAAGTTACTGGCGGTTTTCTTTACGGCGTTATTGTTTTTATCATCCGATCTTACGGCAGTTCGCAAACAGTATTTGGGTGCTCCTAACTCACCGGAAGTAACCGAAGAACTTTTCGAATCTGTAAAAGCGGTTAAAGATGACAGTTCTGACAATACTTTAGTGGCCTATAAAGCTGCGGCATATACACTTATGGCCAAGCATGAAAAAGTACTGCTTAAAAAGAAAGATCTTTTTACGCAGGGGGCTAAACTTTTGGAAGCCGTAATTAAAAGGGATCCCAGTAATTATGAAGCAAGACTGCTCAGGCTGAGCATTCAGGAAAATGCACCGAAGATTACCGGATACAATAAGAAAATTGCTGAAGATAAATCCTTTCTTATCAGGAATTTTAAAATTCAAAAGGCCGATCTTAAAGAATATACTAAAGGTTTTGTAAAAGTTTCGGCTTCATTTAATAGTGAGGAAAAAGCGCTGTTTAATTAGGCAACATAGTATTAATATTGCGGTTTTTGGCAAAAAAGATTAAAAAGGTATCTTTGCCCTACCATTTTAAACCAATCATTTGCAATGAGCATAGCTCCACAATATTATAGTTCGATAGACAAGCTAAAGTGTTGTGTTATTATTCCAACTTATAATAACCACAAAACCCTTAAACGGGTATTAGACGGTGTACTGAACTATACTGGAAATATTATTGTTGTTAATGACGGATCTACAGACACAACCACACAGATACTTCAGGAATATACTCAGATTACCCAAATTCATCTTCCGAAGAACAGGGGGAAAGGAAATGCTTTGCGGACAGGTTTTGCAGCTGCACGTACAGCCGGTTACAGATATGCTATAACAATAGACTCTGATGGGCAGCATTTTCCGGACGATATACCTGTTTTAATTGAAGCTGTTCAGGCCGAAGGAGATTTACTGCTTATAGGTAGCCGTAATATGGCTCAGGATGGAGTGCCTAAAAAAAGTAGTTTTGGAAACAAATTTTCTAATTTTTGGTTTTGGTTTGAAACCGGTATAAAGCTGGAAGACACACAGTCCGGATTCAGGCTTTATCCGCTTGACAGGATGCCGAAACGATTTTTTACTCCCAAATTCGAATTTGAGATTGAAGTAATAGTACGGTCTGCATGGAAAGGGATAACGGTAAAAAATGTTCCTGTAAAAGTACTTTATGACATGAACGAAAGGGTAACGCACTTTCGCCCGTTTACTGACTTTACACGTATCAGTATTTTAAATACGGTATTGGTGGTTATCAGTCTTTTGTATATAAAGCCGCGTGATTTTTTCATGAGCTTTAAAAAAAAAAGTTTTAAGCAATTCTTTTTAGAAAATGTACTTGAAAGTGGCGATAGTAATGCAAAAAAGGCGTTGTCTATAGCCTTGGGTGTTTTTATAGGCATTGCTCCGCTATGGGGGCTACAGACTGTTTTTGTACTTTTTCTGGCATATGTGCTTCGCCTGAATAAACTGATTGCGTTTGCATTTTCAAACGTAAGTATTCCGCCGGCAATCCCTGTTATTATATATTTTTCTTTAAAAATGGGATCGTTGTTTATTCCAAATAGTGTTGTTGCCGAAGGAGCAACGACTTTTGATGCCATTAAGCAAAACTTAGCGCAATATCTTGTTGGCAGTATTTTACTGGCTTCACTAATGTCTTTCCTTTTCGGTATGACGGGGTATATTGTGCTTACTGTTTTCAGCAAAAATAAAATTCAGACCAATGCATAAATTCTTTATAGGCATACATTTTTTTGTGACCCGTAACAGGATTTTATCCATTGTTATAGCCTTCGCCTTTTTATTATTGTTTGGCTATTTTGCTTCTAAAATTTCGTTTGAGGAAGACATAACCAGGCTTATTCCTAAAAACGAAAAATCAGATGAAGCAGCTAAGGTATTAGGACAGCTTAATTTCTCTGATAAAATAACTGTTATTGTCAATGCTAAAAAGGGAGTTGCCCCGGAAGAGCTCACTGAAGTAGCGGGAGCCTTTTTAGACAGTCTTAAGGGATATAAGCAGTATGATGAATATGTAAATGGAATTCAGGGTAAGGTTGAAGATGAGAATATTATAGAGACTTTTGATTTTGTTTACAACAATGTTCCTTTGTTTCTTGATGAATCTGATTACAGGAAAATTGAACAGAAACTTAGCTCAGACAGTATAGCAGCAACGGTAAACGCTAATTACAGGTCTATAATTTCTCCATCGGGTTTAGTTACTAAAGACTTCATACTTAAGGATCCTTTTGGGATTTCGTTTATTGGGCTTAACAAGCTTCGCGAGTTGGGTATGGGGGATGAATTCCACCTGCAGGATGGCTATGTGGTCACAAAGGACAATCAAAAATTATTGCTTTTTGTAAGTCCGAAATTACCGGGTAATGAGACTAAAAAGAATACGGCTTTTGTAGATAAGCTCGATGCTATAAAGAATGAGCTGAACAGGAAATTTGAAAAGACGGCAACGGTTGAATATTTTGGAGCCACAAATATTGCGGTAGCTAATGCGAAGCAGATTAAAAGCGACATACAAACCACAACTCTGATTGCCATCTCCCTGCTTATGCTGATACTGATGGTGTATTACCGTAAGATTCTTATACCATTCATTATTATTATCCCTACCTTGTTTGGGGTATTGTTTGCGGTGGCATTACTGTACTTTTTGCGTGGAACCATATCGGCAATATCATTAAGTATCGGTTCGATATTGTTGGGAGTGACTATAGATTATGCCCTGCATATACTTACACATTACAAACACAATAGTGATGTAAAGGTACTGTATAAGGATATAACGAAACCGCTAATCATGAGCAGTACAACAACAGCTTTGGCTTTTTTATGCCTGTTGTTTGTAAACTCGGGAGCACTTCAGGATCTGGGCATTTTTGCAGCGGTGAGCGTAATGGTGTCATCCTTATTTTCATTACTTATCATTCCGCATTTGTATAAGCCTAAAGAGACGGCAGATGTACAGCATAATACGGTTTTAGATAAGATGGCTAAATTTTCTTTTCATAATAATAAAGCCCTTATCGTTATAAGTGTAATTGTTATCATTGTAAGCTTTTTTACCTTTAATAAGGTAGTTTATGATAAAGACATTTCGCAGCTTAACTTTGTTCCTGATGATATAAAACAGGCAGAAAAACATCTTGAGGCTTCTACGAATGTTACTTCAAAATCTTTGTATGTTGCGGTTTATGGCAACTCTGCCGAGGAAGTATTGCAGAATAATAACAACTTGTATTCCCAACTGGAGAGCGATAAGGAAAGAGACAAGTTGTTAAGTTACAGCTCCGTTGGAGGTATTATTTTCTCTGAGAAAGAACAACTGGAAAAGATTAAACGATGGAATGACTTCTGGACTCCCGAACGTAAAAAGCAGGTGAAGGCAGGACTTATTGCCGAAGGGAATAAGCTGGGATTCAAGCCGGAAGCCTATGCTGATTTTTATGGGCTGCTGTCTGCCGATTTTAAACCGGTATCCCTGCAGGAATATTTAAAAATAAAGGCTCTTTTCCTTAATGAGTTTATAACGGTAAAGGACGGTTTTTATACGGTTTCTTCAGTAGTTAAGGTGTCTGATGGGCAACGTGAAACTATTGTCAATGAGCTTTCGCGCAAAAAGAATGTAATGGTTATTGACAGGCAGCAAATGAATGAAACCTTTTTAGGTGGTTTAAAAGACGATTTTAATGCACTCATCAATTACTCGTTTATTGCAGTCGTATTAATACTTTTTGTGTTCTTCAGAAGGATTGAACTTGTTATCATAAGCTGTATTCCAATAATTATTACCGGTATTGTCACGACGGGTATCATGGCAATATTTGATGTAAAGCTGAATATATTCAGTACCATTGTCTGCACGCTGGTTTTTGGGCATGGAGTTGACTTTAGTATTTTTATGACCAGTGCGCTTCAAAAGGAATACAGTACAGGAAAGAACGAAATGGCTACTTACAGGACGTCTATACTGCTTGCAGTGCTAACAACAGTGCTTGGTATAGGTGCGCTTGTTTTTGCGGGGCATCCGGCTTTAAAATCTATTTCTTCAGTATCGCTTATAGGGGTATTTGCCGCGCTGATCATAACTTTTATATTTTATCCTATACTTTTCAGATTTGCGCTTAGCAAAAGGGTAAGTAAGGGCAATGCTCCTTTTGAGCTGAGGACGTTATTACAGTCTGTCCTGCTTTTTGCGTATTACGGTATAGGCTCATTTTTACTTTCAATATTCAGTGTGGTATTTGTCAGGCTTCTTCCTGTGAAGAAACAATGGAAGATCATGGCTTTCCGTTATACCATGTCTAAGTTCATGAAGTCGGTATTGTACCTCAATCCATTTGTAAAGAAAAAAGTACTCAATCCATATAACGAAACTTTTGATAAGCCCTGCATCATTATTGCTAACCATACCTCTTTCCTGGATATACTGTCTCTGGGGATGCTTAGTCCTAAGATTATTTATCTGGTTAGTGATTGGGTATATAATTCACCAGTTTTTGGAATTGGGGTTAAGCTTGCCGGATTCTATCCGGTATCACAGGGAATTGAAGGAGGTGTTGAACACCTGCGTAAAAAGATAGAAGAGGGATATTCGCTGGTTATATTTCCTGAGGGTACACGCTCGAAGAGCAATCATATTCAGCGTTTTCATAAAGGCGCATTTTATCTGGCGGAAGAATTTAAACTGGATATTGTACCGATACTGATACATGGGAATTCGGAAGTATTGCCTAAAGGCGATTTTATTATCTATGACGGCAGCCTGACACTGAAGATACTGGAAAGAATTACACCGGACGATGTGAGGTTTGGCACTGGATATGCCGTAAGGGCAAAAAAAATAAGTGCTTATTTTAAAGAACAGTTTTCACTGATGCGCCACGAGTGCGAGCTCGCGGGTTATTTTATGAGTAAGCTAATGCATAGTTTCGCATTTAAGGAGTCGGATATTGTTAATGAGGTGAAACAAAATCTCAGAAATAAGATGGAAGCCTATAAACATCTGGATAAGCATATTGGAGCAAAAAGTTCTATCTTGCATATAGAGGACAATTATGGTGAAACAGCAGTGTTGCTTGCATTACAGGAGCCACAGCGAAAAATTGCAGCTTATGTAACCGATGAAGAAAAACGGGATATTGCCCGGACAAATTACATTAACAGGAAAAGGGAAATTAAATATCCTGATGCTTTGGCTGATGTTGTGGATGCAAACTACTCTGTTGTTATTATTGACAGTAACATGAATGTTCCTCTTGCTCTGTTGGATAAGGCAGACTTAGTGGTGCTGATGAAGCCTTTTGATAAAGAGTATCCTGAAAATTTCAGGTTTGAGTTGGCCGATGAAGGTTTTGTGATTTTGGTGAAGGAATAGGCAGATGAAAAAAAAGTATGACGTTGTTATAACAGGAAGTGGCTTAGGAGGGCTGGTATGTGCAATCATACTGGCTAAAGAAGGCTATAGCGTGTGCGTACTTGAAAAGAATAATCAGTTTGGAGGGAATCTGCAGACTTTTGTAAGAGATAAGACCATTTTTGATACCGGTGTACACTATATTGGCGGTTTGGGAGAGGGAGAAAACCTTAATAGCTATTTTAAGTACATAGGCATAATGGATGGGCTGAGGCTCAAAAAGATGGATGAGGATGCCTATGATATGATTTCGTTTGATGATGATGAGAATGAATATCCTCATGCGCAGGGTTATGACAACTTTGTAAAGCAGCTGGTAAAGTTCTTTCCGGAAGAAGAAGAAAATCTGAAAGCATACTGTCAAAAGCTTATTGATACCTGCGATTCATTTCCGCTATATAACCTAAAGAACGCAGAGGCCGGATACAGGGAGGACGTAATTTTGCAGAATGCCAAACAATATATAGATAGCATTACCGAAAATGAAAAGCTCAGGGCTGTTTTAGCGGGATCTAATTTTTTATATGCCGGTGTTGAAGATAAATCGCCATTGTATGTGCATGCCCTGTGTATCAACTCATATATGCAAAGCTCATGGCGATGCATAAACGGGGGTAGCCAGATAACCAAACAGCTTATTAAACAGCTAAAGAAATATGGTGGTGAAACCTATAAATATAAAGAAGTAAACGGATTTGGTTTTGAGGGCGACAAACCTGTTTCAGCTAAGATCAAAACAGGGGAAGAGGTTTTTGGCGATATATTTATATCTAACATTGAACCTAAAACCACGCTAAACCTTATTGGCAAAGACAGATTCAGGAAATTATACTATAACCGTATTCAGGAATTAGAGTGTGTATATTCTGCTTTTAGCCTTTACATAGTCTTTAAGCCTGAAACGTTTAAATACAGGAATTATAATTATTATCATTTTAAGGACAGTACAAAAGTATGGAAAGCCATAGAGGCAACACCGGAATCCTGGCCGGAGGCATACATGGCTTCTATGAATGTTTCAGCAAAGCAGGATGAGTGGGCTGAAAGCATGACCCTTATTGCTGCCATGGATTTTAAAGAAGTACAACCCTGGGCAGACACGCACAATACTACTGCTGAAGAATCTGACAGGGGAGAAGCATACTCACGTTTTAAAGAACACAAAACAGAACAGCTTCTTATAGAAATAGAGAAAAAATTTCCCGGAATAAGAGCATGTATAAAATCGGTTCATTCCTCGACACCTTTGTCTTACAGGGATTATATAGGGGTGCATAACGGCAATATGTATGGTTATGTCAAAGACGCTAATAATCCGATGAAGACCTTTATATCGCCTAAGACAAAAATTGATAATTTTTATTTTACAGGACAGAGCATTAATATGCACGGCATTTTAGGGGTTACTATCGGTGCTGTTGTTACCTGTAGCGAAATTTTAGGGAAAGAGTACCTGATCAATAAAATTAACGCCGAATTAAATCAATAAGATGAAAAAGTTTGTATGTTTTGTTGCGTTAGTAAGTACAGCCTTGCTGTTGGTTTCGTGCGGAACATATAATTCCATTCATGATAAGCCGGTAACAGCAGGGTACGATGCTTCCGTTCCGGTTGTGCAAAGACAAAATGACAGTACTCTGCAAAGCGGTAATAATTTTTTGCTAAAAAACAAACAAGGGCTTTGGGAGCTTTATGTAGAGGGGGATCCGCTACAGCGAGGTATGGTAACCGGAGCGCTTTCAGAGGAACTTATCCATTTTCAGGAGGGAGCTTTTTTTAATAAGGTTAAAGATATTGTACCTTCAAAGTTTAAGCAAAAAATGCTGCGTCAGTTCTTAAAATGGTATAACCGAAAGCTGTACCTGCATGTAGAGCCTGAGTATAAAACAGAGATATATGGCCTTTCCCGCCACCTGTCCCACGACTACGATTATGTTGCTCCGGCCTATTTAAGATCGCTTTATTTGCATGCTGCTCACGATATAGGGCATGCCTTAACCGATCTTTCGCTTGTGGGATGTACATCTTTCGCAGTATGGGGCGATAAAACGGAAGACGGTTCACTGCTCATAGCCCGTAATCTTGATTTTTATGTAGGTGACGAATTTGCAAAGAATAAGTTGGTGTCGTTTGTAAAGCCAACCACGGGATATCCTTTTATGTCGGTGGGCTGGGGAGGAATGATAGGTGTTCTCTCAGGAATGAATACCGAGGGATTGACGGTTACCATCAATTCCGGGAAGTCTGATATGCCTTTGGTGGCAAAAACTCCCATATCATTGCTTACCCGACAGATTTTGCAGTATGCTAAAAACACAGAAGAAGCGATTGCTATTGCAAAAAAGCATGAAGTTTTTGTTTCGGAAAGCATTATGGTAGGCAGCGCCAATGATAATAAAACGATTTTGATAGAAGTGTCGCCCGATAAGTTTGGGGTTTATGAAGTGGCTAATACATCGCAACTGATTTGTTCTAATCATTTTCAGAGTGATGCTTATAAAGATGATCCTAAAAATAATTACGCCATAAAAAACAGCCATACCGAATACAGGTTTGAACGTATGACAGAACTTTTAGAGGAACAGGATAAGATAAACCCTGAAAAGGCTGCGGCAATTATGCGAAATACAAAAGGGCTTAACCAAATGGTTTTGGGTTATGGCAATGAAAAGGCAATAAATCAGTTACTGGCACATCATTCTGTTATATTCAGGCCGGAAGAAAGACAGGTGTGGGTTTCAGCTAATCCTTATCAGTTAGGGGAGTATGTGGCGTATGATCTGGATGAAATATTTAGCCAAAAACATAAAGGCAATATTGTATCTCTTGCAATAGATTCCCTCGCAATACCTCAGGATGAATTTGTAAATTCGCAGGAATATAAAAATTATGAGGCTTACAGGGTAGAAGACCGTAAGGTGGATTTAGCCATTAAGAATAAAACTAACCTTGAGTCGTCACGCCTGAGAGCATATCAGGCATTAAATCCTGATTTCTGGGTGGTGTATTACAAAGCAGGGGTGTATTTTTACAATAAAGGCTATTATACCGCTGCCCAAAAGGAATTTGAAAAAGCCCTCACAAAAGAAATCACTACCCTTCCGGATAAAGAGAAAACGGAAGAATATCTTAAAAAAATAAGCAAGAAACTAAATTAGCATGAACGTCCCTTCTATAGAAATGGCTTCAAAGGCCGAAATCAAATCGTATCAGGAAGAAAAGCTTATAGAAGCGTTACAATATGTTGCAGCTAATTCGCCGTATTATAAAAGACTTTTTGATAGCGGGAATATTGATATAAAAGTGATCACAACACTTGAAGAACTGCAAAAGCTTCCGGTAACCACCAAGGAACAGCTACAGGAATTTAATGACGATTTTTTATGTGTGCCCAAATCGCATATTATAGATTACACTACGACATCGGGGACATCGGGAAAACCGGTTACTTTTGGGCTCACCGATAAGGATCTTGACCGGTTGGCATATAATGAAGCGATATCTTTTTTGTGCTCAGGTATTAAAGAAGGAGATGTTGTTCAGCTTATGACAACTATTGACCGTCGTTTTATGGCGGGGCTGGCTTATTTTTTAGGACTTCGAAAAATAAAAGCCGGAGTTATTCGTGTTGGGGCAGGTGTGCCTGAGTTGCAATGGGATTCTATCCTTAAATATAATCCGTCTTACCTGATTACGGTACCTTCCTTTTTGCTTAAGCTTATAGAATATGCCGAAATCCATAATATAGATTACAGGAATTTGGGTATCAAAGGGGCTATCTGTATTGGTGAGCCCTTGAGAAATCAGGATTTCTCTAATAATACCCTATCACAGAAGATTAAGGATAAATGGGATATTAAATTATTCTCTACCTATGCCTCTACCGAGATGAGTACTGCCTTTGCCGAATGTGAATATTCCTGTGGTGGGCATCATCATCCGGATCTTATCATTGCAGAGGTGCTTGATGAAAATGATATTCCGGTTACAGACGGCAGTGCCGGCGAGCTTGTAGTGACTACACTCGGGATAGAGGCTATGCCACTTGTTCGTTTTAAGACCGGTGATATTGTTCAGCTGCACCAGGAGTCCTGCCAGTGTGGAAGAAACAGTATGCGTATAGGGCCTGTTGTAGGCAGGAAACAGCAAATGATAAAATACAAGGGTACGACATTATATCCTCCTGCAATGATCGATTTGCTAAGGTCTTTCCCTGAAATACAAAATCATATCATTGAGATAAGCACAAACGACCTTGGTACCGATGAGATACTTATAAAAGCGGTAGCAGCCAGTCCTACTGATGCGTTACTGACAGAGATAAAAGATCATTTCAGGGCTAAGCTGAGAGTTACCCCTAAAATTGTTTTTGTATCGGCAGAGGAGGTAAATAACGTGATGTTTAATCCGATGAGCCGTAAACCGATAAACTTTATTGATAAAAGGAGCTGATTTGAAAAGGTTGTATTAATTCCCTACGGGAAATATAGGCTGGCTTAATTTTTTTTCTACCAAAATTAAATCGCTACGCGATAAAAATTCCACACCGATTTTCCCTAAGGGAATTAATAATGAAAGATATTAAAAATAAGCCCTTAACTGAACGCTGCCGGTATGTATTGCCTTGCTGGTTTCACTCTTTCTTCCCTGATAGCTTACATTAACATCGAGAAATTGTGTTAGGTTCTTTTGCAGTAATAGTCTCCAGGTAAGGTTTTGTCCTGCCTGAAGTCCTTCGAGCATCTGGTAGGCTGCAGGGGAAAGCTCATTACCTGTAAAAGCATTGTTGTAAAAAGAAAATTCGCCGTTGGCGGTAAACTGCTTTTCGGAAGCATAACTAAAAGACGTTCCCAAACGCTGCTGATCCAGGGCTTCCATGTCACCAATCTGATTTTCCTTATTTCTGTATTCATAAAAAATATCCCAGCTGGCATTGCGGGAAAAAATATACGACACCTTTGGCGCAAGTCCGAAACCTTCAATTTTAAAGTTCTTACTGCCGTAATTTTCCGAAGACGATGCCGAGTTAATAGTTTGTCCTAAAAAGCCAAATAGCCATGTTTTTTGCACTAAATGGGCATATTGCAACTGATGGCTGCTGTTGCTGTTTTCCTGGGAGCCTGCCGTAAGCAATGTTCTTGCGCGGTTTTTTAGATAGGTATAGGTAACTGAATGATCCTGTTTGCCACGGTTGTAAAATAAACTGTTTCGAATGGCAGAGCTTAGCCCCAGCAGGTTTTTCTCACTGTTTGAGAATGGGTTGAGGTCAAAGTTATCAGTATCGCGCTCAATCTTTCTGTCAATGAGAAACGATGCCTGATCGTAAAAATAAGAAAGTAACTTTTTAAAGCCCGTTGCGTTTTGCCACTGAACAGGATTAAGCGTTAACGACTGAGAGAATTTATTCTGATGCGTTCTTAAGAACACCTGATTGGGCAAAAATACCCTCACAAAAGTAGCCTTGTCGGGAAATGGGGCTATCTCAAACTCCTGCAACTCCTGAATGCCGTTTCCGTTGTAATCATTCCATGTATAGGTACCCTGTCCAGGCTCAACTTCAAGATAGGTAAACTCCTGCTGTGCGATGGTACCTGAAGTGTTTTCATAGGCAGTGTTAACTTGTACCAACTGATCCCAGTAACGATCGTTGTATAATAACCTTGAATTAAGTGAAGGTTCGTCTTTAAAGGCAGGATCTTCAAATTTAAGCCTGCGGTAATTTACAAACAGGGTAAGGTCACTTTTTTCGGTTTGCAGCAGTCGGGATTTCATGTAGTATGAACTCGAAGTATTTACTTTTTTTAGCAGTCCGTTTACAAGGCTGTCGTTGGTTCGTTGCAGGTAACCCAGCTCTATATAAACCTTGGTGCTGTCACCACGGCCAACAAAAGCACCGAATTCGTTAAAGCGCTGGCTTAGTGAGGTAAATTCTTTAGAAGGTTTCAGTTTTTCCTGATTGTCTTCTATTCTGGAAGTACCACCCACCCAGTTTTTACCAAAATGGTATTTTGCCAGTGCTTCATTACGCACAAATGTTGAGGTAGAATAGTCGCTGTTACTATTTAGGATACTTCCTCTGTCCTGAATCAATAATTTATTAAAGGTTAGCCTGCCGTCAACAACATGGCGCGTTCCTGTAAACGCATTAGAGAAATCAAGCTTTTCGATCTGGTAGTTTACTTCTCCTTTTTTAGGCAGCCTGAAGTTAGTTCCTGCAATTAGATAGCTTTGGTTACCTTCTGTAGTAACAATGTTGGTAAGGTTCCAGTCGCGACTGAATTCGATATTGAATAACCGTTCAATGGTCCTGAAATCTTTTTGAATAAACTGGTAATTGGCAAAAGCATCAAGTTCCCAGTTTACGGTATACAGTCGCTGTTTTGCATTTAATTTTCCTGCTACGCCGTTGTTGTTGTCATCATCTAACGGAGAGAAAAGGTTAAGGTCATTATTGCTTATTCCTGCTTCAAAATCTACAAGTGTTTTTTCACTTGGGTTGTATTTACCCAAAACCGTTGCTATCTGAATTTTTGTAGGAGGGGTAAGGCGTATGACAGGCTCGTAATTTCCCTGAGGTATGCCGTTTATTGGTTCAACATACTGATAGATGCGCCCAACAGCCGCGGCATTAGCCAGAATATAATTTCCGAGATTATTGCCAACAAGGCTAAAACGCACATTGTACAGCTCATCTTCCTGATTGTTGGAATATTCAAAGGCTTCTACGCCATTAATAGTTACTTTTTTGTAGAGTATCTTATTTTCGGAATAACTGTCTACATAGGCCGAAGGTGCCGTCATTTTTTGAGGGTCATCACCGGCCTGTTTTAGTATTTCTATCTGCTCACCGGAAAGATTTTGTTGCAGTTGCTGATTTTTAACGTCATTCTCAGAATACACAAATCCTCCAATGCTCCAGTCTTCAGCTTCGTGAGTAACTCCTCCATAGGTTACAAAACGGGTATAACTACGTTCGGAATACTGGTATTCTATGTTGATACGCATTTCCGATGTGATTGGGAATAAGGAGGTGAAAATGATCTCACCAGCATTGTAATCGATGATGTAATCGTTGTTTTCTCCACGTTCCAGTAATATACCGTTTACAAAAACCCTTTCCGATCCCGATATTACAAGTACATAAAGCTCATCATTAGGGCCGCGCAATTTATAGGGACCCTGATTACCTTCCTGACCTGTAAAAGTACTTCTGGCATATTGGCCACGGACTAACGCAGCAGCTGCGAAAATGGATGTTTTATTGCCTTCCTTCCCAAAATTGAAAGTAGTAGACAAGCCCTGAACCTTTTTATTGAAGTTAAGAAAACGGGACTGACGGTTTTCAAGGAAAAGGTCGCCGGCACGTACTGCCCATTTGTCGCTGAACATTTCTATGAAAATCTGATCGAATTCATCCAGCTTTTGGGAATACCCGCCTTCCTGAAGTGGAATGTTTGTGTCCTGTATCGAAGCACGAAGGCTTACCTTATCGGATATCTTTCCTGTAATCTGGAGATCAAGGTTAGAGTTCACTACCGCATTCTGGTTGTTTCCTACGGTAATGCCACGGGTAATGCTTCCGGAAGTGGTAAGCCCGTCAAAAGGCTTATAGCTGGTAAGCGGATCACGGGTAACTTTATAAAGATCTGTAATACCTGCATCGTTGCTAACAACCCTGTTCTTGTCATAAATGCTGTATTTTTTAGTAAGGTATTCAGGATAGGACAGGTAACGCAGGGTCAGGCTATCCTGAGAAGTAAAGCCATTGCGGAAAACCAGCGTACTTTTTTTAAAATCTACTTTATAAAAAGAGGTGTCAATGTCGGTTCCGTCAGCATCCTGAAGCTTAAAAAAGGCTTTGTTAATGCTAACGCTGTCTATTTTTATGGTGTCCTGTGCAACGACAATCTTACGGTTTTTATAGGGCGTAGTGATCTCCTGCCCGTAAAGTGCAGAAAAGCAACATAAAAACAACAGTAAAAGCCCTTTTTTCAGCATAGTACACTATAAACTCCAAAAAAGCAAAAGTAGTGTATTTAAAGGGAAGAATTAAATACTGTTCTGATAACACAATTTGTTTATTTTCGCAGTATAACCAATCTACACATTTATGAAAATCACTGAAAGAATATTACTCTTATTTGCCGTTATCGGAATCATATTAAGCTTAATTCCAATTCCTGGAGGGAATATGCTTACAATACTAGCCTTGGGATTACTGTCTGTGCTTTATTTCTATTTTGGATTTGCCTTTTTTAATGGTATTAGAGCAAGGGATATGTTTAAAAAAAGTAGTTATGCCGGTATAAAAGGAATTCGTATTCCTGGAGCGATTTTTACAGGAATGCTATCGTCAGTTGCAGTTATTGGAATATTATTTAAAGTAATGATGTGGCCGGGAGCTTCTGTCATGCTCCTTGTGGGAATTGTGCCGTTTTTTGTTTTGACACTAATAACAATAGTAAAATATTTTGGGAATAAAGATGAATATTACAAGAGGATATTCTTAAGAACAATAGTATTTGGATCGGCGTCGGTTTTACTATATTTACTTCCGTCATATACAATTATGGATATAAAATACAGGTGTTGTCCGGATTATATAAACGCTGTAAAAGAGGCAGATAAAAATCCTGATGATGTGACGTTGCAGGAAAAAGTAATTGAAGAACGAAAAAAAATGAATGGCGACGCAATTGAGTAATCTTTATTGCAGTAAGCACATAAAAAAATAATGCCCTGCTTTGCAGGGCATTTATATTTAAGCTTCTTTAGTAACAATCTGCATTGTTTCGCGGCTAATTTGTTTTACCAGTACCTCTTTGCCTTGTGCAACAGTCTCTGCGGCGGCTTCGGTAAAATGGCGTATGGTGTATAACGATACATTTTCGTTATACGTAACCTGGAATTTCTTAGCAAGTACATTTTTCAGTTCAGGGAAGTTGCCAAATTTATCTTCAACACAAATAGAGAAGCTGATGGCTGTATTCTGGATAAGCGTTACTTTGATCTTGTATTTATGCAGTAGTCCGAATATCTCACTGATGTTTTCTTCCATGATGAAAGAGAAGTCTAGCGATGATAATGATATTAGCAGCTGATCCTTTTTTACGATAAAACAAGAAGCCTGTGGCTCAAGATCAGCACCTTTGCTTACACGTGTTCCCGGTAATAAAGGGTTTACGAATGATTTTACGTAAAGCGGAATTTCTTTCTTCTGTAGTGGCTGAAGCGTTTTAGGGTGAATAACCGTTGCGCCATAAAATGCAAGCTCGATAGCTTCGCGATACGAAATCTGGTTAAGCAAAATTGCATTTTCAAAATAACGGGGGTCGGCATTAAGTACACCCGGTACATCTTTCCATATGGTTACGCTTTCTGCTCCTAAGCAGTATGCAAAAATAGCAGCAGTATAGTCTGATCCTTCTCTTCCAAGAGTGGTGGTAAATCCGTTTTCGTCCGATCCTAAGAATCCCTGCGTAATGTTAAGGGTTTTTTTCTTAAGCCCTTTGATGTTTTTCTGCGTAAGATCCCAGTCAACAATAGCATCACGGTAAGTGTTGTCGGTTTTTATAAGTTCACGTACATCGATCCACTGGTTTTTAAGTCCGCGTGAATTGAAGTAGTGGCTCACTACTGTTGTAGAAAGCACCTCGCCAAGGCTTACGATCTGGTCGTATACAAAGTTGTAATTAGGCGATTTATTATGCTGTAGGAAACTTTCAAGATCACTGAAAATAGTGTTGATTGCACCAAAAACAGCATCGTTTTCGTCCTCAAACAGCTCCATCAAAATCTGGTTATGGTATTTTTTAACTTCCTGTATAGAAGCCTGAAGCTCTGGTGATTTATCAAAATAGTTCTTTATAACCACCTCGAAGGCGTTGGTTGTCTTACCCATAGCAGAGATAACCAGCAACACGTTTTCGTGGCCAACTTGTTCAAGAACATTAAACACGTTTTTAATACCATCGGCATCTTTTACCGATGCTCCTCCAAATTTGAAAATTTTCATTTTTCCGGTTGTTTATAAATCTAACGTAAACTTAGTAATTTCCTGTTCGTGCATTTGCACGGTAAACCAGTCTTTCAGGACTGTAGCCCCCGAACGCTCATAAAAGTCAATAGCGTGGGTATTCCAGTTAAGTACCGCCCATTCGGCGCGGCGTACTCCTTCCTGTCTGGCAAATTTTATCACTTCTTTGTATAGTGCGCTGCCGGCACCTGTACCTCTTTTTTCTTCTTTTACGATAAGGTCTTCAAGATGGATGGTCTTGCCCTTCCATGTTGAATAACGGTAATAAAATAAAGCCATGCCTATAATTTCACCATCTTCTTCCGCAACAAAAGTGTTGAAGAGCGGGTTAGGGCCAAAGCCATCACGTTCCAGTTCTTCCACCGTTACTATTACTGCATCGGGTTCTTTTTCAAATACTGCCAGCTCTTTTATAAGCTCTAAAACGGCAGGCATATCTTCTCTATGTCCTTTTCGTACAATCATTTGCCAAATTTGCGCAAAAATACGTGCAAAATGGTATTGAAATAATAAATTCTTTTCATATCACAAAAATTTCGATATTTGTGCCCTCAACACAACTACAACGTTATAGTAATGGAAGAACGCAACAAGACACTAGGTGAGTTTATCATTGAAAGGCAGGAAGATTTTAAATACTCTTCGGGAGAGCTTTCAAAGCTTATCAACTCGATCAGGCTTGCAGCCAAAGTGGTTAATTATAAGGTAAATAAGGCTGGTTTGGTAGATATTATCGGCAAGTTTGGAGAGCAGAATGTACAGGGTGAAGACCAGCAAAAGCTTGATGTTTATGCGAATGAAACCTTTATGCAGACACTTATAAACCGTGAAATTGTATGCGGTATTGCCTCTGAGGAGAATGATGACTTTATCACAATTCAGGGTAATGACGGGTCACATAATAACAAATATGTGCTCCTTATGGATCCTTTGGATGGTTCTTCTAACATTGATGTGAATGTTTCGGTAGGAACCATATTCTCTGTTTTCAGGCGAATAACTCCTGTAGGAACTCCGGTGACTATAGAAGATTTTCTTCAGCCGGGAGTTAATCAGGTAGCGGCGGGTTATGTAATTTATGGTACGTCAACCATGCTTGTATATACAACAGGGAATGGTGTAAACGGCTTTACTTTAAACCCTGCGATAGGTACATTCTATCTTTCACATCCAAATCTTACGTTCCCAGAAGACGGTAACATTTATTCTATTAATGAGGGTAATTACGTTCATTTCCCGCAGGGTGTAAAAGATTATATTAAATATTGTCAGTCTGAAGAAGGTGACAGGCCATATACTTCACGATATATTGGTAGCCTTGTTTCAGATATTCACAGGAATATGATTAAGGGCGGAATCTATATTTATCCAACAAGTTCTAAAGCACCAAAAGGAAAGCTGAGGCTTTTGTATGAATGTAATCCAATGGCTTTTATTGCCGAACAGGCGGGGGGTAAAGCGTCAGATGGTTTTGGAAGGATTATGGAAATTCAACCAACGGAACTGCACCAGCGTGTACCTTTCTTCTGCGGAAGTTCTAATATGGTAACAAAGGCTGAAGAGTTTATGGCGAAGTATGGTGAGTAATTCTTCTTTTGTCTTGAAACAAAAGAAGCAAAATGTATAAGAGCGAGCTTCACTCATAATTAAAAGGTAAATAGGTTATAAATAAAAAATCCACATTTAAATGTGGATTTTTTATTTGAAACACAGAACTAAGAAACTAAGTTCCTAAGCAACTTTCTTATTTATTCATGTGTTGCATTTCGTAAAGGAAAGTATCCAAATCTACATTTAGAACCAGTAGCGATAATGCTTTGTCTACAATATAGTGAACGTTACCCGGAGTGAAACCTAATGCAAGTGCAAAACGGGTAAGGATTTCTTTTTGTTTTGGTCCAAGTACGTGGTCAGCATATACCATTCTTGATAGGTCAAAAAGACGCTCAAGCCTGTGTACGTGAAGGTACGGCGGATTAATAGGGTATTTTAATGGGTTATCAAGTATTTCTTTGTATTCTTCCGGAGAGATCTCAAGCTCTTTAGCCAGTTTGTCAAGGAAGTGGCGCTCTTCTGTACTAAGGTGACCGTTCTCCATTGCAACTCTTACGATTGCAGAGAAATGCCCTTTATTCCTGTTCTTGAAACCACTATCAAATAAATCTGAAATGGACATGTTTTTTCTGTTAAAATTGAACAGCAAATATACTTCTATATTTTGTGCTGAAATAATTTTTTAAAAGATTTTAGCTTTTTCCTGCGTTCTTTTTATAACAGATTGTGGCAAGAAAAGTTTATTAAAAATACCGTAAGTTTACAGTTTAAATAATCATCAGTTGAATTATGTCAGATTTTTGGCTATATTTTGAAACAGGTTTGCGTCATGTGCTCGATATCAATGCCTACGATCATATACTGTTTTTAGTTGTGCTTACCGTTCCCTATACCTTTAAGGACTGGAAAAATGTGTTGCTGCTTGTATCTATATTTACCATTGGTCATACGCTTTCGCTCATGCTTTCGGTTTATGGAGTAGTCAGGGTAAACGCAGGGGTGGTAGAATTCCTGATACCTATTACCATACTGATAACGGCATTGTTTAACATCATAAAATCGGGTAAAAAATCTCAGAAAAACAGTAACAGTCTTAATTTTATAGCTATTGTTACGCTGTTTTTCGGGCTTATACACGGCCTTGGTTTTTCCAACTATTTTAAGCTGATACTGGATAAGAATGCCGATGATAAGTTTTTACCTTTGTTGGAATTTGCATTAGGTATTGAGGCAGCACAGCTTATCATTGTGCTTTGTGTATTGATACTGGCGTATATTCTTTCGGAATTCTTCAAGCTTAACAGGCGTGACTGGGTATTGGTAACATCTGCTTTTGTGGCCGGAGTTGTCGTGCCGATGATTATACATAATAAATTTTGGTAATTTTTTAACGTAATAAAAGCCCTGAAGGCTTATATTTGATAACAAGGGTATTTCCTGGAATGAAAGAGAAAAAACAAAACAAGTATGATAAAGCCTACCTCAGGATAGCAAGAGAATGGGGGCAACTTTCATACTGCAAACGAAAAAAAGTTGGCGCAATTATTGTGAAAGACAGGATGATAATATCTGATGGTTACAATGGAACACCTTCAGGTTTTGAAAATTGTTGTGAAGATGATGAGGGTGCTACAAAATGGTATGTACTCCATGCCGAGGCAAATGCGATATTAAAAGTAGCCCGTTCAACACAGTCGTGTGATGGTGCAACATTATATATTACAATGTCACCCTGTAAAGATTGTAGTAAGTTAATACATCAGTCGGGTATTACCAGAGTGGTCTACCTTGATGGTTACAAAGACAATTCAGGGATTGATTTTTTGCTTAAGGCCGGAGTAGATATAGTACATATTCCTAATCTGGAAGCTGATTTACATGAAAATTAAAAGAATATATTTACCGATTGCTTTGTCTCTGGCGCTTGCCATAGGTCTGCTTATGGGAAGTTTTTTAAACTTTCCGGTGGAGAAGCGTGGTATGATTTCAAGCTCAAACAAGAGTAAGCTTAATAAGCTGATCGATTTTATTGAAAGAGAATATGTAGATGATATTGACACCGATTCAATTGTAGATATTACGGTAAACAGCATACTCGAAAAACTCGATCCTCATTCCATTTATATCGCTAAGAATGAAATGGATGAAGTTAGCCAGAGCATGAAAGGCGACTTTGTAGGGATAGGAGTTAATTTTTATATGTACAAAGATTCGGTGGCTGTAATTAAACCTATTCCGGGAGGTCCGTCTGAAAGGGCAGGTATTAAAGCCGGAGATCGTATTCTTTTTGCTGATAACAGCAAGCTTTTTGGGCGTAAAATGACAAATGATACTCTTTTCTCTAAACTAAAAGGGGAAGAAGGATCTAAAGTAACACTTACGGTTTTTAGGAAAAGTGAGAACCGAAAATTTAAAGTAAATGTTACTCGCGATGTGGTGCCTATAAAAAGTGTTGATGCCGCTGTAATGGCAGATAGCAATACCGGTTACATAAAAGTGAATCGATTTGCGGAGACTACTGCTGATGAGTTTCACAGATCACTCATAAACTTAAAGGCTCAGGGAGCAACTTCGCTTATTGTCGATTTGCGCGATAATGGTGGAGGATATCTTGAAAAGGCAGTTGAGATTGCTGATGAATTCCTGAAAGACGGTCAGCTTATTGTAATGACCAAAAACAAAAAGAACCGTGAAGACAGAACCTATGCTACTAAAAAAGGAGACTTTGAGAGTGGTAAGTTGTATGTGCTGATTAATGAAAATAGTGCCTCTGCAAGCGAGATATTAGCTGGGGCTATTCAGGATAACGACAGGGGAGTTATTGTTGGCAGGCGTTCATTTGGCAAAGGACTTGTGCAGCGTGAAATGCCTTTGGGTGACGGCAGCGCAGTGCGTCTTACTGTTGCACGTTATTATACGCCTTCAGGTAGGTCCATACAGCGTAGTTATGATCATGGCGGAGAAGAATATTTTAATGACTTTGAAAAACGTTATGAAAGCGGAGAGTTATACTCTGCTGATAGTATAAAGATTGCAGATACCCTGAAATTTAAAACGGCTAAAGGGCGTATTGTTTATGGCGGCGGTGGGATCATTCCCGATAGGTTTGTGCCTCAGGAAGGTAAACATGGCGATGAGGCTGTGACAATGGTAATGCAAAGCGGTATAGTGAGTTATTTTGTATTTGAGCAGCTTGATAAAGACAGGAATGGCTTTAAGGGAATGCAAAATTCACAGATGATTACCGACAAAGTCATGACGGGAGATAAGTACTTTGATGCTTTTAGCGGATATCTTGCTAAAAACGGACTGGTGTTTCATCTTAATAAACACAAAGAAAGAGTTAAGCATTATCTCGCTGCCGAATTTACACGACAACTGTTGAGTGAAAAAGCATACTACCAGATGGTACTTAAAGAAGATAATATGGTGAAGGCTGTGCTAACTGAGAAAAAGTAATCATTTTACAGTCGCAATAGGCGTAGATTCATAAACAACAAGCCCGGATTACAATAATCCGGGCTTGTTGTTTTGTTATATATGGATCGAGGAAGCTTACTGCCTACTGACCACTGCAAACTGATTACTTTCTTATACTGTCGTGGTATTGTGTCTGTTTGCCATCATTCCATAGCGTCAGGATATCAGTTCCTACTGCTGCTCCGCTTCCTGCGGCAATTGCTAGCTGACTGCGGTGACCGGCAAGAGTTCCTATGGCATAAATTCCTTCAACAACCAGATGATCTTCATTCTTAAGCTGAATGCGGTTTTTTTCAGGGATGGCTTTTTTGTGAGGAATTACATAATCCATAAGGCCTTCTATAGCAAATGTATTGGCTGAGCCTATACCTACTACTACGGCTTTAGTTTTGTATGAGCCTTTGTTAGTGGTTACGGTAAAATTACCCACGTCACCTTCAATGCTCATCACTTTTTCGTTAGCTAATTGTTCCATTTCAGGATATAGCGTAGCTAGTTGCTCAAGGCTGGTTTCCATAAGGCTTGAGCCTAATGTGTCTGCAGGTATGCCATACGCGTTGTTAAAAACAGCGTCCTGAAGTGAAGTTGATTTTTGATGGGTAAAGATGCCTGCTTTTTTACCTTCAGCATAAGGCCTTTTTAGTGCTGAACCTATAATAAGAGCACAGGAAACGCCTGAAACGCCTCCTCCTATAATTAAAACATCAAACATTAGTTCCTGGATTTTTCTTCGATGTTTTTAGATATTTTCAGGATAAGCAGGGCACATATTGCACATAGCGAAAGTACTATGCCCACTGCGGCTGCAAAACTATTTCCTTCAAACAGGTTGTTAAAATCAAGAAGAGTTACATTAAAAATGATGAGCGCAACAGCAAGGCCCATTAATGTGTAAATAAGAATTTTCATTGTAGTGTGAGTTTCTTTTGGTAAGGTGATCATTGGTTTTCAACATGTGAAATTAAACAATATAATTCTATACGAATAATTGTTTAACATTCGCAGCAAATAATTTAACAGCTATCGCAAGTAATATGACACCGAATACTTTACGTATTACTCCCAGTCCGTTATTGCCTAATGCACGTTCTATGCGGGATGACGACTTTAGTACTATGTAAACAACGATTACATTTATTACTATTGCTATTATAATGTTGATTTTTTCATATTCAGCTCTTAGAGATAAGAGTGTGGTCATGGTTCCGGCACCGGCAATTAAAGGGAAGGCTATAGGTACTATAGATGCCGTGCTTGGGTTGTCTTCTTTATAAAGGCGTATGCCTAAGATCATTTCCAACGCAAGGAAAAAAAGTACGAAAGATCCGGCTACTGCAAACGAACTTGCATCGATGCCTATTAGTTTAAGGATCTCTTCTCCCACAAAAAGGAAAATGATCATGATAATCATGGCTACTATTGAAGCTTTCTCTGATTGGATATGTCCCAGTTTATTGCGAAGATCTACTATAATAGGAATACTGCCTACTATATCTATAACAGCAAAAAGCACCATGCTTACGGTAAAAATTTCTCTCCAGTCGAAACCCATAAGTTTAGAATTTATTTAATCTGCAAAATTATTCTTATTATTTAACAGTTACAAGCTATTTATGAGGATTTTGGCTACTGGTTGTTTTCCTAACTTTTATTTACCTTTGCAGCATGTTTCAACTGGGAAAAACAATAGTGTCTGAGGACATACTGGAAAAAGAGTTTGTGTGCAATCTTTCGGCATGCAAAGGAGCTTGCTGTGTAGATGGCGATGCCGGAGCACCACTTAATGAGGAGGAAACCAAAATACTGGAGGCTATTTATCCGAAAGTAAAACCGTTTTTGAGAAAAGAGGGTATTGCTGCGATAGAGGCTCAGGGAACATGGATTACCGGAACTGATGGCGATCTTGAAACGCCGCTAATTGATAATAAAGATTGTGCCTATGTGATCTTTGATGGGAAAACTGCGCTTTGTGGTATTGAGCAGGCCTATAATCAGGGAATTGTAGACTGGAAAAAGCCTGTTTCCTGTCATTTATATCCTATAAGGGTAAAAGATTTTACTGAATTTGCTGCGGTAAACTACGATAAGTGGGATATATGTAGCGATGCCTGTTCGCTTGGGAAGGAACTCGAGGTGCCGGTATACAAATTTGTAAAAGAAGCGCTGGTTCGCCGCTTTGGTGCCGACTGGTATGCTGAACTTGAAAAGGTGGCTGAAGAGTTGAAGGAAAATCCGGTTCAAAAGTGCCGCTAAGCCCTGTAAAACCTCTTTTTTTAGAATATTTCTAAATAATTTTACGTATATTTATATTTTACAACATGTTAATTATCAATGTGTTGTAAAAAGTTTATTGTGTTGTAGGAAAATTAAGTGTTGTTAAAAACTATAGCCAATTGTGAATAAGTTTGGCTTTCATTTTTTATTTCAAATGCCAATCTTTGTACTACCCCTTTCGACAACATCATCTATTTTATAATACTATAAAAGTCAAAACAATATGTCTGCAATTGAACCTATATTACAGGAAAATAAAAACCGTTTTGTGATTTTCCCCATTAAACACCATGATATTTGGGATTGGTACAAAAAAATGGAGGCGAGTTTCTGGACGGCTGAAGAGATTGATCTTCACCAGGACCTTAACGACTGGAATAATAAGCTTAGTGAAGATGAGAAATATTTTATTAAGCACATCCTTGCGTTCTTTGCAGCATCTGACGGTATAGTTAATGAGAATCTTGCTGAAAACTTTGTAAACGAGGTTCAGTATGCTGAGGCTAAATTCTTTTATGGTTTCCAGATTATGATGGAAAACATTCATAGCGAAACATATTCTCTTCTTATTGATACGTATGTTAAGGATGAGAACGAGAAAAATGAGCTTTTCCATGCTATCGAGGTGTTTCCTGCGATTAAGAAAAAAGCGGATTGGGCGCTTAAATGGATAGAGTCTGATTCATTTGCTGAGAGGCTTATTGCTTTTGCAGCGGTTGAGGGTATCTTCTTTTCAGGAGCATTCTGTTCAATTTTCTGGCTTAAGAAACGTGGCCTGATGCCGGGACTTACATTCTCGAATGAGCTGATTTCCCGTGACGAGGGTGTTCACTGTGATTTTGCGGTACACCTGCACAATCACCACCTGGTAAATAAGGTGCCTAAAGCGAGGATAAAAGAAATTATTGTTGATGCGTTAACTATAGAGAGAGAGTTTATTACAGAGTCGCTTCCGGTGAGTCTTATTGGAATGAATGCTGTTTTAATGACACAGTATCTTGAGTTTGTAACCGACAGGCTTCTTGTGGAGCTTGGTTGCGAAAGACAATATAACGTAGGAAATCCGTTTGACTTTATGGATATGATTTCGCTTCAGGGTAAAACGAACTTCTTTGAGAAAAGGGTTTCGGAATACCAAAAAGCGGGTGTTATCAAAAACGAGGGGGATTCACAAAAAATTAGTTTTGATGCTGATTTTTAATCAGTAGAAAAACAAGTACAAAAATCATCTATACGAATGTGAGGTTCGCGGTGGCGGGCTGATTATTAACCAAAAATTTATTGCCATATGTATGTAGTTAAAAGAGACGGAAGAAAAGAGCCGGTAATGTTTGATAAGATTACCGATCGTGTAAGAAAACTGTGCTATGAACTGAATGAACTGGTTGATCCGGTTAAGGTGGCAATGCGTGTAATTGAGGGCTTGTATGATGGGGTTACCACATCTGAGCTTGATAATCTTGCGGCAGAGACTGCTGCTTCCATGACAATTACGCACCCTGATTATGCTCAGCTTGCTGCGCGTATTGCGGTGTCGAATCTTCATAAAAACACTAAAAAGTCGTTCTCTGAAACGATGAACGACATGTATCATTATGTGAATCCAAGAACAGGGCAGGAGTCTCCGCTTTTGTCTGACGAGGTGCACGCAGCAATTATGGCAAATGCTGAAGTACTGGATTCAACAATTATATACAACAGGGATTTTAATTATGACTATTTTGGGTTTAAAACCCTTGAGCGTTCTTACCTGTTGAGAATAAACGGACAGATTGTGGAAAGACCACAGCATATGCTTATGCGTGTGTCTGTAGGTATTCACCTTAACGATATCCCGGCAGCTATAGAGACCTATGAGCTGATGTCTAAAAAATTCTTTACCCACGCAACGCCTACCCTGTTTAATGCAGGTACGCCTAAGCCTCAGATGTCATCGTGTTTCCTTCTTACAATGAAAGATGATAGCATCGATGGTATTTATGATACACTTAGGAATACTGCAAAAATATCGCAGTCTGCAGGTGGTATCGGGTTATCTATACACAATGTAAGGGCTACAGGTTCTTATATCCGTGGTACTAACGGCACATCTAACGGTATCGTGCCTATGCTTCGCGTGTTTAATGATACGGCACGTTATGTAGATCAGGGTGGAGGAAAGCGTAAAGGTAGCTTTGCGATTTATATTGAGCCTTGGCATGCGGATATCTTTGATTTCCTTGACCTGAGAAAAAACCATGGTAAAGAGGAAATGAGAACGCGTGACCTGTTCCTGGCACTATGGATTCCGGATATGTTCATGAAACGTGTTCAGGAAGACGGTACATGGACCCTAATGTGTCCTAACGAATGTCCTGGTCTTTATGATGTTCATAGTGATGAGTTTGATGCACTTTACCTGAAATATGAAGCTGAAGGAAAAGGAAGAAAAACAGTTAAGGCACGTGAGCTTTGGGAAAAAGTACTTGAATCTCAAATTGAGACAGGTCTTCCGTATATGCTTTATAAAGATGCGGCTAACAGAAAATCGAACCAGAAGAATCTTGGTACTATCCGTTCGTCAAACCTTTGTACAGAGATTATGGAGTATACTTCTCCAGACGAGGTTGCGGTATGTAACCTTGCTTCTATTTCATTGCCAATGTTTGTGGAGAATGGTAAATTCAACCACGACTTCCTATACCAGGTTACTAAGCGTATAACGCGCAATCTTAACAAAGTTATTGACAGAAACTACTATCCTGTTAAAGAAGCTGAAAACTCTAATATGCGTCACCGTCCTGTTGGATTAGGTGTTCAGGGTCTTGCGGATGCTTTCATCCTTATGCGTATGCCGTTTACAAGTGATGAGGCTAAAGCGCTGAACCAGGAAATATTTGAAACGATCTATTTTGCTGCTGTTACTGCTTCGATGGAAATGGCAAAAGAAGAAGGACCGTACTCAACATTCCAGGGGTCACCAATTTCTCAGGGTGAATTCCAGTACAACCTATGGGGGCTTAACGATAATGACCTAAGTGGTCGTTGGGACTGGGCTTCGCTTCGTAAAGAAGTTATGGAGCATGGTGTAAGGAACTCATTATTGATGGCGCCAATGCCTACAGCATCTACTTCTCAGATATTAGGTAACAATGAGGCATTTGAGCCTTATACTTCTAACATCTATACAAGAAGGGTGCTTTCAGGAGAGTTTATCGTAGTGAACAAACACCTTCTTGAAGATCTTGTAAACCTTGGAATATGGAATGAAAGCCTTAAACAAGAAGTTATGAGAGCTAACGGATCGATACAAAATATAGATATTATTCCTCAGGACATTAAAGACCTTTACAAAACGGTTTGGGAAATGAGTATGAAAGATATCATTGACATGTCACGTCAAAGAGGTTACTTTATCGATCAGTCACAGTCACTTAACCTGTTTATGGAAGGTGCTACCTTCTCTAAGCTTACTTCTATGCACTTTTATGCATGGCAAAGTGGCCTAAAAACAGGTATGTACTATCTAAGGACTAAGAGTGCAGTTGATGCGATTAAGTTTACGCTTAATAACGATAAAAAAGTGGAAGAGGCTCCTGCACAGGCAGCAGCACCAAAAGCGGTTGCGGCGCCGGTTGAAGAAGTTCAGCCAATTGCAGTAAGCGAATTCCAGGCTATGCTGGAGCGTTCAAGAACTGCTGATCCTGAAGATTGTGAAATGTGCGGGTCATAATAAAAATATTTCTCACATAATATAGAATAAGGAGCAATTGCTCCTTATTTTTGTTTTCTAACCAATCAAACTTTTAATTATTATGGAGACGTCCAATTATGTTGCAATTAGCCCGGATATGTTTGTGACCTGGCACAAAAGGCTTTTGAATTTAATTATTGATGCTGCTACAATTTATCTGATCTTTGTGGTATTGGGTGTATTTGCAGTGTTGTTTTCGTTACTTGGATTTGATGGGCTTTCAATATGGCTTACAGAAATGGATGGATTTACCGATAGGGTAATTACAACCCTTGTTATGGTGCTGTATCTTTTTACTATGGAAGTGCTTACTCAGCGAACCTTTGGTAAATATATTACAGGAACAATGGTGGTAATGGAAGATGGAAGTAAGCCGGAACCAAGATCAATAATTATCAGGGCGCTTTGCAGGATTCTGACTATTGAAGCTTTGTCTTTTATTGGATCTTATCCAAGAGGATGGCACGACAGTGCATCGGGAACTTATGTTGTCGATGCTAAAAAATACAAAGCAGCATTAGAGTTAAAAAACTCTTTTGATGAAATTGGTGCAAACCAGATTAATGATGCGGCAGTAGCCGAACAAATATAATATGCGAAAACCTTTTGAAATAACCTATGGCATGCTGGCAACCGGAAACAAACGGTTCCAGAATTTTATTATTGACAGTATTGTTACCACTCTACTGCAAATTGGATTTGCCAAAGGGGGAGACATGCTTTATGGAATTTATGGAATAAAGGGTTTTCAGGTAGGTCCGCCTGTGTTAGGTAATATCAAATACACAATCTTAGCTCTCGGTATAAGTATAGTGTATTATGGCTTATTTGAGACTGTAAATATGCGTACATTGGGTAAATATATTACGAATACCATGGTTGTGAATGCCGATGGGACGAGGCCTGATAGCATGCGTATTTTCTTAAGGACATTATGCAGGCTTATACCGCTGGAATTTATTACTTTCTTCGGCAGGCGTCCGGTTGGTCTTCACGATGGACTTTCTAAAACACTGGTAGTTGATATTGCAGCCTTCAGGGAAGCACAAATAAAACAAGCGAATAAAGAAAATAACGAACAAAATAGTAACGATGAGCAAGGATAAAAAAGGAGTGTATTCAGGACTGATAGAAAAGGATGAAAATGGTAATTATTTTTGCGGTCAATACCTTTTGGATTACCAAAGGGTAGAAAAGGATTTTAAGATAGGGGATAAGATTACTATCAAATCGGTAATTGATAATCCTAGCGATAAGAGTGTTGAGCAATATCCACAGAAATCACGTGATTTCTTTTTGTTCAATCTGAAGAAATAAGCATTTAAAGCAATAAACAGTTGAACGGATTATTTTTTACAGACAGGAGTGAGGTAGATATTAAAGATATTGTCTTTAATGATGGGGCGGCTGTGCAAATTGAACAATTTTTAAAAGAATATCAATTTCGTGATATCCTTGAAAAATATGAGTTGCCGGTAAACAATAAAATGTTGTTGTACGGCAAAACCGGTTGCGGCAAGACCATGACAGCTAAAGCTATTGCCAAAGTGCTTGAAAGAAAGCTCATCGTGGTAAATCTGGCACAAATTGTTTCGTCTAAACTCGGGGAGACGGCAAAGAATGTCGCCACACTGTTCAAAGAAGTGAGTTATCACGACGCTGTGCTGTTTTTTGACGAATTTGATACTTTGGGTCAGGTGAGGGAACATGATAGCCGTGATAGCAGCGAAATGAGGCGTGTTGTGAATGCTATTCTTCAGCTTATAGATAATTTTCCGTCGAACTCGGTGCTGATTGCAGCAACAAATCAGATAGAAGCTATTGATGAGGCACTCATTCGTCGTTTTGAATTAAGGCTCGAGTTTACATCGCCAGCAAAAGAAGTGCTGGATAGTTATTATGACAGGTTATTGGTAAAATACCCTGAAGAGTTTCAGTTTATAGAGCGTAAATACGATATCTCTTTTGCTGAAGCCAAAACAGAAGTGTTTACACAGGTAAAGAATAATATCATACAGGCCGAACTGGCCAAGTCAGGAATAAATTAAAATAGTAAGGTTCAGGGAACCTGAAATCTAAAATCATAAATCTGAAATAGGATATGATGCAATGGGAACAGTTACTGTCATTAAAAAGACAGGGCGATACAGGCAAAAGGTTACGAAAGGAACAAGATGATACCCGTTTGGGTTTTGAGGTAGATTACGACCGTATAATATTTTCCTCGGCTTTTAGGAGCCTTCAGGATAAAACGCAGGTTATTCCACTTTCTAAAACTGATTTTGTGCACACCCGTCTCACGCATAGTCTTGAGGTTTCGGTGGTAGGTCGTTCGTTAGGGAGGCTTGTGGGTAAAAAGATATTAGAAAAACATCCTTATCTTCAGGAAGTACATGGTTACCAAATGAACGATTTTGGTGCAATTGTTGCCGCTGGGGCATTGTCGCATGATATTGGCAATCCGCCTTTTGGGCATTCGGGAGAAAAAGCTATAGGCGAATATTTTAAGACTGGAAGAGGGCAGATGTATAAGGGTCAGCTTACCGATAAAGAATGGCAGGATCTTATCGATTTTGAGGGAAATGCCAACGGGTTTAGCCTGCTTACAGCAAACCGTCCCGGTATTGAAGGTGGCTTGCGTCTTTCTTATGCTACACTTGGAGCCTTTATGAAATACCCTAAAGAGTCACTGCCTAAAAAACCGACTCCTAACATTGCGGATAAAAAATATGGTTTCTTTCAGAGCGATGCTGCTTTCTTTCAGGAAGTGGCTAATGATTTGGGTTTAATACCTAATAAAACAGGTGATGATATCGGCTATGAACGACATCCGCTGGCATATTTGGTAGAAGCTGCAGATGATATTTGTTATACTATCATCGATTTTGAAGATGGTATAAATCTGGGTGTTATTTCGGAGGATTATGCACTGGAATATCTTATTAAACTGGTTAAGGATAACGTTCATGTTGAGAAGTACAAATCGCTAGTAACCAAAGAAGACCGTATAAGTTACCTGCGTGCTTTGGCTATAGGGAGCCTTATCAATGATGCAGTTGATGTGTTTATTGAAAATGAAGATGCAATACTAAAGGGTGAATATCCGTATGCGCTTACTGAGAGAGGTAAATATACTGCTCAGATGAAAGATATAATTAATATCAGTATAAAAAACATTTACCAGAGCAGGGAAGTGGTAGAGAAAGAGGTTATTGGTTATCGCATTATTAATACGTTGCTAGATACCTTCTGTACTGCTTACAATAATAAGTTTGATGGTTCAGATAGTAATTATGACAAATTAGTACTGAAACTGATGCCTGAGAAATTTATAACTGAAAAAATGAGCCTTTACGACAGGCTGCTTCATATCTGTCACTTTGTGTCCACATTAACCGATGGTAAAGCGGTGTTGCTTTATAATACCATAACAGGAGCTAAATAAAAAAAACCTTCGCATCAGCGAAGGTTTTTAGTTTTATAAGAGAATGTAAGATTACATTGTTCCTTTTTCAGTTTTTTTACCGGCAGAACAGCATCCTCCTTTTTTCTCAGAACCACATGATGGTTTAGAGTCTTTTGAGCAAGAAGAACCGTCTTTTGATTTTTTATCAGTGGTTTTTTCTTTTTTTTCTGTCTTTTTTTCTTTCTCCTGATCTAAAGAAAAGTAAGCTTTATCACCTGAGTTTTTAACGTCTGATACTTTGTAAGCACCGTCAGCGATATGCTCTACAGTTTCAACAAATTTTTCAGGAGTTTGTTTCGCAGCATCAAAAGAAATAGTAGCTGTTTTGGCATCAAAATCTACTTTTGCCTCCTGAACGCCTTCCATACCTGCAAGTTTGTTCTCAATTACTTTTGCACATCCTTCAGGACAAGTCATTCCGTCAATCTTGAAAGTTGTAGTTTCAAGGTTCTCAGCAGTTTCTTTAGCGTGAGTAGTGTCCGTAACTGTTCCTTCAGCAGGAGTTTCGATGTTGCCATCTTTAGAAGTGTCTTTACAGCTGGTAAAAAGTAAAGCTGCTAAAGCAAAAAATGAAAGTGTTTTAACTAGTTTCATAGTATGTTGTTATTTAATTTTAAAAGCTTCTCTCAAAAGAGTTTACAAATTTATACAAAAACGGTTTGCAACGCTGATTATTATGTTGGATTTTTGACCCAAAATAACAACCATGCAACAAAAACAACTTAAGTGGTACCTGTTGGGTTTGCTTTCGCTTATATGGGGAAGCTCATTTATACTAATCAAGCGTGGACTCGAAGGTCTTAATCCGTTTCAGCTCGGGTCATTACGAATTATTTTCTGTGCTGTTTTTTTGCTTATTATTGGCTTTAGAACTTTAAAGAGCATTCCGCAGGGACAATGGAAGTATATTGCACTTACTGCCCTTATGGGAACTTTTTTTCCGGCATTTCTGTTCTCTATTGCACAAATGGAGATTAACAGTTCGGTTAGTGCCATTTTAAATTCACTTACGCCACTCAATACCCTTATATTGGGGGCTACAGTTTTTGGATTGAGTTTTCAGCGAAGACAGCTCATAGGAGTGGTAATTGGGCTTGTTGGGTGTGTATTGCTTATCTATAATGGAGCCATCAACAATCCTAATCAAAACTACTATTATGCACTTTTTGTAATTATGGCTTCTGTATGCTATGCTACCAATGTAAATCTTATAAAAAAGTATCTGTCTGATCTCAAACCACTGGCTATTAGTACGGGTAATTTTGCCGTGATGCTTGTTCCGGCGATACTCGTATTATGCTTTTCCGGCTTTTTTGATATTGCCACGCTACCGCAGACCCACAGATCGATGATGTATATCGCTATACTGGCTGTGTTGGGTACAGGTATAGCAAATATTGTTTTCTTTAGGTTAATTCAGATGTCATCGCCTATTTTTTCATCTTCGGTAACCTATCTTATTCCTATTGTTGCTTTTGGATGGGGATTGTTAGACGGTGAATCGCTAACACCGGTACAAGGCCTGGGTGCGGCAATTATTCTTGTAGGGGTTTATTTTTCAGCGAGAAAATAGTTTACTGAAGGCTTTATGAGATGGATTACATATTCTAAATAAGAAAGAGGTTGTCACTAGTGACAACCCCTTTCAATTTTAATAGTAGAAAGTTTAATGCTATCTCAAATTATTGCTTTTTAATCACTTTAACTGTTTTTACAGTATTACCTGAAGTTACATTAACGATGTAAGCCCCATCGGCAAGAGATGCCATGTCAACTCTTACATCAGTAGCATTAGCTACCTGAGAAATAACTTTTTGACCTAATAGGTTAAATACCGTTACCGAAGTGATTTCAGATGAATAGGTAAGGTTAAGCACATCCTTAACTGGGTTTGGATAGTATGAGAATGCTTTCACATCAAATCCTCCTCTGTCAAGCACGATGTCAACTGTTACTGCAAATACACCAACACTTGTACATGTATCAATAGTTTGTGTAGCATAGTAAGTTGCACCCTGAACAAGTTGTGTGTCAGGAGCAAGTGCATTAGTACCTGCCTGAGCATCCTCAAGAGTAGCATACCATGTTACTGTACCTGTTACAGCGTCTGTTACTAAATCAGCAACCGTCACGTCAGTAGCTACGCCACCTTCGATGGTTTGTGTAGCGTTTCCTGTTGGAGCAGCTACGTTAGCAACAGTAACAGTGAAGGTATTCTCATCAAAACATACAATATCTATACCTTCCTGAGCATAAACATATAGTGTTGTTGTGCTTGTTACTGTAGAACCTG
>NZ_JBHUMD010000016.1:0-606 GCF_042684765.1 Flavobacterium suzhouense | reverse complement strand
TGTAGTCCCGGGCAGACTCGAACTGCCGACCCCTACATTATCAGTGTAGTACTCTAACCAGCTGAGCTACGAGACTATTTTTTGTTTCGATTATTGGATTTTAGATTTTTCGATTATTGGATAATTCCAAATATCTAACTTTCTAATAATCCAGAAATCTATTCAGCTCTCTTTACTTTAAATTTTTGAACTAACAGCGAGAGTAAGTATACCTTACTTCTCATTTACATTAACCTAACGATCGTGTCTCTAGAAAGGAGGTGTTCCAGCCGCACCTTCCGGTACGGCTACCTTGTTACGACTTAGCCCCAGTTACCAGTTTTACCCTAGGCAGCTCCTTGCGGTCACCGACTTCAGGTACCCCCAGCTTCCATGGCTTGACGGGCGGTGTGTACAAGGCCCGGGAACGTATTCACCGGATCATGGCTGATATCCGATTACTAGCGATTCCAGCTTCATGGAGTCGGGTTGCAGACTCCAATCCGAACTGTGACCGGTTTTATAGATTCGCTCCCCCTCGCGAGGTGGCTGCTCTCTGTACCGGCCATTGTAGCACGTGTGTAGCCCAGGACGTAAGGGCCGTGATGATTTGACGTCATCCCCACC
>NZ_JBHUMD010000014.1:0-529 GCF_042684765.1 Flavobacterium suzhouense | reverse complement strand
TTCTTGTTTTTTTCGCCCCGAACTTTCGTTCTCAAAGCGGCTGCAAAAGTACAACTTCTTTTCTTCTACGCAAGCTTTTTTTGAAAAAAAATTTTCTTTCTAAAAAACTCAGCCGATTCAGAATTTCAAAAGCTTTTTCAGCATCCAGACCTTTCAGTTTGGGAGGGCAAAGATAAAATCTTTTTCCCTTTACTTCCAAGCTTTTTTCAAAACTTTTTTTCGATTATTTTCTACTCTTATATATAAGGTAAAAAATGCGTTTCATGTTTTCAAAGTCCGTCGCTCTTTTAGCGGGTGCAAAGGTAAGCTTGTTTTTCTAACTTCCTAATCTTTTTTCATCTTTTTTTATTTTCTTTTTTAAAAGAATCCCTTTATTTACAAGGGTTAAGACGTTGTCAGGATATCAGTGAACTACTTCGTTATTGCGAGTGCAAAAGTAGCGCCTTTTTCCGCTTTGGCAAACTTTTACAAACCTTTTTTTGACATTTTTTTAACCTTTAGACTTAACTTGCTGATATAAGTAGTTTTG
>NZ_JBHUMD010000013.1:0-47302 GCF_042684765.1 Flavobacterium suzhouense | reverse complement strand
ATAGCTTCCGATGGTTCCTGAACGGAGAAGAGCTACCGAACGAGACAGGCCCGACATTACTCGCACAGGCAGAAGGAAGCTATACGGTAATTGCAACGAGCGCTACAGGCTGTGAGTCTGAAGAATCAGCAGCGGCAGTAGTGATCAAAAGCGGATCGGCCGTTAAAGTAGGCAGGGGTTATTATGTGACCAACTACTTTAGCGACAACCAGACCATCACGGTAACGGTAGAAGGTTATGGCGTATACCAGTACAGCCTTGACAACGGCCCATGGCAGGATAGTAATATCTTCAGCAATGTGGCACCGGGCAGCCATACGGTAAGGGTAAGGGATACCAACCCGGACTCGTGTGATGAGCTTGTGATCACCGATGCAAGCATTGTGGATTACCCTAACTTCTTCACCCCGAATGGCGATGGCTTCCACGATACGTGGAACATCATCGGGCTACAGGAGACAGGATCGGTCATCTACATCTTTGACCGTTATGGCAAACTGATCAAGCAGATCAGCCCTGACAGTGACGGATGGGATGGTACCTTCAACGGTACACCGGTACCGGCAACCGACTACTGGTTTACGGTAACCTACCCTGAATTTGACGGTACAACAACCGTGATACGTGAATTTAAATCGCATTTCTCACTGAAGAGATAAGAATGCAAAAGCAATAAAAAGAACCGGGCAGCCAATAGCTGCCCGGTTTTTGTTTTTATAGCGAGATTGTGGGTTTAAAGATTTTATCGCTGCCTTGATAAAAGTGTGCTTTCAATATCTTTTAATTCAAGTCCTTTAGCTTTAAGTAAAATTAACAAATGGAATAGTAAATCGGCTGCTTCATTTTTAAATAGCTCGATATTATTATCCTTTGCTTCAATAATAAGTTCAACAGCTTCTTCACCTACTTTCTGAGCAACTTTATTAATTCCTTCATTAAATAACTTTTTGGTGTAAGAGGACTCCTCAGATCCGGATATAATTCGTTCATTTATTATCTGCTCTAATTTGTAAAGAAAACCTTTTTCGTCCGGAAGGGAAAAACAGGATTCATTTCCGGTGTGGCAAGTTGGGCCTTTTGGTATAGCATTTATCAATAAAGCATCAGAATCACAATCAAGAGAACAGGACTGAACAATAAGATAATTTCCGGAAGTCTCGCCTTTTGTCCATAAGCTTTTACGGCTACGGCTGTAAAAAGTTACATATCCGGTTTCAAAAGTTTTTGTGTAAGCTTCCTGATCCATGTAGCCTAACATTAATACTTTCATTGTTCCGGCATCCTGAATTATAACAGGTAAGAGTCCATTTGATTTTGTAAAGTCGGGTGTCATCGTATAGGAATGTTTTGTTCTTTTAAATAATATTTAAGTTCAGATAGCGTAATCTCATCATAATGAAAAATGCTTGCGGCTAAAGCTGCAGTAACATTTGTTTTAGAAAAAACATCTTTAAAATGTTCCTTGTTTCCAGCTCCTCCGGAGGCAATGACAGGTATATTTACGGCATTGCTTACAGCATTAATAGTAGCAATATCAAATCCTTTTTTTGTTCCATCCTGATTCATAGAAGTGAGCAGTATCTCACCGGCTCCCATCTGTTCCACATACCTCGCCCAGCTTCCCAGTTCAATACCGGTAGTAGTTTTGCCGGCGTTAATAATTACTTCATTTGTGTTATTGACTAATTTGGTGTCTATTGCAACAACTACAGCCTGGCTACCCATTTTATGGGCTATTTCACTTATTAACTCTGGATTTCGCACGGCAGCGGTATTAAGGCTTATTTTGTCGGCACCACTATTGATTAGTATTTCAGCATCCAGAACTGTAGCTATTCCACCACCAACTGTAAATGGAATGTTTATCTCTTTCGCGATTGTCCTGACAAGCTCTACTAATGTTTTTCTTTTTTCAAGTGTAGCAGTAATATCAAGAAATACCAATTCGTCAGCACCATCCTTTACATATTTAGCCGCTAATTCAATTGGATTTCCTGCATCATTAAGCCCCAGGAAATTTATACCTTTTACCACACGTCCATCCTTGATATCAAGGCATGGTATGATTCTTTTTTTTAACATAACCTGCTTAATTCTTTTAGTTTGATTTGTCCTTCATAGATGGCTTTACCAATGATTACACCTTCACATCCAATTTCTTTCATGCCATAAATATCTTTAATAGAAGATATGCCGCCACTGGCGATAAGTTTAATATCGTGAGAAGTAAGTATTTCGAGATACAATGCCGTTGAGGGGCCCAATAACATACCGTCTTTAGCCATGTCAGTACAAATTACCTGCTGAATTCCTTTTTGCTGATAATTCTTAATATAAACCAAAACATCATCCTCACTTTGATCCAGCCATCCGTTAAGAGCTATTTTGCGATTGTTGCAATCGGCACCGAGTATTATTTTTTCTGAACCGTATACTTCAAGCCATTTAGAAACTATATCGGGCCTTCTGACAGCAATACTCCCCGCTGTTATTTGGTTCGCGCCACTGTTGAACGCTTTTTCGATCTGGCAGTCAGATGTAATTCCGCCACCATAGTCTATTATCAAATTTGTTTGGCTGGCAATATCTTCAAGAACTTTACTATTAACTATTTTACCTGCTTTTGCTCCGTCAAGATCAACCAGATGCAGATATTTTATACCTGAATCTTCAAATTTTTTTGCCACATCAACAGGATTTGTATTGTATATTTTTTGGGTATCATAGTTTCCCTGAGTAAGCCGGACACACTTACCATCTATTATATCTATTGCGGGTATAATTCTCATAATTCCAGAAAGTTTTTAATTAGTATTTCTCCAAACACACCTGACTTTTCAGGATGAAACTGAACAGCATAAAAATTATCTTTTTCCAATACTGCACTGTAGGGTAATATATAGCTACATTCAGCTATAGCATATTTGGACATTTCGGCATAATAGCTATGGACGAAGTAAAAATGAGCATCAGTTGGAATGTTTTTGAATAATTTTGATCCCTTGATATTTAAGGTATTCCATCCCATGTGGGGGACAATTTCATCGGGCGGGAATTTTTTGACTTCTATATCGAATATTCCAAGTCCTTCAGTATTTCCTTCTGAGGTTGAATTACACATAAGCTGCATGCCAAGGCAAATTCCTAATACAGGTTGTGTAAGCGATTTAATTACTGTATCTAATCCTTTTGCTTTTAAATATTCCATAGCTGTTGCTGCCTGACCCACTCCGGGAAAAATCACTTTGTCTGCGTATGCAAGAAGTTTAGGATCATCAGTTATAATACATTGATAGCCCAAACGTTCGACAGTATTTTTTACTGACGTGACATTGCCGGCATTATATTTTAGTATTGCTATCATAATGTTCCTTTTGTGCTTGGGATTGAAAAATCATTATTCTTTTTAATTGCCATTTTAATTGCTTTAGCAAAAGCCTTAAATATTGCTTCAATTTTATGATGCTCATTGGTTCCTTCTGCTTTGATATTGAGATTGCATTTTGCCGTATCACTAAACGATTTGAAAAAATGCATGAACATTTCCGTAGGCATCTCACCAATTTTTTCACGGGTAAACAGAGCATCCCAAACTAACCAGGGTCTGCCTCCAAAATCAATGGCTACCTGTGCCAGGCAATCATCCATGGGTAAAAGGAATCCATATCTGTCTATTCCTTTTTTACTCGCTAACGCAACTTTGAAGGCTTCACCTAATGTCAATGCGGTATCTTCTATAGTGTGATGCTCGTCTATGTGTAAATCGCCCTTAACTGTTATCGAAAGGTCCACGCTTCCATGTTTAGCTACCTGATCCAGCATGTGGTCAAAAAATGAAATACCTGTGGCTATGTCGCTTTTTCCTGTACCATCAAGGTTTAAAAGTATACTGATTTCTGTTTCCTTAGTTTTCCTGAATACCGAAGCAATTCGGGGAAGTGCTTTCAGATGATTGTAAATTTCATTCCAGCTCTTTGTTACAAATGTTGCCTGTTTGTTATTGTCGCCAATAAATATTGATTTGCTTCCAAGGTTCTTTGCCAGGTCGATATCGGTTTGCCTGTCTCCGATGACATAAGAATTTGCGAGGTCAAAATCTCCTTTTAGATAATGGGTTAGTAATGCCGTTCCTGGTTTACGGGTGGGAAGGTTCTCGTGTTCGAAACTTTTATCAATGATAATTTCTCTAAAAGAGATACCTTCATTTTTTAATGCCTGAATTATCTTATTCTGAGCAGGCCAAAATGTATCTTCGGGAAAAGAATCTGTTCCCAGGCCATCCTGATTGGTAACCATTACAAGTTCATAATCCAGTTCGTTTACTATTTTGGATAACCCATTAAATACGCCGGGATAAAATTCCAGTTTTTCCAAACTATCAAGCTGAAGGTCGACAGGCGGCTCAATAACGATTGTTCCGTCACGATCTATAAAAAGTATTTTTTTCATAAAGTGCTATTTTCTAATATGGTAAGAAGTTTTTTGTTTTCATCAGGAGTACCAACAGTTATCCTTATACAATTGGGTATTTCCTGATTTCTGTTTCTTACTATAATGTTGTTTTGTTTTAAATAATCATAGATTCTATTAGCGTTACGCACTTCAATCAAGAGGAAGTTTGCCTGAGACGGATATACTTTAACGACCTGAGGTAACTTTGTAAGAGCTTCGGCCATTCTTTCTCTTTCGCTAATCAGTAGAAATTTTGCTTTTTCAAAGCCTTGTATATCCCCAAGTTTTTCAATCGCGGCCTTATAATTGAGCGTACTGATGTTGTATGGTGGCTTTACCTTATTGAAGAGATCAATTATAGCTTTAGATCCAAATGCCATTCCTAAACGTACAGCCGCAAGTCCCCAGGCTTTGCTTAGTGTTTTTAGTATAACCAGATTAGGATACATTCCAAGTTTTTCAAGCAGAGAGCTATTGGTAAAATCGGCATATGCCTCATCTACTATTACTATACCCTTAAAGTTTTTGATCATCGTTTCAATTTCCTCAATTGTGTTACCAGAGGGATTATTTGGCGAACAAATGAACAGTACTTTTATAGCGGGATCTTTCAAGGAAGCTATAGCGCTGTTTATATCTATCTGAAATTCGGCATTAAGCGGGATTTCCAATAACTCTATATTGTTTATGGCTGCCGATACTTTATACATACCATAGGTAGGTGTAAAAGTTAGGGCTTTGTCTTTTCCCGGTTCGCAAAATATTCTCAGGCAAAGGTCTATTGCCTCGTCACTGCCATTACCAATAAAGATGTTTTCAGGAGCAATAGAGTATACCAATGCTATTTTATCTTTTAATTCGCTTTGATAAGGATCAGGGTAACGATTTAATTCTCCGAAAGGATTTTCATTAGCATCGAGAAATATTCCCTGTTTACCGGAATATTCATCCCGGGCTGAGGAATAGGGCTGCAGTGCCAGAATATTTGGACGTACTATCGTATTTAAATCAAACATTGTATAAGTCTTTTAATCGTATTGTAACTGCATTTTTATGAGCCTGTAGCTGTTCGGCTTCAGCCATTATTTCGATAGCCGGACCGATATTCTGCAGACCCTTCTCACTGATTTTTTGAAAAGTAATTTTTCGTATAAAACTGTCGAGGGATACTCCGCTATAATTTTTAGCATAACCATTTGTAGGTAAGGTGTGGTTGGTTCCACTGGCATAATCTCCGGCACTTTCACAGCTTAGATTACCAAGAAAGACAGAGCCGACATTTATTATCTTATCGGTATAATTTTCAGCATTTTCACAGGCAATTATAAGGTGTTCAGGGGCATATTGATTACTCAGGCCGAAGCATGACTCCAAATCATCAAAAACAATGATCTTGCTGTTTTGTAATGCTTTTCCAGCTATTTCTCTTCTGGGTAAATCCTGAATTTGCCTGTTCACTTCAGTTATAGTTGCCTTAGCCAAAGATTCTTCCGTGCATAACAAAATCACCTGGCTGTCAGAACCATGTTCGGCCTGTGAAAGTAAATCGGCAGCCAGATATTCAGGATTTGCAGAGGTATCGGCAATAATTAATAGTTCACTTGGGCCAGCAGGAATATCTATGGTTACACCATATTTTAATGCCAGTTGTTTAGCGGCGGTTACATACTGATTTCCAGGGCCGAAAATTTTATCGGTTTTTGGTACACTTTCAGTACCCAGAGTCATAGCACCAATAGCCTGAATGCCACCAATGCAATAAATATCTTTAATTCCGGTTAGCTGTGCCGCATAAAGAATTGCATCATTGATCTTTCCATTCTTATCAGGCGGTGTACACAATACAATGTTTTTACAGCCTGCTATTTGTGCCGGAATAGCGAGCATAAGTACTGTTGAAAAAAGAGGGGCAGAGCCACCCGGAATGTAAATACCTACATTCTCTATCGCACGGCTCTCTCTCCAGCAGTATACACCTTCAGTTGTTTCAATTATAGTTTTTGCCTCTTTCTGAGAAATGTGAAATTTTTCAATGTTGGTTTTCGCCAGTTGTATGGCTTGTTTTAGCTCTTCAGGTATTAGCTTAGCCGATAGTGCTATTTCCTGTTCTGTTAGTTTTAAGCTATCAGGTACAACACCGTCGAAAATGCTGGTATACTTTCTAACTGCAACGTCTCCTTTCCTTTGAATTTCTGTAAATATCTGGGTAGTCAGTTCTTCCAGGTTATAGCTTTTTATAACAGGTCTTTCGCATAGCGACGACCATTCCTTTTTAGTAGGGTTGTAGTATGTTTTCATTTGTTTACAGTATCATTTTTTCAACATTAACTACTAATATTCCCTGAGCGCCTAATGCTTTTAGGCGGTCTATATTATTCCAAAAATCATCTTCACGTATTACAGAATGAATACTGCTCCAACCAGGCTCTTCAAGAGATAGGACAGTTGGACTTTTCATGCCGGGTAATACCTCAGATATCTTTTTTATTGAAGAATTGGGAGCATTTAACAGGATGTATTTGTTTTCGGAAGCGTTCTTAACAGACTGTATCCTGAAAAGCAATTTTTCAAGGATTTCCTTTTTATTACTTTCGAGGCTGGGGTTAGAAATTAATACAGCTTCACTTTTGCTAACTACCTCAACTTCCTTTAACCCGTTAATTTGTAAAGTGCTTCCCGTGCTAACAATGTCAAAAATAGCATCTGCAAGCCCGATACCCGGGGCAATCTCTACACTGCCATTGATAGGTTCGATTTCGGCGACAATGTTATTTTTATCAAGGTATTGCTGTAAAATAACCGGGTAACTTGTTGCTATTTTTTTGTTATTGAAGTATAATGTATCATTATATTCAACATCTTTTGCAATAGCCAGGGAAAGACGACAGTTAGCAAAACCAAGTTTGGTGTTAATTGTAACCTGTTTGTTTTTTTCCCATACTTCGTTTTCACCCAGTATCCCTACGTCTGCAATACCTTGCTCTACGTATTGAGGGATGTCATCATCCCTTAGAAACAGGATCTCAATCGGAAAATTTGTAGATACTGCTTTTAAAGTGCGTTCGCCGTTAGAAAGTTTTATCCCGCACTCCTTTAGTAACTGGAGCGATTTTTCGCTAAGCCGGCCATTCTTCTGAATGGCAATTTTTAATTTACTCATTTTTATTAGAAATAATGCCTGAGTAAAAAAAGAAGGGGGAGCGCTCGATTAAATAAAAAACCCGTCTGATTTTACTCAAACGGGTTTTAGAAAAATATTTGGATTAACTACATATCATTTCCTTCTCGCATTTGAGCCAGTATTAAAATGATGATGATGATGTAGTTGATTAAATCTCATACTTAAGGGTTATTTGTCTGAAATAACGTAGCAAATATAGAACTATTTTTAAAAAACAAAATTATTTGACCAGAAATTATATTTTTATTTTGCTTTGAGATTAAAATATTGTGCCTGATTTTCAGATGTATATATGTCTTTGAATATTTACTGAAAACGGACAATACCAAAATTTTATATAATCTTTATAAAATTGTATAAGTGACCATAGAGAAATAGGTAGTACATTTACATTACTTTATTAAAGGTTTTTTGAAACCGGTTGGATATGAAAAACTTATATATTATAGTGCTGATGGTTTTAGGGTTTATTTTAACCCCAGAGACTTCTTTTGCCTGTAATAATTCAAATCATACTCCCCAAAACAAGTCTTATACAGAATGTTCGGTAACTAATACAAATCATGCTGATGTTTGTAAGCAGGAACATAAAGGAAAATGTGACGGAAATTGCTGTCAATGCCTGACTATAGGTATGCTGAAATTTTTGCCAATTGCTTCTTTGGAAACGGGAGAGCTGTTTAATTCTGCATTAGAAACAAAAGAAAAATTTGTTTATTCAGAATCATATTTTGAGTCCGATACTCACGGACTTCGCCTTCCTCCTAAAATAAGCTAAACCATAATTGTAATAGCCATAAGTGTGTTTAAGCAAGTCACACAAACTGAATTATTTGTTTACTTATAAATATTAAAAATCATGAACCTATTTTATAAAATAGCGATACCTGTATTTATGCTGGTATCGTCATATGCTAACGCGCAGTTAAAAAATACCCAAACCGAAATAGTTACCGTCTATGGTAACTGTGATATGTGTAAAAAGACGATTGAAAAAGCCGCTACAGAAAAGAAAATATCTGAAGCTGTATGGGATAAGGACTCACAAAAACTAACTCTTACTTACGATACTACTAAAACCACTGCCGATGCACTCCTAAAAAAAGTAGCCTATGCAGGTTACGATAATGAGAAATACCTCGCACCCTCTGAAGCTTATAATAAACTTCCGGGATGTTGCCAGTATGAGCGCCCTGCTGAAACTACTGCTAATAAGGATAATCATGAAGGTCATGAAACTCTGGCTGCTGAAAATTCAGGCCAAAGCAATATTATTTTAAAAGATGTCTATAGGTCTTATTTTACTCTAAAAGATGCTTTGGTAAAGTCAGACGGATCAGCGGCAGCTAAGGCTGCATCAGAATTAGAGAAAACGCTAAAAGCGGTGCCAATGGATAAGATGCAAGATGCTGCCCATATGGTATGGATGAAAAATCTGCCGACTATACAGGAAGATGCTGAACATATTGCCAGCACTAATGATATAAAACATCAACGTGATCATTTTGTAACCTTGTCGGATGCTTTTTATAATGTAGCAAAGGCTTTTAATACAGGTGAAACCATTTATTACCAGCATTGTCCAATGTATAATAGTGGCAAAGGGGCTAACTGGCTGAGTTTAGGAAAAGAAATAAAGAATCCTTATTACGGAAATAAGATGTTAAGTTGCGGAAACACTGTTGAAACCCTTAAATAATGCCTATGCAAAAGCTAATTTTTATTTGCTTACTGCTGTTTTCTATGGCAATGCAGGCGCAGAAAATTAAGGAATATGACCTGTATGTTACTGATACAGTAGTAAACTATACCGGTAAAACTGTAAGTGCTATCGCTATTAATGGCATGATACCAGGTCCGGAGCTGCATTTTACTGAGGGTGATACAGCTGTAATAAGAGTGCATAATATGATGCATCATGAAACTTCAGTACATTGGCATGGGCTTCTGCTTCCTAATGAGCAGGATGGTGTACCATATCTTACTACGGCTCCCATAAAACCTATGAGTGTGCATACGTTTAAATTTCCCTTAAAACAGAGTGGTACTTATTGGTATCACTCGCACACTATGTTACAGGAACAGTCAGGTATGTATGGAGCGTTTATCATCCATAAAAAAGATGAACCTAAGATGCCGGAATATACAATGCTCTTAAGTGACTGGACTGATATGAATCCGCATCAGGTTGAACGTATGCTTCACAAGGAAAATGATTGGTTCAGTATCAAAAAAGGAGCTACCCAAAATTACGGACAGGCTATAAAGGAGAATAAGTTTGGAACAAAGTTCAATAACGAATGGAAGCGTATGCGGGCTATGGACGTGAGCGATGTATATTACGAGCGCTTTTTTGCTAATGGTAAAACCGAAGTTCAGGCTGCAGATTTTAAGCCCGGAGAAAAAGTGCGCGTACGAATCATTAATGGGAGTTCCTCTACTTATTTTTGGGTTAATTATGCAGGTGGTAAGATGGCTGTGGTAGCATCTGATGGGGCAGAGGTCGTACCGGTGAGTGTAGATCGTTTTATAGTAGGAACTTCAGAAACTTACGATGTAATTGTGACTATTCCTCCTAAAGGCATAGCTTATGAGTTAGTTGCCACTTCTGAAGACCGAACCGGGCATACATCTTTATGGCTTGGTAACGGAATTAAGCAGTTGGCCAATCCTTTGAAAAGGCTTAATTATTTTGAGGGGATGCAGATGATGAATGATATGATGACTGTGGGAGGGAACATGAAAGATATGGGGATGAATATGAGTTTGCAGCAGATGGATATGAATGCAGTTATGTATCCTGAAATAGCAGATATGGCAATGACTGACATGCAAGGTCCGGATACTACAAAAGCAGATGGTATGGAAGGCATTAAAGAACATGATCATCATGCACTGAAAGAGAATAAGGATATTGTTACACTTAATTACAATATGCTTAAATCGCCGGTAAAGACCACTTTGCCCGACAGGCCTTATCGTACGTTGCATTTTACGCTTACCGGAAATATGAATCGCTATGTATGGACTGTTGATAATAAAACCATATCAGAAACCGATAAGATTCTAATTAAAGCAGGAGAGAATATACGTATTATCATAACCAATAATTCAATGATGCGACATCCCATGCATCTTCATGGACATTTTTTTAGGGTAGTCAACCAATATGGAGAATATTCACCACTAAAAAGTGTACTTGACATTATGCCTATGGAAACCGATACTATTGAATTTAATGCTTCCGAAGAATATGGTGACTGGTTTTTTCATTGTCATATACTCTATCATATGATGAGCGGTATGGGCAGAATATTTACCTATGAGGATTCGCCACCTAATCCACAGTTGCCTGATGCTGAAGCATCACTAAAAAAAGTATATGCAGACGATAAGCGCTATTATTTTTCGGCGGATATTGGTCTTGAAAGTAATGGTAGTGATGGAGAGCTACGACTTGAAAACACACGCAATTTTATAGATGCTGAATGGAGAGTGGGCTATAATGATGAATCCGGTTATGAAACCGAAGCGCACATTGGTCGTTTTCTGGACAATAAGCAATTTTTTGCTGTATATACAGGTTGGGATTTCAGGTATCATAACGAGATGGATAAACAGCGCAATCTTTTTGGGCAGCGAAGCACACAGGCAAAAAGGGCAGTAGCGTGTTTTGGGATTATTTATGTTTTACCCTGGTTTGTAGAGAGTGATTTACGGGTAGACCATAAAGGCAATGTTCGCTTGCAGTTCACGAGACAAAATATACCTGTTACTTCCAGATTACGATTATGGGGAAGCTGGAATACTGATTTTGAATACAGTGTAGGCAGCCGCTATATATTGACCCGGTACTGGTCCCTTTCGGCACATTATGATAGTGATATGGGCATGGGTGGAGGTATTGCCTTTACCTATTAGTCTTTATGAAAAGTGACTTTTACAGGCTTAACGGGACAATTACTTAAGTTTTTATTCATAATTTACAGATATTAGTTCATTTAACACCAAATGGGCCTTATTTAATGATTAGGTTTTAATTTATTAATTATTCTGTATAGGACAGTGTTTTTTTGAAAATGTTGCGTGAACTAATTAATGTGTTTATGGCCTGAAATTCATGTTTTCGACGTCTTTTTTATATGAAAAGACTCTAAAACTAGTTTTTTTTCATGTTTTTTAAATAAAAATTAAAAATGTAGTTGCGTGATAAAAATATTATTCGCAAGTTTGTACCGTTAAAAAACGAAAATGAATTTAGGAACTTGTAATATGTGCTGTATCATGTCGGAATTTTCCGCAGGGAGCCTTATTGCATAATCTGAACCGAATTATACATTATTAAGCCTCTGCATCTGCAGGGGCTTTTTTTATTTTTAGCCGAATCTTTTGAAATCATTATAGAACAAACATTATGAAATTTTCTTTAACAGTTGTAGCGGTATGTTGTATGTGTCAGGTCTCCTGGGGCATGTTACGCTATTTATATTACTGTTGAGAGCAATAAGTATATATAATAACTAAAAGCCCCTTGGATTCCAAGGGGCTTTTTTTTTAACCTAATCAAATATGAATATTAGTTTTTTAGACGGTTTTGAAGGTAAGCAACATCTTGAAAGTGATCTTTATAAGCTTTCTACTGGTACGAAAGGTAAAATAGTTTTTTCAACAAGTTTTGGTATAGAGGATCAGGTACTTACCCATGCTATTTTCAGTCAGGGATTACGCAATATTGAAGCTTTTACCCTGGATACGGGAAGGCTTTTTCCTGAAACATATGCCACATGGGAAAAGACACAGCTTCAATATGGCATCAATATCAAAAGCTATAGTCCCAATACTCATGATCTTGAGCATTTTGTAGACAGTAATGGTATTAATGGATTTTATGAATCACAGGAGCTTCGCAAAGAATGCTGTTATATCCGCAAGGTAGGACCACTTAAAAGAGCGTTGAAAGATGCGAAAGTTTGGATAACAGGACTGAGAGCCGAACAATCAGATAACAGGATAAAATCTGATGTTGTTGAGTGGGATTCGGAATATCAGCTTTACAAATACAGTCCCTTATTACATTGGACTACTGATGATGTGTTGGCTTATATCAAAAAACATGGAATACCATATAATCCATTGCATGACAGGGGTTTTCTCAGTATAGGATGTGCTCCATGTACAAGAGCAGTCCGTGAAGGGGAAGATTTAAGGGCAGGGCGATGGTGGTGGGAAGATAGCAGTAAAAAAGAATGTGGATTACATAGATAAGACTAAAATAAGATAAATCATGAGCAATATAACAGATTACCTTGAACAGCTTGAGAATGAAGCTGTTTACATCTTAAGAGAAACAGCCGCGCAATTCGAGAAACCGGCACTTCTCTTTTCAGGAGGCAAAGACTCTATAGTACTGGTGCATTTGGCACTAAAAGCATTTAGCCCCGGAAAATTACCTTTCCCATTGGTGCACATTGATACAGGGCATAACTTTCCGGAAGCTCTGGAATTCCGTGATTCATTAGTTGGAAAAATAGGCGAGAGACTGATTATAGGATCAGTAGAGGATAGTATAAAGAAATACAATCTAAAGGAAACACCGGGACGATTTCCTTCGAGAAATTCACTACAAACTTATGCCTTACTTGATACTATACAGGAACATGGCTTTGATGCTTGTATTGGGGGCGCAAGGAGGGACGAGGAAAAAGCACGTGCTAAAGAAAGAATCTTTTCAGTGAGAGATGATTTTGGACAATGGGAACCTAAACTCCAGCGTCCGGAGTTATGGGATATTCTGAATGGTAAGATTTCCAAAGGACATAATGTGAGAGTATTTCCTTTAAGTAACTGGACTGAACTTGATGTATGGAATTATATCAAGAAATACGATATCGCCCTGCCGCCTCTATATTTTGCACATGAAAGGGAGCTTATTGTATTTCAGGACAGGCTGGTTGCTACCTCGCCTTTTATCAGGCCCTTACCTGAAGATAAAGTTGTTTACCAAAGCGTTCGCTACAGAACAGTAGGTGATATGACCTGTACGGCTGCAGTGCCTTCAGAAGCAGGGAATATTGATGATATAATTTCTGACATCATCAATACCAGGATTAGTGAAAGGGGCCAGACAAGACTAGATGATCAGTTGTCAGAAGCTGCAATGGAAGACCGCAAAAAGCAAGGGTATTTTTAAAAACAAAAAAATTAGAAAACATGAACACTTTACGATTTATAACAGCAGGTAATGTAGATGATGGAAAGAGCACTTTAATTGGAAGATTATTATATGACTCGGGCAGTATTCATACTGATCAGCTGGGATTGCTCAAAAAGCAGGGTGAAATATCGGGAAGTAACATTGATCTGTCATTGATTACTGACGGATTGAGATCCGAACGAGAACAGGGAATAACAATAGATGTTGCCTATAAATATTTCAGTACAACCAAACGCAAATTCATAATTGCCGATGCACCCGGACATGAACAGTATACCCGGAATATGATTACAGGAGCATCTAATTCAGATGTAATAATCATTTTGGTGGATGCCCGTAAAGGTATTACCGAACAAACCCGAAGACATGCAAGTATTGCATCACTGATTGGTATCCGCAAAGCAATAGTTGCAATAAACAAAATAGACCTGGTAAATTATTCGGCCCAGGTATTTGAACGAATAAAGGAAGATTTTATTGGCATAAGCGATAAGCTCAATTTTGATGAGATTAGTTACGTACCGGTGAGTGCACTTGAAGGAGATAATATTGTAACTAAATCGCTTTTTACGGCGTGGTATCCGGGAAAACCATTATTACAAATACTGGAAGAAATAGAAATCTCTTCAGGCAAAGAACTTCCGGCCCGATTTCAGGTACAATGGGTAATCCGCCCAAAAGACGATAAGTATCATGATTACAGAGGATATGCCGGGCCGGTTCTTAGTGGTAATTATTCTGTTGGCGATAAAGTCAGGATTCTCTCTTCGGGGATAGAAACTACAATAAGCAGTATAGAACAGGATGGTAAAAACATATCAGAAGCTACGGCTGGACAAAATATTGTATTGCATTTCAGTGACAATATAGATATCAGCCGAGGAGATGGCATAATAGCGTCTGACGGATATATAGAAAACTCTACAGAGATAAGAGCCTGGATATCATGGCTTGACAAGGAACCTTTGAAGCTTGATAAGACCTATATCCTTCAGCATCGTTTCAGGAACCTACGTGCAAAAATTATAGGTATCACCAACAAATGGGATGTTAATCAATGGGAATTTACAGATGCCAATGAGATAAGTCAAAACGATATAGCACAAATTGTAATAAGAACCAATCAGCCTGTACATTTTGATGCTTTTGAAAAGAATAGCAAAACAGGAAATGGTATCCTCATTGACGAAACTACATTTTCTACAGTAGGAGGACTTATGTTTTTAGAAAATACAGTGTAATGGAAACAGTAGGAGATTACAATACCAGGGCTATTTACAGAAAGAACCTTCTTGAACCCCGCATTTATTTGGATTACCACAAGGTAAGGCAATGGGTAGATGAACTTTATAGCTGGCTATTCAGCCTTGAGGAACGTTATATTACCTATTCCATATTCAATAACAAGGAGATTGAACTAAGGGATAGTTTAAAAGGATTTTTGCTTCAGGAAAAAATGACTATGACAGAGTCAATGACGCTGTCCGGAATATTTTTCGGTCGAATAGGCGAAATACACAGTATGCTACTGGAAGATTTGAATGCCGTACTTCAGTTTGATCCGGCTGCTAAATCTAAAGATGAGGTGCTCATTGCATATCCCGGATTTTATGCCCTTACAATACATAGGCTGGCTCACGAATTATGGCAGTTAGGTATGCAGATACTTCCCAGACTTATTAGCGAATATACTCACAGTAAAACGGGAATTGATATACATCCTGCTGCTGAAATTGGTAAAAGGTTTTTTATCGACCATGGTACCGGGATTGTTATTGGTGAAACGGCTAAAATTGGCAACGATGTAAAAATCTATCAGGGTGTAACGCTTGGAGCATTAAGTGTAGACAAGGACAAAGCCTCTCTTAAACGGCATCCTACTATTGAAGATAAAGTGATACTATATGCTAACGCTACTGTACTGGGAGGAGAAACTATAGTAGGAGAAGGATCAGTAATAGGCGGCAACGTATGGCTAACCGAATCGGTTCCTCCAGATACTCAGGTTTTTCATAAAAGAGAGATAATAAAACAAAAGCGAAAGCTTAAAGTTCTGGCAGATAATTATACAATATAAACGAATTATAATAAAAATGAAAGCAAATAATATTTTAGAAACAATAGGGAAAACTCCTGTTGTAAAGATAAACAGACTTTTCGGTGAAGGAAAAAATGTATTTATTAAGCTGGAACGCAATAATCCGGGCAACAGCATTAAGGACAGGATTGCGCTTGCTATGATCGAAGATGCGGAAAAACAGGGACTTCTTACCCAAGACAGCGTGATTGTAGAACCTACCTCAGGAAATACAGGTATTGGACTGGCCCTTGTGGCAGCCGTAAAAGGCTACAGAGTTATTCTTGTAATGCCGGAATCTATGAGTATAGAGCGAAGGAAGCTGATGCAGATTTATGGAGCTGAATTTGAACTTACTCCACGTGAAAAAGGAATGAAAGGTGCTATTGCCAGGGCGGCCGAGCTTGTTAATGAAATTCCAAACGCCTGGTCTCCTTCCCAGTTTGATAATAATTCGAACGTAGAAGTACATAAAAGAACAACCGCAGAAGAGATACTTCAGGATTTTCCTTCGGGTATTGACTACCTGATTACTGGTGTGGGAACCGGAGGGCATATAACAGGTGTAGCATCAGTATTAAAGGAGAAGTTCCCAGGGCTTAAAGTTATTGCTGTGGAGCCGGAGTTATCTCCGGTACTTTCTGGTGGAGCTCCTGCACCACATCCCCTACAGGGTATAGGAGCCGGATTTGTACCCGGAATCTATGGAGCTCAACTAGTGGATGAGATCATACAGGTTGGGAAGGAAGAAGCCTTTGCCTATGCCAGAGATCTTGCCGGTAAGGAAGGTGTACTGGGAGGAATTTCTACAGGGGCATCTCTCGCTGCTGTTGCCAAAAGGATTAAAACCCTGCCTGATGATGCCGTAGTGTTGACATTTAATTATGATACAGGTGAACGATACCTTTCGGTAGACGGCTTGTTTTAAATTTAATTCATAGGTAATGACATATTTAATGGAATGTCATTATCTAAAAACAAATGATATGAAATTGAAAAAAGGAAAAGTAATACTTGCAGGTGCCGGTCCGGGTGATCCGGAACTTATAAGCGTAAAAGCGCTTCGCTATCTGCAACAGGCAGATGTAGTACTAACTGACAGGCTGGTATCTCCTGAACTGATTGCGCAAAATGCCAGAAAGGATGCGCATGTAATTTATGTTGGTAAGCAATGTTCCAGAGGAATTCATACCCCACAGCAGGACATTAACGAACTTATGGTTGAGTTGGCAGGTGAAGGATTACTAGTGCTTAGGCTAAAAGGAGGGGATGTTTCATTATTTTCTAACGTACTTGATGAATTGAAGGTACTGAAAGAGTACAGGATTCCTTATGAGATTATTCCCGGAATATCGGCGGCTTTTGGAGCAGCGGCTTATACGGGAATACCCCTTACAGCAAGGGAATATTCAAGAGGAGTACGTTTCCTGACTTTATTTGATATTGAGTCGGTTAATGAGCAGCAATGGAATGATTGGGCACTTACTGATGATACCCTGGTGTATTACATGAGTGGTCAGAAACTTGATGCACTTGTAAGTAAGCTGCTGAATGCCGGAATTGACAAAAATAAAGGGATAGCTGTAGTGCAGCAAGCCACTACACCTTTACAAAAGACGCAGGTTTTCCGCTTCGAACAGCTTCAGAATACATTGTTGCCAGAATTCGCTTATGTACCAACATTGCTTATTGTAGGTTCGGTAGTGAGTCTGCACGATGAATTTAAGTGGATTGGTGAGTCACAGTCCCACAAATCTTATTTTGATAACCACATAAATACATACCAAAATGCTATCGGAATCTAAATATGCCTTATTAAAGGAGTTGGTTAAAGACGCTTCAAATGAAGAACTAATCTTTTCTAAAGGTTATATAGCGGGCTTTTTAGACGGAAACCATCAGTCTAAAAGTAGCGTAGCTATTACTGAGTCGCAGGCTATAACCGTTAAGCCTGTAATTATTTACGGAACAGAGACTGGTAATTCTAAAAAAGTTGCCTCTACGCTGCTGGCAGGTCTTAAAAAGAAAAAAATCAATTCTAAAGTAATTGACGTTTTTCAATATGATGTTGAGAAACTAAAAAAAGAAAGTCTGGCACTATTTGTAATCAGTACTCAGGGAGAAGGTGAATTTCCGCAAAATGCTCAGAAATTTTATGAAAGCTTACAGTTACAGGAGGTAAATCTGCAGAATTTAACTTATGCTGTGTTGGGTTTAGGAGATTCTTCCTATCCATTATATAATAATGCAGCGGTGCTTCTGGACAAAATACTGGAAGAGCGTGGAGCAACTCGCCTGTTGCCACTGGTGAAAGCAGATGTTGACTACAGTGATTTAGCAAATAAATGGGAAGTTGACTTGTTCTCAAAATTTTTAGACGTTGCAAACCATCAAAGAGTATTATCGGCAGAAAAAACACAACAGTCAGATCAGGGTCATAAAAAATTATATACAGGCGTTATTACACACAAGGTGATTTTGAATGATATCGGCTCAAATAAACAAACTTATCATATAGAGATTACACCGGATGAAGAAGTGCTATATGAGCCGGGTGATGCACTTGGAATATACCCAAAAAATGATATTACTGTAGTGGATTCTATTTTATCCATTCTTAAAATAGAATCTGAGCTACAGATTAAAATCGATACAGAGACAAAATCTGCTAATGACTGGTTTATTGATAGAAATGTGCTTGGGCTAAGCAAAAGATCTGTCGGTCTCATAGGAGAATTATTTGGAGTATCATTTCCTGATGATGTTGCCGACCTTGAATATTTACTTGCTGGTGTAGAGATTCCTGAAGAGTTTAGTATTGAAAGTCTGGTAAAGTTACTGCTTCCTATAGCACCAAGGCTATATTCCATCTCGTCTTCAGCGGAAGCGCACGATGGGCAGGTTCATCTCACGGTCAATCTCAATACTTTTGATGCTAACGGCGCGACAAAACATGGTCTGGCATCGGGGTACCTGGCGGATTATCCCGTCGGATCAGCAATAAGTTTCTACATCCATAAGAACAATAATTTCAGATTGCCTCCTGAAGATAAAGACATCATAATGATTGGTCCGGGAACCGGCATAGCTCCTTTTAGAAGTTTTATAGCAGAAAGAGATTCCGTTGGGGCACAGGGAAGAAACTGGCTTTTCTTTGGGGAGCAACATTTTGTTCACGATTTTTATTATCAGACCGAAGTACAGGATTGGTTAGCATCGGGTATATTGACGCGTTTGGAAACGGCTTTTTCGAGAGACCAACAACAAAAAATTTATGTGCAGGATCGTATACGTGAAAAAGGAGAAGAGCTTAATCAATGGATAGAAGATGGGGCAATAATTTATATATGTGGGCAAAAGGCTCCCATGAGTATAGATGTAATACAAGCTATAACTGAAGTTGTCAGTACCCAAAGAAAAATAAGCTTTGAACAAGCTAAAGAAATTGTTAGTACCCTGATAGATGAGGGAAGATTACTAAAAGACGTTTATTAAATAAAGAATTATGAGTGAGAAGTTATCGCCAATAGAAAAGATAAAAACCAGTAGCGATGGGCTACGCGGAACATTAAAAGAAAGCCTTGAAGACAATTATACAGGTAATGTACGTCCGGATGACCAGACGCTTGTAAAGTTTCATGGAATGTATGTACAGGATGATAGGGACAGACGTGCCGAACGTGCTGAAAAGAAGCTCGACAAACTGTATTCTTTTATGATAAGACTGCGTATTCCGGGAGGAACAATAACTGCAGACCAGTGGCTTAATTTGCATGAAACCTCCGAACAGTACGGCACAGGTACACTTAAGATTACTACAAGGCAAACTGTGCAGCTTCATGGGCTATTGAAACATCAGTTGCGTCCAACTATTCAGTCTTTTAATACAGCAAAACTGGATGCAATAGCAGCTTGCGGTGATGTTAACCGGAATGTTATTGTAAGTTCTCATCCCCAAGTTTCAGCGCTCCATGGGAAAATACATGCTTATGCAGAAAAGATTTCAACATTGCTGTTGCCAAAAACACAAGCATATTATGAAGTATTTATTGATGGCGAGAAAATATATGAGCGATCTGCAGAGGCCGATCCGCTTTATCAGGACCGTTATTTACCGCGCAAATTTAAAATCGGTATTGCGATTCCGCCATCTAATGATGTAGATGTATTTACCAACGATATTGGTCTCATAGCTGTAATTGAGAATAATGAACTTAAGGGTTTCAATATTGTTGCAGGTGGCGGGCTGGCCACTACCCACGGTAACCCTAATACCTATGCAAGGCTGGGGAGTATACTTGGTTTTACAGATACAGAAGAGAAGACCCTGAAAGCTGTCTATGAGATACTGACGATACAGCGTGATTACGGAAACCGTGAGGACCGCAAATTCTCAAGGCTTAAGTATACAATTGATAAAGTTTCGGTAGAATGGTTTAAAGAAGAATTGGAAAGGCGCATAGGTTTTGACCTTGAACCTGCAAGAGCTTACACTTTCACAGAACGCAGTGATCGTTATGGCTGGGAACAGAGTGAAGACGGAAAATGGTATTATACGCTTTTTGTGGAGCATGGTGTAGTTAAACCTTATCAAAAGGAATTTCTGTACAAAGTAGCCCAGCTTGGAATATCCAATTTTATATTCTCAGCAAATCAGAATCTCATTATTGGAGAGGTAAGCGAAAGTGATAAAAAGGTTATAGAAAAATTGTTCCTGGAGTATCAAATCGACTTAAATATAAGTGCCCTGCGAAAAAACTCTATGGCCTGTGTTGCGCTTCCTACCTGTCCTTTAGCCCTTGCAGAAGCGCAACGCTATCTACCGGAACTGGTTACTAAGCTGGAACCGCTTTTGCAAAGGCATCAGTTGCAGGAAGAAGACATTGTTATACGTATGACAGGCTGTCCTAATGGTTGCGGCAGACCATATGTTGCAGAAATTGGGTTTGTAGGAACTGGTCCCGGTCAGTACAATTTGATGCTTGGCGGAGACCGTTATGGAACAAGGCTCAACAAAATTTATAAAGAAAAAGTAAATGAAACAGAGATACTTTCGGTATTAGATGAATTATTCTATAAATACAAAACCGAAAAAAACCTGAATGAAACTTTTGGTGATTTTGCTAACCGGGAATTAAAACTTTATTAAACTAACCACGATGCTTAAACTATTACAGAAACTGGCTAACAAGGCATTAATTATAGTTGTTTTACAGACTTACAATAGCTTTGCCCAGGAAAACCAACATTTAATTTCAGGAGTAATAACAAGTGGCACTGACGGGCATCCTGTAACTAATGTGAAAATAATAATTAAAGATTCTCCCATCAGTGTATTTACGGATGAAAATGGAAAATTTGAAATCAGAGAAGCTTTGATTTTTCCTGTTTATCTTACTTTATCACATGGGGATTATAAAGATAAAGAAGTAGAAATTCTTAATAGCGATCAACAGCTTGCCGTATATCTGACTCCGATATCAACCGTATTGAATGAAGTTCAGATTACCTCCCGTCGAAGGAGAGAAGAGGTTCAGGATATACCAATTCCAATAGCTGTAATTGGTGCTTCTAAAATTGAACAAAGCGGATCATTCAATGTAAATAGAGTAAAGGAACTAGTACCTTCAGTTCAGTTATATTCATCAAATCCAAGGAATACTACGCTTAATGTCAGAGGTATAGGCTCCACGTTTGGCTTAACCAATGATGGGATAGACCCAGGTGTAGGTTTTTACATTGATGGTGTTTATCATGCCAGACCGGCAGCCACAACACTGGATTTTGTCGATATTGAACGGATCGAGGTTTTACGCGGACCACAAGGAACGCTCTTTGGTAAGAATACTACTGCCGGGGCGTTTAATATTACTTCTAAAAGGCCTACTTTTAATCCAACAGCTGTGGCAGAGGTAAGTTATGGTAACTATGGTTACATACAAGCTAAGACGTCTTTAAACGGTGGATTACTTGAAAATATTGCGGGGCGCTTATCTTTTTCGGGAACTCAACGTAATGGAGTAATTGAAAATGTTACTACAGGACAAGGTGTCAATGACCTGAATAATATTGGAGTTAAAGGACAGTTATTATACATTCTTAATGAAAATGCAGAGCTTTTACTTTCAGCGGATTATGCATCACAGCGTCCCAACGGTTATGCGCAGGCTATTGCAGGAGTCGTGAGGACCCAAAGGGCTGATTACCGTCAATTTGACCAGATAGTGGCTGATCTTGGCTATAGTCTTCCTTATAAAAGTGCTTTTGACAGGAAAGTGGACCAGGATACAGCCTGGCGTTCTGATAATGATCTGGGAGGTATCTCTGTTAACTATGAACACACCATAGGCAACGGCAAGCTTGTCTCTACAACTGCATGGCGTTTCTGGGACTGGAACCCATCGAATGACAGGGACTATACGGGATTGCCTGTGCTGACCAAATCACAAGCTCCCTCAAAACATAATCAACTATCACAGGAAGTCAGGTATGCAGGTAATTTTAGTGAAAAATTATCAGGAGTAATCGGGCTGTATGCTATTGAACAGGACCTAAAAACAAGCCCATACCATATTGAAGAATCCGGTGCTGCGCAATGGAGATTCTCCCAAAGTACTACAAGTGAACTCTGGGCTACACCAGGGCTTTTTGATGGTTATGGGATACGTACCAAGTCAAGATTACAATCCACAAGTGCAGCAATATTCGGCCAGCTCGATTGGTCCATAACAAGTAAACTTCATGTATTGCCGGGGCTACGATATAATTATGACAAGAAAAAGGTAAACTACAATCGGGAAACCTATGGAGGATTGGAAACAACTGACCCTGAACTGTTGGCATTAAAGAAACTGGTGTATTCGGATCAAAAATTCAGCACTGAAGTTTCGGATGATAATTTTAGCGGACAGCTTACCATACAGTATAGGTTTTCTGAGAAGGCTAATGCTTATGCTACTTATGCGCAGAGCTTCAAGCCGGTAGGAGTAAATCTGGGGGGACTCCCGACAGCTGATGGTCAACCTATGTTAAACCTTGCTACTGTCAAACCTGAAAATGTACAGCATTTTGAGGCAGGCTTTAAATCAACGCCGTTTAACAATACTAGGCTTAATCTGACAATTTATAAAACCATAATTGAAGATTATCAGACTCTGGTTCAGACTGCTGAGTTGGGTGTTAACAGGGGATATCTTTCCAATGCCGACCAGGTTAGTGTTAAAGGAGTTGAGTTAGAGGCTAATAGTCAGTTTGCTAAACATTTTTCAGCTAATCTTAGTATTTCTTTTACTGAAGGTAAATACGACTCTTTTAAAAATGCACCCGTACCGCTCGAAGAGACCGGAGGGACTCAAGCCTTTAAAGATATTTCCGGGGGACGTCTTCCGGGTATTTCAAAATGGAGCGGTGCCATTGGTGCTGAATATACTACCGATGCTAAATTTTTTAGCGAGCAAGGTCTTTTCTTTGCGGCTATAGATACCTATTTCAGAAGTGATTTTTCATCGAGTCCGTCACCATCAAAATACCTTAACATAGGTGGATATGCCCTGCTGAATGGTCGTATTGGCTTTAGGGTAAGTAAAGGCCTGTCAGCTTATATATGGGGGAGGAATATCCTTAATCGCAATTATTATGAGCAGTTATTGCCTGCAGCAGGAAATGCCGGGCAATATGCGGCAGTACTAGGTGATCCGGCCACTTATGGTATAACGCTTAAATATGCCCTAAACTAAAACTTTTTAATAAAAAAATATGGCTAATACGTTATTTCCCATTTATCTTAAAACAGAAAACCGCCGCTTCCTTATAGTAGGAGGCGGTAAGGTAGGTCTTGAAAAGACTAATACGCTGCTTAAGCAGAATCCGGAGGTTTCCATTACCATTGTGGCTCCCGAAATCACATCTGAACTTCACAAACTAATTCTGTGGAACCCAAATGTGAAGAGTAAACAAAGAGAATTTAAGCAAACTGACCTTGATGATGCCGATATTGTTATTATCGCTACCAATGATACAGAGCTTAACAAGCATATAAAAGCTTTGGCTAATGCTAAAAGATTATTGGTAAATGCAGCAGATCAGCCCGAACTGTGTGACTTTTATCTTGGTTCTATAGTAAATAAAGGCAGTCTTAAAATTGCAATATCAACCAATGGACGTTCCCCTGTACTTGCCAGAAGACTAAGAGAATATTTTGAGTATGTAATTCCTAACAGTATTGAAAATTCCATTGATCAGCTTGAGATAATCCGAAGAGAACATACAGGTGACCTCGCCGCTAAACTAAACGATCTTAATAAAGCAACATCATATCTTTCGCATGAAAAGAGTATAGCGAAGCGAAATAAAAGACTGGTAGGGCAGATATCATTACTATTCATTGTTTTCGTAATCGGATATGGCCTTTCAACTATCATTTCTGGTAATGAACTAAAAACATATGTCGGCAATATACCCTCAGGGTTTTATGATATGCTGATTGTTGGCTTCTTCGCTCAACTGGTAGACGGTGCCCTGGGTATGGGGTATGGTATTATGTGTGCTACTACTATGATGCTTTTTGGGGTAAAACTGCCGGCTATTAGTGGAAGTATACATACTGCTGAGGTCTTTTCAAGTGCAGTGAGCGGCTATACTCACTATCGTTTTGGTAATGTTAATAAGAAATTGCTTCTTTGGCTTGCTGTTCCTGGGGTACTAGGTGCTGTAGCCGGAGCCATAGCATTGATTTATTTGGGAAATAAATACGAGGCTTTTGCATACGCTGCCCTTTCTATCTACACAATGATTATAGGTATACGTCTTATTTTATTGGCATTGAAGACCGCAAGGCGTAAAAGCCCAGTGAAACGTGTAGGTGTTTTAGGTTTTGTTGGAGGGTTTATGGATTCATTTGGAGGAGGAGGATGGGGACCTATAGTTACTTCAACACTATTGGCTAAAGGCAGAAAAATGAACTTTGTGGTAGGAACAGTCAGCCTCGCTGAATTTTTTGTTACATTATCTGCCGCAATAGCTTTTTTTGCTTCTCTCGGGTTAACACATTGGCATGTAATTGTTGGACTTATTGCAGGAGGTTCGGCCGCAGCTCCTCTTGCGGCGAGGCTTTCAGGAAAATTGCCAAGACGTACTGCACTGATACTGGTTGCAATTCTTGTAATTATATTTAGTGTTAGGGTTTTATTAAAAATTTTTTAATAATATAAAAAGTATCTTGAATATGAAAAAAAGCTCAAAATCAATAATTTTGAGCTTTTTTAATTTGTTGTCATAAATGGATAAATTCCAAAATGTTTATATTAAAAGTCTAAATTATTATTCACCATATAGACTGATAATACTTACTGTATTCCCGGTATAATTAGAAACAATAGCATACTTACCATCTGGGCTCATCTTGATACATCCTGGCGACAATCCAACATTAATAGTAATTGGGACTAACAAATTAGTAGATAGATCTATGATATTCACAGTTCCCTGTCCGGCTGTCAACCCCGTGTAATCAGGTGCACCTGAACTGTATAATGTATTGTAGTTTGAAACAAAACCATAAAGTCCATCTGGAGTAATATCAAATCCGGATGGTTGTATTCCTACTTCAATCAGCGCCGATTGAGTATTTTGTTCAAGATCTACTACACAAACCGTTGTGCCATAAGGTGCAAAGTTATTACTCCCAAAGTTGGTAAGGTATGCAAACTTACCGGAAGCATCAATTTTTAAAGCGAACATACCAAATAGAAATGGGGTTCCTCCAAGAAAAGGAGTACCGCCTATAGTATCAACCACAACGTTAGTAGCCGTAGAAATCTTTGATAGCGTTCCTTGCCATGGCTCACCATTTGTGTAGTTTGCAGTATAAACAAAATCACCTTTTGGACTAATAGCAATTGCAGATGGTGCTGCAGCCTGTGTATATTCACTTAAAGTAATTTCCTGAATAATTTTTTCGCTAATCAAATCTACTACACTTACAGTATTGCCGGATCCGGATGGAATTGCTGTACTCGCACCATAATTATTAACATAGGCTTTAGTGCCGTCGGGGGTAATTACCATACCTGATGGCCCATTAAATCCGTCTATTATTCCGGTAACTTTATTTGTTGCAGTGTCAATTATGCTCACTGTAGATGCATTGGAGTTAGTAACGTAAGCTTTAGTTTCGTCTTTAGATAGCGTTATGGTGTACGGCTGATTAAATGTTCCGCTAGATATTGTTAAGACTGGCATCATGGTTGTTAAGTCTATAAGCGTCACGGTATCACTTCCTGCAATTCCGTAATTATTGCCATTGGCTACATATAATTTAGCAGAATCGGATGTTATTGCCATTGCTGTAGGATTCACACCAACGTTAACAGTGGCAATTAATTTGCTGTTTACAATATTTTTCAATTGATTTTTATCAGTTTTTGACATAGTATTTTTGGTTTAATTAATTTTATCGGTTTGTTTTTTTGGCTGTCCTTGTTTTTTTAATTTTTGTTGGCCTCTAATTATTATAGATCCAGGTTTAAGGAGTGCTAAAACTAAGCACTAAAAAGGACTCGGAATCACGTAGATTTACCCGATTTTAAATTATTGATTTAAGAATTTGGTTTGTTAAAAAAATAATTTTTATGGTATTTATAGAATATACCATTACATTTGCTGCAACTTTAGGGGTGTCTACTACCGTAGGCTGAGATTTTACCCTCTGAACCTGATGCAGCTCATACTGCCGTAGGGAAAAGTAAGATGACTTTGACGTTCCTCCGTGTACAGTCGTAGCCATTCCTAAAGTATATCAATATATACCAACAAGGAATGGAGCTTACAATCAATAATCAGACAAGACATTTTACTGAAAGTACAGTCACTATACAGACTATGCTTGATATAGAAATACCTTTGAAGCAAAAAGGTATTGCTGTAGCCGTTAACAATACTGTTATTCCTAAAACGCAGTGGAATAGCTTTACCCTCTCTTCAACAGACCAGATATTAATTATTTCTGCCACTCAGGGCGGATAGAATTTTATTGCTATAAATCAAACAGACTTTCTAATGGAAAATACAGAACATCAGATTTCCCGCACTCCTTTTCCTAATTCTAAAAAAATATATGTTGAAGGAAATATGCATCCTATAAAGGTAGCAATGCGTGAAATTTCACTACACGATACCAGGCTTTCTAATGGCGGCCTGGAGAAAAATCCACCCGTTACGGTTTATGATACTTCCGGGCCTTATACTGACATTGATGCCGAAATAGACATTCGTAAAGGATTGCCACGCATTCGGGAACAATGGATAATGGAGCGCAATGACGTGGATGAATTACAACAGATTACATCTGACTATGGTAAGCAAAGGCTTAATGATTCTAAACTGGATCATTTACGGTTTTCATACTTACACAAGCCGAAACGCGCTAAAGCAGGCGCAAATGTAACACAGTTGCATTATGCAAAACAGGGAATCATTACTCCGGAGATGGAGTACATAGCAATACGTGAAAATCAGCGTTTAGAAGCTTTTGAACAGCAAAACCCTTCACTTGCCTCTCAGCATATTGGAAATAGTTTCGGGGCAAATACGCCCAAGACAAAAATTACACCTGAGTTTGTTCGTAATGAAGTTGCCTGTGGACGGGCCATTATACCTAATAATATTAATCATCCTGAAAGTGAACCCATGATTGTTGGGCGAAACTTTCTTGTGAAAATAAACGCTAATATCGGCATTAGTGCGGTTACCTCAAGTATTGAAGAAGAGGTTGAAAAAGCTGTTTGGGCCTGTCGCTGGGGAGCGGACACGATAATGGATTTGTCTACAGGGAAAAACATCCATGAGACAAGAGAGTGGATAATTCGCAACTCCCCGGTTCCTATTGGTACAGTTCCTATATATCAGGCACTTGAAAAAGTGAAGGGTATTGCAGAGGATCTCACTTGGGAAGTTTTCCGTGATACGCTTATAGAGCAGGCAGAACAGGGAGTATCTTATTTTACGATTCATGCCGGTGTACTGTTGCGCTATATCCATCTCACCGCTAACAGGGTTACCGGTATTGTTTCCAGAGGGGGATCAATTATGGCTAAGTGGTGCCTGTTTCATCATAAAGAAAATTTTCTATATACCCATTTCGAAGAAATATGTGAAATTATGAAAGCCTATGACGTTGCTTTTTCGCTTGGCGATGGCCTTCGTCCGGGTTCTATTGCCGATGCCAATGATGCAGCGCAATTCGCAGAACTCGAAACGTTAGGCGAACTCACTAAAATTGCATGGAAGCATGACGTTCAGGTATTTATAGAAGGACCGGGCCATGTTCCCATGCATATGATAAAGGAAAACATGGATAAGCAGTTAGCACATTGCGGAGAGGCACCCTTTTACACTTTGGGGCCACTTACCACAGATATAGCTCCGGGGTATGATCATATAACCTCTGCCATTGGTGCTGCTATGATAGGTTGGTATGGAACAGCTATGCTCTGTTATGTTACGCCTAAGGAACACCTGGGATTACCCAACAAAAAAGATGTGAAGGATGGTGTGATAACATATAAAATAGCCGCTCATGCTGCTGATCTGGCTAAAGGTCACCCAGGGGCACAGTACCGTGACAATGCCCTTAGTAAAGCACGCTTCGAATTTCGTTGGGAAGATCAGTTTAATCTGGCGCTTGATCCGGATACAGCAAGGGAATTTCATGATGAAACCCTGCCGGCAGATGGCGCAAAAGTGGCACATTTTTGCTCTATGTGCGGTCCGAAATTTTGTTCAATGAAAATATCACAGGAAATAAGGGAGGTAGCTGAAAAAGGGATGAGAGAAAAATCAGAAGAGTTCGTTGGGGCCGGAAAAGAAATTTATTTGTAGTGATGATTGTTATTACAAATCCGGGAATTTTGACTGATGAAGCGCATATCATTAACAGGCTTTTTGAAGAAGGACTGCAGTTGCTTCATATACGAAAACCTGGTATAGACATCTACAATCTCAAATCTCTTTTGCGTTTGATACATGAGGAATATTATGATAGGCTGGTACTGCATCAGCATTATAATCTGGCAGGACAGTACGGCATCAACAGAATTCACTTTACGGAAAGTAACAGGCCTGATTTTGATAAGACACTCAAGATGCTTGGCAACGACCAAGAGTGGATATTTTCAACTTCAACACACAGTATTGAAGATTTTAACAGATTATCCCATCGTTACGAATATGCCTTTTTAAGTCCGGTGTATAACAGCATTTCTAAACCGGGATATGCGCCCGATACAGATATTATCGAATCAACAAAAAGACGTAGTAATTTTAATACAAAACTGATAGCGTTGGGAGGAATAAGTTATAAAAATAACAAACAAATACTTGAGGCAGGTTTTGATGGTGTAGCCGTTTTAGGAAATATATGGAACTCAGGCGACCCCATATGCGAATTTAAAACGTTTAATGATGAGAAGTAAAATACAATATATATCTCAGGGAGAGACTGCTGACGCTCAGATACAAAATATAAGATCAGTACTTGACGCCGGGTGTAATTGGGTGCAATTACGCTTTAAAAGTGTATCGGAATTGGAGGTGCTGACAGTAGCAGAACAGATTAAAAAAATAATGCTGGGATATGATTGCACATTTATAATCAATGATTATCCTCATATAGCAAAAGCTGTTGATGCGGATGGCATCCATTTAGGACTTGACGATATGGATATAGAACAAGCGAGATCTATTATAGGGCCTGGGAAAATCATAGGAGGTACAGCAAACACACTCAATGACGTGATTAAACGCCATACAGAACAATGCGATTATATAGGCCTTGGACCATTTCGTTTTACAGCAACTAAAGATAAATTGAGTCCTATTTTAGGATTAAAAGGCATACAAAGTATTATGGCGGGAATGAATGAATATCAAATTCATACACCGGTTTATGCCATAGGAGGTATAACACAAGATGATATCAAACATATTATTGATACGGGTATCTATGGGGTAGCATTATCGGGCTATATCACTTCGCACACTCAAAAAAAAGAACTATTCAGTCAATTAAATATAGTATGAAACCATTAGTAATAGGAGATAAGAAATTTGAATCACGACTGTTTTTAGGTACAGGAAAATTTGGATCTGCCACCCAGATGGAAGAGGCTGTCCTGGCTTCAGGTAGTGAACTGGTCACTGTTGCACTCAAACGGATCGATTTTGCAAAGGATACAGATAGCCTCTTATCACATCTGAACCATAGTCATATTAATCTTTTGCCCAATACATCAGGGGCAAGAAATGCGAAAGAAGCCATATTTGCAGCACAATTGGCACGCGAAGCGATGGAAACCAACTGGCTTAAGCTGGAAATACACCCTGATCCTAAATACCTGCTTCCGGACCCTATAGAAACCCTAAAAGCCACTGAAGAATTGGCAAAGCTGGGCTTTATCATCTTGCCGTACATACATGCCGATCCTGTTTTATGCAAGCGTCTCGAAGATGCCGGTACATCAGCGGTCATGCCTTTAGGGGCACCTATAGGCTCCAATAAGGGTTTGAAAACACTGGATTTCTTAGAAATCATTATTGAGCAAAGCAGGGTTCCTGTGATTGTAGATGCAGGAATTGGTGCGCCTTCTCATGCAGCTTTGGCTATGGAGATGGGAGCTGATGCAGTATTGGTCAATACTGCTATAGCTGTTGCGGGTAATCCGGTATTAATGGCAGAGAGTTTTAAAGAGGCTGTTATTGCCGGACGTAAAGCTTTTGAAAGCCAACTGGCAGGAAGCGTTAGTACAGCCTCGGCATCCAGCCCCCTTACTTCATTTTTATATGACTAATACTAATTTCCAATGACGACTTTTAAAAGCCTCTTTGAACAATACCACTGGGATAGTATTCAACAGAAAATACAGTATGTTACAGCAGCTGAGGTACAACATAGCCTTTCCAAAAGAAAGCGTACTATAGATGATTTTTTAATACTTATTTCTCCTGCAGCTATGCCGTTTTTGGAAGAAATGGCTGCGATGAGTAAAGAACTGACACAAAAACGTTTCGGCAGGACCATACAGATGTATGTACCTATGTATCTTAGCAATGAATGCCAGAACATTTGTACTTATTGTGGTTTTAGTCTGGACAACAAACTAAAGAGAAAGACTCTGAACGATGCCGAGATTCTAAAAGAAGCCGAAGCTATAAAACAAGCAGGTTTCGAACATGTGCTCTTAGTTACCGGTGAAGCTAATTATACAGTTAATATTAATTATTTCCTGAATGCCATCAGTTTGTTAAGGGCAAAATTTGCTAATATCTCTGTAGAAGTGCAGCCTTTAAGTACTGAAGAATATCAGGCATTACATACAGCTGGCGTACATACGGTACTGGTTTATCAGGAAACCTATCATAGGCAAGTGTATAAGCAGTACCATCCCAAAGGGAAAAAATCAAATTTTGATTTTAGGCTGGAAACACCAGATAGGATAGGTAAGGCAGGAATCCATAAGATAGGGCTCGGTGTATTGCTTGGTTTGGAAGATTGGCGTACCGACAGTTTCTTTACTGCACTCCATCTGGATTACCTTCAGAAAAAATACTGGCAGAGCAGGTATTCGGTATCTTTCCCAAGGCTGAGGCCTGCTGAGGGTATTATTGAACCAAACTTTATTATGGATGATAAAGATATGGTGCAGCTTATTTGTGCCTACAGGATATGGAATGAAGATCTTGAAGTATCCGTCTCAACAAGGGAAAATGAAAAATTCAGGGATAACATTATCCATTTAGGGGCTACCAGCATGAGTGCCGGCTCCAGGACCAATCCGGGCGGGTATGTGGTGGCACCGGAATCGCTCGAACAGTTTGAGACCAGTGACGAACGTTCAGCCGAGGAAGTTGCCGAAAAGATTAGAGCAGCTGGTTATGAGCCGGTATGGAAAGACTGGGATAAAATATATACTTCTTAAAATATGATTTCAATAGATAGCTTTTTGCGTTATAATCGCCAGATGATGCTTCCCGGGATAGGAGAGGCGGGGCAGGAAAAAATTCAGCAGGCTAAAGTGCTTGTGATAGGTGCAGGGGGACTTGGCTGTCCTGTTTTACAATATCTGGCAGCAGCCGGCATAGGAACATTAGGCATTGTTGATTTTGATATTGTTGAATTACACAACCTGCACCGTCAGATACTTTACAACGATGAACAAATAGGGGAATCAAAAGCAGTAACGGCAAAAAAGGTACTGCAAAAGCTGAATCCGGGCTTGAACTATAATGTTTATGACCAAAAGCTTACAAGTGAAAATGCAGCTGACCTCATACGCGACTTTGATATGGTTGTAGATGGGAGCGATAATTTTTCAACACGCTATTTAGTCAATGATAAATGTGTTTTGCTAAATAAACCGCTTGTATATGGCAGCATACTGAATTTTGAAGGACAGATGGCAGTGTTTAATCATAAAGGGAGTAAGAACTTAAGAGACTTGTTTCCATCCCCACCTGATCCAAAAGACGTTCCTAATTGTAGCCTTAACGGCGTTATGGGAACTTTGCCGGGTATTTTAGGCAGTATGATGGCTCACGAGACAATTAAGCTAATTACAGACCTATCGGTTTTACATGATGAACTGATAATTTATGATACTTTGCAGTGGAAGTTCATCAAATTGAATTTTTAGGTCTCAGCCCGAAAGAGAGATGGGAATCTTTTTCTTATTCAGCTTTTTTCATTGAATATAACCCTCCTGCAAAAAGCAGCACCGCGACCCCTGTGTAGATAAAGCCCTGCTGTTTGCCGGATTCATTTGAAGCATCAATTTTTATGCCCAGGAAATTAATTTCTTTGGTGTTGTCAGCTATTTTATTCAGGCCAATATAACCTATAGCCAGGCTTAAAACTATAAGTACTATTCCTACGATTTTTGAACTTTTCATTACTTTTTTGTTTTTAATGATTATTTATATTGTTTTTGGTGATTCATGCTTTTAAGCATTGCGTTTTGAGAGTGACATCAGTAATAAACCGACTGTCGCACCTGCGAACATAGACAGACCAATTTCTTTTATGGATTTTGAAATTGGTTTTTTTCCATATATACGCATGGGCTCTTTTGAGTTGGCCAGTATATTCCCGGCATTTCCCGTTTTGTCTTCATTCATCTTCATCATGAGCCGAACTGCACCGGAGGCCATATTTATGGTTGTTTTAGGGAACATCCGATATATATTTGTAATCGCAGCCGCTCTGAAATCAGGGAAAAGGTCTTTTTGGGGATGTAATGCAAGCTGAACCATTTTTTCGGCGGTGTCGCGGGGATCTGATGCAATCGGAGGAATTTTCATATCAAATCCTGAGTATTTTGCCGAATGCAGATTTCCTGTTGAGTTTTGCAATTGAGGATAAAGATTGCAGATATGGATGTTCCTTCGGTTAGAGATTTCCCCTTGTAAACCTTCCATCATACCCCTGATCCCGTATTTTGTAGCGGTGTAGACTGAACTATAGGGAGCAGGCATAAAACCTCCAATGGATATATTGTTTATTACTATTCCGTGATTCTGTTTTTTAAAAATTTTAAGTGCATTGTAAGCGCCATGCAGATAACCAAATAAATTTGTCTTTATCACCTGCTCGTGGACAGGCATAGGTATTTCTTCGAATTTGCCACTGGCCATTACCCCGGCATTATTAACCCATACATCAATGGTACCATAGATGCTCAGTGCTTGTTGAGCAACCTTCTCTACATCCTCTTCTACTGACATATCGGCTGATACACCAATGGCGTTTGCATTCAGATTCCTGCATATTTCCACAACTTCGTCAATGCCTTGTTGTCCTCTGGCTACAATAACAAGGTTAGCGCCTTTCTCGGCAAAGGCTTCAGCTGCAGCCCTTCCCACGCCGCTGCTTGCACCGGTAATGACCACTGTCTTGTGCTTTAGTTGTTGAGTATTTTTCATAATGTTTATTTACGTTAGTATCATTGTTACATAGCCCCTTTTATTTATCCCTTACTTACTTTCAAGTTACTAAGAATGTTTACATTAATAGTTCCTATAATAACGGTTTTCAGGTATTTTGTTAATGCTAATATTTAAAGTTAGCCAAATGGGTAACAAGTGCTATTTAAATCATTGTTAAAGACTGAAAGAGAAAGTATTATTTAAGGTTTTTATATAAAATATTTTGTAGTTCATTAACCTTGGTTGTCAGTAATGCCAAATATGCGGTTAATATTGGGTTAATCATTTGTAAAACTGAGAACTTGTACTATGGTACTTTTATACCTTGTATCCAATACATCATACTAACAACCTAAATAAAATGTTATGGAGAACTCAAAATTATATTATATGTGGGTCAATCTGCCTAATAAAATCAGGCTTCCCCTTTATACACGTACTAAAGAGCGCCGCCAGCAGATTTGTGACATGATACTTAAAGCATTAGAGTCAGGTGAGGCAAAACTCATCAAAGCGGGTCTCAACGGCCCAAATAGAGCAGAAGCCTCCGGTAAGCAAAACCAATTTACCAATGTGATACTGAAATACCATACCAACGGAAAATAGACTTTAAATGGAATGAGCAGAAATTGATAAAAAAATTCGCAGACCTTTTTAAAACATCTGAAGTGATAATTATCGGGGATAACACGCGATTGTTGATGGATACTGACAAGTATAGGAAGGTTACTCTTGAAGGAAGAGAAAAGTGGTTAATACCCAATCATGTAAGTAGTATGTAAGCTGTAGAATAACGAAAATTAATACAATTCTTTTTCTCTCTTATGATTACGCGATATATTCCATAGTTACAGCTTAATTAATTTTATTGGATTAAAAAGTTATTATGACTGGTAGTACTGTGTCTTTTGTAATGCCATATACCATATCACCTTCTTTTGGTTCAATTACATAAGTTCCTGTAAATTCTCCAAATGCCGGAAGTATCATCTGATTTTCGGATTGAAAAAAGCATGGAAGCTTTAAAGATTGCCTTCCTGCTCCACGTAATTTTACGGCCGGATGCACATGTCCGCATAAATTAAAAAAACCTTCACGGATTTCAGGGTAATGCGTAAGCAGAATTCCATTTAGTTTCCATTCGTTAGTAATTTGTATGTTTAATTCGCAGTATTTAGCCGGATTTATAATGTCATGATTGCCTGCAATAAGTATTATAGGGATGTTTGTTTTTTCTACCCATCGCTGAAATAAGTACCACTCATTATTTAGTTCGCTATGAAATAAATCACCTAAAAAATAAATGCTTTCAGGATCAAAGTAATTTACCACTTCGTCCAGTTTTATAAAGTTTTTATTTATCACAGCTTCAGGTATTGCTGCACCATATTTTCTGAAGTGAGATACCTTTCCAAGGTGCGCATCGCTGATAAGGAGCACACGCTTTTCTGTCCAGTAAAGTGCCCCTGAATTATGCAAAACAAATGTATTTCTATTAATTTCTATTTCTAAAGTCATTATATTTAGACCTTTAATTTTATTAGTATATGAGATATGTTATTGCTTTCTTTTTGCCCTGGTTATCATTAATGCTGCAAGGTAAAATTCTCAGTGGAATAATTTGTCTTATCCTGCAAATAACTATAATTGGCTGGATACCTGCATTTATATGGGCAGTAACGGCTTTAAACCGAATGTATGCAGACAGACGAGCCAATCGTATTATTAAAGCTATGGCTAAATAAATTACTTCATATAATTCGCAGTCATTTTTTTAATCCTTTCAGCCAGCGTTTCGCTTGATAAACGTTCCCTGAGTCTATCTGTTATTATTGGGAAGCTGAACGGTGTTGGCTTCTCGCATTGTTTCCATACAATTTCCTGATTTTGTATACGTTCCAGAGCCAGTATCAGACGACCTTCTTCCAACTGATGTTCAAAGGTTTCCCGATAGGCCTGTTGAAATAAAAGGTTGTTAGGCTCATAATCACGAAACACTTCAAAAATAAGCTGGCTGCTGCTTTGCAGATGTTTTGTCTTGACATTTTTTCCGGGATAACCGGTAAATACCAGTCCTGCGATTACAGCAATATCCCTGAATTTTCGCCTGGCCATTTCGGTTGCATTAAGGCTTTGCTGTAAATCAGTATGCAGGTGTAATGGTGTAAATAAGTTGTTATCAAGAACCTGCTGCATATCAATTTCCTTATCCGAAAGCAATTCAAAACCATAGTCATTATAGGCTAGTGAAAATGTTATAGGACTGAGCAGACTGATGCGGTAGGCCATAACGCTAGCTAATGCTTCATGTACATAACGTCCTTCAAAGGGATAAAATATAGCATGGTAACCCTCACGGGTTTTAAATGTCTCTATAAGGAACTGGTTATCTGTTGGTACAATGCTTTCCTTTCGCTGACGGGTAAACATAGGCTCTAGCGATTTTAGCTCCCTGCTCATGGATTCTGTATTTGCAGCATACAGTTCTTCTCTTATCAGCTCACTCATCTGGCTTGATAATGTAAGTCGTCCACCCATCCAGCTGGCATGTACGGCTTTTGCACCTGGGTTTGCCATTCGTACGATTACTTCCATATTACGTATGCGTATGAGTTCCAATTTGCGGCCTGCAAAAATAAATATGTCTCCGGGAATAAGCTTAGAGACAAACCATTCTTCAATACTGCCAATATAGCCACCTCCTAAAAACTTGACATTCATTACTGAGTCGCCTACAATCGTGCCTATCTGCATCCTGTGTCTGAGCGCAGTTGTTTTACTGTTAACTTTAAATTTGCCGTCGGCTTCAATTTCCACTTTTTTATATTCATCATACGCCTGCAGGCTTTGACTGCCACGAGTAATAAAGTTGAGGCAAAACTGCCACTCTTCTGCTGTAATACCCTGATAGCAAAAGGTGTCTTGTATTTCTTTAAAAATATCAGCAGGGTAAAAACCATCACTCACTGCAAGAGTAACTAAGTATTGTATTAATACATCCCAGCTATTAAGGTAAGGTACACGATCTTCAACTACCGTTTCTTTTACAGCGCGGCGTAGGGCAGAGGCCTCAACTAATTCTATGGCATGCGTAGCCAGAAAGTAAATGTTACTTTCCTGTACCGGTTGATGCCCACTACGGCCTGCCCGCTGTAAAAAACGCGCCACACCTTTTGGACCACCTATTTGAACCACTGTTTCTACCGGGGCAAAATCGACACCCAAATCAAGGCTAGAGGTACAAACTACGGCTCTAAGCTGCTCATCACGTATTGCCTGTTCTACCCATTGCCGGGTTTCTCGAGCAATACTGCCATGGTGCATAGCAAGTTCACCTGCAAATTCAGGATATTTGGTAAGCAGCGCCTGAAACCATAATTCGCATTGCGAACGGGTGTTGCAGAAAATTAGTGTTGTTTTACTCTTTTTTATAATATTGGCCACTTCATCAACAAGATGTAGCCCCATATGTCCCCGCCAGGGATAAGTATCCATTTTTTCAGGAATGACTGATATCACATTTATTTTTTTGTTTATATGCGCACGTATCATTACTGAATTTTGAAGAGCTGGGCTGTTTGGCCCCAGAAGTACTTCTAAAGCCTGTTTTAAATTACCTATTGTTGCAGATATTCCCCAAGTCCGTAACCGTGGATTTATATGTTTTAGCCTGCTTAGTGCCAGTTCTACCTGTACACCTCGTTTGGTTCCTAACAGCTCATGCCATTCATCGATTATAATAGCCCCGCATGTTTTAAAAACAGATTCGTAACCTTTGGAAGCCAACATAAGCTGCATACTTTCGGGAGTGGTTATAAGCAGGTCGGGCATTTTATTTTTTTGTTTTGAACGCTCAGATGCAGATGTGTCACCAGTGCGCACTCCAACTGTTAGTCCGGTTTCAAGATCGTCGGCTACGCGTTCAGCCGCCTGTTTAATCTCTGTAGATAGTGCCCTTAAGGGGGTTATCCAGATGGCTTTAAGTCCGGGTTTATGTTTTGTCTTATAATCCGGGTTGTTTTTTATGTAATCCAATATAACGGGGATCCAGAGCGCATAGGTTTTTCCGCTACCGGTAGGAGCATTAAGCAGGCCGTTCCTGCCTTGCAAAAATGCTGTCCACGTTTGCGTCTGGAAAGGAAAAGGTTTCCAGCCTCGGCCTGTAAACCAGTTTGTAGCGATATCAAAAAGTTCTTCCCTATTCATATATTGAAATGTAGTTCTATGTGTGATTTATCCCGGTATCATAGCTTTTAAGTCGTCAATAGTGTTCGCTTCCTCAATTGTTTTATCATGCCGCCAGCGTAATATGCGTGGAAAACGTGTGGCTACACCACTTTTATGCCTGCCTGAAAAAGCAATTCCCTCAAAGCCTATCTCAAAAACTAGCTTTGGTGTCACACTGCGTACGGGACCGAAACGTTCCAGAGTGTTCTTTTTTATGTAATCGTCCACCATACGAAATTCAGCATCTGTAAGTCCCGAGTAAGCTTTGGCAAATGTTACCAGTTCTTTATTTCCATCGTCGTTTGTTTGCCATAAGGCGAATGTGTAGTCGGTAAACAGGTTAGCCCGACGGCCACTGCCACGCATGGCATATGTAAGTACTGCATCAATGCTAAAAGGGTCAAGTTTCCATTTCCACCAGTCACCTTTTTTGCGACCAACACCATAGGTAGAATCATTTCGTTTAAACATCAGTCCTTCGCTTCGCAAATCCCTGGCTTTAGCTTTTTCGCGTAATGCTTCTTTCCAGTCCTTCAGCTGAATTCTCTCTGAGATCTGAAGCGGTAGTTGAAAATTTTTTACCTGCTCGTATAAATTTTCAAGAAGATTACGTCTTTCGTTGTAAGGCAGGTTTCTTATGTCGTTGCCGTTCCATTCCAATAGATCATACGCACGGATGATAACAGGTGTTTTTTTCAATAAGGCAGGAGTTACCACTTTACGCCCGATGCGCGTTTGCAGGTCGTTAAATGAACCGATGTTATCCTCAATCCACGGCAATATTTCTCCATCGATTACAGTACCATTTGGAATAACTCCTAAAAAACTATTGAATTCAGGATATTTGTCAGTAACCAACTCTTCACCGCGACTCCATACATATAATTGATCGTTGCGAACTATTGTCTGACTGCGAATACCATCCCATTTATGCTCGGTGCTCCAGTTGCTTACATCTCCTAAATCTTCAATTTCACCTTCAATAGCATAGGCAAGGTAAAAAGGGTAGGGCTTAGAGAGGAAATCCTGAGCTTTTTCCTCCAGTACTAAATCCTGAAAACTAATGCTGGCCGGATCCCAGTCGCCCATTAGTTTGTAAGCTAATATATCCTCATCTACGCCTGTAGCCTTGCTCAGGGCACGGGTCATCAGTTTTTGGCTCACCCCAATTCGGAAACTTCCGGTTATAAGTTTAGTAAATACAAATCGCTCATAATAGTTAAGCGATAACCAGTTATTGTGCAGGTACTCTTTTTTCTCAGTATCTGTCTTTTTTTTGAGAAGAATCATTTCCTCTACAAACTCTGTCAGGGTTTTTTCACTATGATTTTTAGAGGCAGGTATGACTAAAGCAATGGTTTCGGCCAAATCACCTACTATGTGATAAGAATCTTCAAAGAGCCATAGTGGAATATTAGCCAATTCGGCAGCCCAAAGTCGTAACAAAGTTGTATTTACCGGACGTGGCGGCCTTCTGTGAGAGAGTATGGCAATGGTCCATACTTTATCTGTGTCGCTTGCTTTACGAAAATATTGGGTCAGGGCATCCACCTTTATATTGGTTTTGTTGCTACTGTCAAGCGTTTTAATGAGTTCGGCAAAATATTTCATAAATCACCTCCTTCCATAGTGACTGTTTCATTGGATTCTTTGGTGTCAGTTTCCCCTTCGTCACCTTCATATTGAGATTGTTCGGTTCTTGCATCATAACCCAACTCACGCAGGTAAGTGCTAAAAATATCACTATAGCCATGGGTACAAATAATTTTTTCTGCCCCCGTAGCCTGTATACTTTCCAGTAAACCCGTCCAGTCGCAATGGTCGCTAAGAACGAATCCTTTATCAATTGCACGTCTTCTCCTTGCTCCGCGAAATGCCATCCAACCGCTCGCAGTACCGGTTACATAAGGTGTCATACGTTTTATCCATGGGCTTCCGTGTGCACTCGGTGGTGCTAGTACGATACTACCCGGCAAATCTTCTTTTCTGGTTTCGGCAGTTATTAGTACAGTTTCAGGTAGGTCAACCATCGTACGTATTATATTAGTCATGTTTTCAACGGCTCCATGGGTGAAAATTCGCCCGATTGACGGATCAAGATGTTTTAATAAGCGTTGCGCTTTACCTAATGTGTAACCAAATAATACTGATGTTTGCCCTTCAGCTTTGTTTTGAGACCACCAGGTGTTTATGTCGTTCATAACTTCCTGCTGAGGTGTCCATTTAAAACAGGGGAGGCCAAAAGTGTTTTCAGTGATGAAAGTATGGCATTTTATAACTTCATAAGGTGTAGATAAGCCATCATCTTCGGTTTTATAGTCTCCGGTAAATACCCATATTTCTCCTTTATATTCTACCCGAACCTGCGAGCTTCCTACAATGTGACCCGCAGGATGAAAACTAAAGGTAACTCCATTTATGGTAAACGTTTCTCCCCAGTCTTTACCGGTAACATTAATGTCTCCTAAGCGATGTTTGATAATAGGGACATTCATATGTTGCGTGATGTAACTGCCATGCCCCCAACGAGCGTGGTCGCTGTGCCCATGCGTAATAATTGCTTTAGGCACAGCACGCCATGGATCCAGATACACGTCGGCCTGTGAACAGTAAATACCTTTATCATTAAAAGCGAGCAGGGGCTGTTTCATTTTTACAGTTTTATATAAAGTTACAAACTGTATTTCTTTGATAATATAAGGTTTTGAGAAGTTTAACGGATTTTACATTTTTAAATTAATGGAGTATTAAATAGTTATGAATTGCGTTTATAAGTCTTTACTTTCATTGAATGAAGTAACAAATAAATTTGTATTCTATTTAAGTTGATATTTGTCCGTGTTTTAGTTGTTTTTTCTATATGTATTGGTTTTATAAAATCAAATATGCTAACTTGGTATATAATACTGAGATATGATAAGTTAAATATATTATGGATCATCTACCAAACAACGAACAGCAAAGACTAAGGGCATTACGAAAACATACCGTTTCTGATACTCTTTCTGGTGAAGTTTTTGACAATATTATAAAACTTGCTGCAGTAGTATGCAATACCCCTATTGCGGTACTTTCCTTTGTAGATGAAGATCAGTTACTATTCAGCGCATCAATAGGACTTACGGACACTTCAGGGATTAGGAAGGAATCCTTTTGTGAAACGGTTATTGAAAAAAGAGAATTCTATCAAACCAGCATTAGCATATCTTCGTCAGATTCAGGAAAGCATTATCCCGTAAAAGGCAATGCTTCCGTTGCTTTTTATGCGGGTTATCCCCTTGTGGATACTAGTGGATTTGCGATTGGCACAATTTGCGTACTTGGCTATGAGACTAAAGAACTTACACCGTCTCAAATACAAGCCTTAGGACTGTTGGCAAAAGAAGTAATGACACATTTAAAGACCAGATCAGAACGCAAGGCGTTGCAGACTTATCTTGATCTGTTTAATCTTTCTGATGAAATGATGTGCATAGCGGGTGTCGATGGTTACTTTAAAAGTATTAATCCTGCATTTGAAAAAGTGTTAGGATGGGACGAAAATTATCTTCTTAGCACTTCATTTATTGACCTTGTGCATCCAGATGATCGCGAGGCTACCCAAAACGAAATCGAAAGTTTGAAACAGGGAAACAAGACTATCAATTTTGTACATAGGTTCAGGAATAAATATGGTGAATACAAAACACTTCAGTGGTCGGCCACCCCGGAACCTAAAGAAGGAAAGTTGTATGCAATTGCCAGGGATATCACTCAGGAAAATCAAAAAGACATGGAGTTGTCATTAAGTGAGGAACGTGCCCGAATCTTTTTCGAAAATTCACAGGGTTTTATGTGCACACACGACCTTAATGGTAAATTTACCTCGGTTAACGAGGCAGGAGCAGCGATACTGGGCTATACCAAAGCAGAAATACTAAGCAAGGATTTGTTTAATATTGTTCCCCAACGAAGGCATGAACTTGTGGTGGACTATCTGGCGGAAATAAAAAGAGCCGGTAGTGCCAAAGGGCAGATGGTAACCACACATAAGAATGGAGAGTATCATATATGGCAATATAATAACATATTAGAACGTGACCTTACCGGTGAGCCTTATGTAATAGGCAATGCAATAGACGTGACAGAACGTTACAGGCTCGAAGAGGATCTCCGCAGAACCAAAGAAACCCTTGAGCAGACGAATCGCGTTGCCAGAGTTGGCGGATGGGAACTTGATTTGCAACGGCAAAAACTGAGCTGGACATCTATAACAAAGGAGATTCACGAAATGCCAGCCGATTTTCAACCAACCCTTGATGAGGCAATTAATTTTTATAAAGAAGGATCCAGCCGTGAAACTATAGGTAAAATAGTACAGCAGGCACTGGTAAACGGAAAGGCATGGGATATCGAACTACAGGTTATAACCGGAAAAGGAAGGGAAATATGGGTAAGGGTTATAGGTAATGCCGAAGGAGAACCGGGGAATTACAAACGCCTTTATGGTACATTTCAGGACATTACATCCATCGTGGAACAGAGGGAAGCACTGGTGTTTGCTATGCAGAAAGCTGAGAATGCTAATAGTGCTAAATCAGAGTTCCTTGCCAATATGAGTCACGAAATACGTACTCCCTTAAATGGTGTTATTGGCTTTACGGATCTTTTGATGAAGACCCATTTGAACGATACACAGCAGCAGTATCTCTCGATAGTGAACCAGTCAGCCAATGCGCTCCTGGGCATAATTAATGACATACTCGATTTTTCCAAAATTGAAGCCGGCAAATTGGAGTTAAATATAGAGAAGTGCGATGTTTACGAACTTGCAAGCCAGACCGCTAATATCATCAGTTATCAGGTACAGAAAAATGGACTGGAAATGCTTTTAGATGTTTCTACTGAATTGCCACGTTTCATTTACGCGGACAGCATCCGGCTAAAACAGGTACTGGTTAATCTTTTGAGTAATGCCGCTAAATTTACCCAAAAGGGAGAAATAGAATTAAAGATTGCCTGCGTGCAATCCGATGAAAACCAAACCCGATTACGCTTTTCGGTACGGGATACAGGCATCGGGATACCTAAGGAAAAGCAGTTTACTATTTTTGAGGCTTTTTCTCAGGAAGATACTTCGACCACAAAAAAATATGGTGGCACAGGACTTGGATTAACCATATCCAATAAGTTGCTCGCACTCATGGGTAGTAATCTTGAACTGGAAAGTCGTCCGGGTTCAGGCAGTACTTTTTATTTTGAAGTTTCCTTCAGATCAGAAAAGGGAGAACCCATAGTGTGGCATGATATTGAGAAGATAAGAGAAGTATTGATTGTTGATGATAATGAAAACAACAGGATTATACTACAACAAATCCTGGGATTAAAAAACATAAAGGTGACAGAAGCCAGAAACGGACTCGAGGCTCTTCAGTTGTTGGTTGGTGGAAACAAGTATGATGTTATTTTGATGGATTATCATATGCCGGTTATGGATGGGCTGGAAACCATAACGAAAATACGCCAAAATATTTACCCAAGTGCAGCGCAGCAGCCTATAATATTGCTTCACAGTTCGGCAGATGACGAAAAGATCATTGAAGCCTGTAAGGAACTTAATGTCAGTAGTCACCTTGTCAAACCTTTAAAGATTGATGATATTTACAGTTCGTTGGAAAGACTCTCTCATGAAGAACAAGCTGTTTTTATGCCCGACCCGGAGTCAGAAGAAGCAGTTACTTCAGAAAACCTAACAATATTAATAGCTGAGGATAATCCGGTAAATATGATGCTGGTACGTTCTATTCTCAACCGATTGGTGCCTGGAGCTATCCTGATAGAAGTCAGTAATGGTCTGGAAGCTGTGGAATATTGCAGTCAGCATAAACCGGATCTTGTTTTAATGGATATTCAGATGCCAGAAATGAACGGTTGTGAAGCTACCGAAAACATACGGAAACAAGATCAAAGGCAATCCGTTCCTATTGTAGCCTTAACGGCTGGCAATGTTTTGGGTGAAAAAGAAAAATGCCTTAATGCGGGTATGAACGATTATGTAGTAAAGCCTATAAGGGAAGAGAATATTGTTGATATACTTTCAAAATGGCTAGGGAACGACTCAGTATAGAGCTCGTACTGTGCATGACCATATCATCACTCATCATGTCGATGGGTGGACCTGTTAATAGTGAAGGGTTCTGTTACGTATACCAATAACTTTTACCTTTATATTTGATAAATACCGCCAAAAAGAACACTAAAGGTCATTGCTATCTGTAACCTATTATTCTTCAGGCAGTATATTTTACACTTAGATTTACACAATCGGAGTATATGAAAATGTCAGTAGTTAATAAGAGCTAATCGTTATTAACTTGATGATGCCATTTGTTGCTGAAAGGTAAAAACTATAAATTCGGCTGGCCTTACTACCGCTACCTTTACGGTAACATTCATAAATCCATTAAGGATATCATCAGATGTCATCGTACTGCCAAGCCCGCATTCCACCGAAAAAGCATCTGATGCTGATACGCCCTGAAGGCCGCCTTCTTTCCATACAGAAGTAAGAAAACTGCTAATCATTCCCTTTACCGCTTCCCATGTGTTTTTTACGTTAGGCTGGGAAGTATAAGGTTTTACAGCCAGTTTGCAGGATTGTTCTAAAAATATCATCGTCCTTCGTACCGAAAGGTACTTCCAATCCTGACTATTACCATCGAGAGTACGGGCACCCCAGACCAAAATGCCTAAGCCGTTAAAGAAACGGATAGCATTTATTGATTTACCGGAATAAGCATCCATGTTAAGATTGGCTTGCTGACTTTCCGATAACCTTATAGGCAAGGATGCTGCACCCACTATGGTTGTGTTTGCAGGAGCCTGCCATACACCCTGCAGGTTGTCTATAGTTGTCATTACACCTGCCATACCTCCGCTCGGTGGCAGTAGGTTCACATCGGCTAATATATATTTTATTATTTGGCTATAGATTTTGCTTGCATTAAGTAAAGCACTGTTATATTGTGTAACTGTTAGTGGGTTTGCACCAGGATTTTCAATCATATCCAAAATGGTTGTTACACTCGTATTCGGATTGTCTGCAGGACTAAGCAGAGATGATAACTGTTTTATATCGCCGCCGAACAGGTTAGTGTAGTCAATATCCTGATTCTGCATTACAGTTGTACCAATGAAAGGGTAGTAGGCAGTGCCATAATCGAGCCCCTGTGAGCCTGTATTGTTACGGAAACTTGTAATATCATTTGTATACATAATAGGGTCGGGGTTTCTCCCGCCTATTATATCAAATATAGCTATTGAAGTTTGCATTTGAGAGCACTGCAACAGCATTTGCTGCATAAGTGTACCATTATCGGTTATGGAAAGCAGTGTCGCATCAGGGAATATATACATGGTAGGCTCCTGTTCATTTAAAAGCAATGCCAAGCCGTATATAAGCTCGTTTAGCTGTACATTGGGGTTTATAATTTGTGTACCAGGGGCCATTGACGTGCCTGACGGGTTTCCATAACCCCCAACGGAAACGATATAAGCATCACCGCCACCATTTTGATAAAACAGCCTGATACTATTATACAGGTAATAAATCGTATTTGGATCAGGCAACAACAAATAGTAATTATTATTAATTACCATAAAATCCCCATTGTCTGGCTTATTTTTTTGCTGAACAAGGTAGTATTGTGGGTTATATTGTTTTGAAGGGCTAGCTGGCGGTGCTGGGGCTGGCAGGCAATAAATAGCCTGAAATTCTGCAAATGAGGTGATTTTTTGTACTTTGTTGGTATAAGATTTTCCATTACATTGTGCCTGTGGTGTGTAACCGATAAATGCTGGAACAGCGGTAGCTACCGGAATTACCGAATTCTCAAAAGCGTTTATTTCGCTGATATAAACACCGGGTGATTTAATGTTCGATGCGGGCATTAGTATTTTTTTTAAATTATAGATATTGTAAATAGGTATGAATGATATACGTGTACCTGAATTACCTGTTCAGTCCGGTTTGACCGGCAACCGCCTGTAAAATGTTCTATTGTTAACTCAGTTTACAAGTGTTATCAAATACGACTGTAAATTGTCTTTCAGGTTTTCTAATTATGCTATTGTGCCTGGCTTGGAGCCATAGACAGCTCGCTCTTAGAGAGAACAATGTATTAAATCCTGATGCTAAAATTCCACGTATTTTTACGTGATTTTAATTTCTCTGATAATTTTATTTATTTTGAAAAAAGAGTTATGTCGTATCGAGGGATAACTTTTTCCCTTTAGTTTAATAAATACCTAAAAGATTACTGAGGGGTCATTGGTTATCCTAAGCCTATTGTTTTTCAGACAATATATTTTAAGCCATAGGAATGTTGTAGAGATTATGAAAATGTGTGGCGTTGAGGTTGATCATTTAAGTGCTATTTGAAACAAAAAATCCCTAAATAATATTGATTTAGAGATTTTTGCTTGTGACTCCAACGGGACAAATTTCAAACCATTTTATGCAGGACCTGAAGAAATTGGCTTATTAATGACTAACCACCTTAAGAGCATTAAACATCATTGTGTGCTTAGAGAGTCAGACAATCATATCCCATTATCTTTTTAGAATAAGCATATGTTATTAAATTTAAATAACATAGCATATTAAAAACACCAGACTCAACTTCTTTAACAGCACCAAGCTTAAGGTTAAGTGTATGATTTTTTTCTGTGCTTTGAGTAATTGTTCGTGCGATACTTTTGCATATCGCTATTTCAGGACGAGATAATAAATAAATAAGCCTGGTAAAATACCAGGCTCATTTGTTGAACTTTTATAATAATTATTCTTATTGCTGTCTGTTAATATAAATCCATCCGGTTTTTGAATCACTAATTGAAAACTCAATAACGTAAAAATAAGTTCCTGTAGGCAGTTCGTTTCCATTGTTGTCCTGGCCCCCCCATTCTTTCTTATAATCGTTTTTACTATATACTTCCTGACCGTAACGGTTAAAGATACTCAGCTTTTTCACGTTAAGCGCTGCAAGGTCAAATACATCATTCATACCATCCCCGTTTGGAGAGATACCTCTTTGTATTTCACAACTAGTATCAGAAACAATGATAGAATCTTCACCGGTGCAACCTTCGGCAGTTGTAATAGTTACAAAATATTCACCTGCTGATGGAGCAATAAACT
>NZ_JBHUMD010000012.1:8054-51608 GCF_042684765.1 Flavobacterium suzhouense | reverse complement strand
GGAACATCATCGGGCTGCAGGACACCGGATCGGTCATCTACATCTTTGACCGCTACGGCAAACTGATCAAACAGATCAGCCCTGACAGTGACGGATGGGATGGTACCTTCAACGGTACACCGGTACCGGCAACCGACTACTGGTTTACGGTAACCTACCCTGAATTTGACGGTACAACAACCGTGATACGTGAATTCAAATCGCATTTCTCACTGAAGAGATAAGAATGCAAAAACAATAAAAAGAACCGGGCAGCCAACAGCTGCCCGGTTTTTGTTTTTATAGGATAGCTTGAAATAAATATTGATATTTGATGAAATACTATTAAGCAGATATAGTATAAAACGATATTTTTATGCCCTTTGTTAACTTTTGCGACCTTTCATGAAAATCAAATTGCATCATTTATATTTTACCGTTTTAATTCTGACTGTTCAATTGTGTTTTACACAGACTCCCCAATCACGTGAAAAAATACTGATAGATTCTGGTTGGCGGTTTTCTTTAGGGGATCCGTCAGATACAGAAAAAGATTTTAATCATGGCACCGCTTACTTTTCATATTTAGCCAAAACAGGGAATGGGGACGGAGCCGCTTCACCTGGCTTTGATGATCGAGCATGGAGAGTATTGAATTTGCCTCATGACTGGGCAGTGGAGCAACCGTTTAGTGAAAAGGGGAGTTTCAGTCATGGTTTTAAAGCGGCGGGTAAAGGTTTTCCTGATAAGAGTATTGGTTGGTACAGAAGAAGAATAGATATTCCTCAAAGCGATTTAGGCAGAATCATTACAATTAAGTTTGATGGCGTTTTTCGTAATTCTAAAGTGTGGTTTAATGGTCATTTTTTGGGAACAGAAGAGAGCGGGTATAACGGGTTTGAATATGATGTTACAGCTTATGTAAATTATGGAGGAACTAATACTATAGCTGTTCGTGTTGATGCTTCTATGGAAGAAGGCTGGTTTTATGAAGGTGCCGGAATATACAGGCATGTGTATCTGCAAAAAACATCTCCGTTACATATAATGACTAATGGAACATATATTACGACAAATGTTGTTAAAGATTTTGCGGTAGTAAAAGCAGAAGTGAAAATTCAGAATCTTGGAGAATACAAAGGAAATATAGAACTGCATCAGAAAATTTTTGATCCGGAAGGGATTCAGGTTACTTCTGCAATAAGTAAAAGTAATACTTTAGGATATTATGATGATACCTTAATTCAATCGGAATTAACAGTTAAAAAACCACTACTTTGGGATTTAGACACTCCATATCTATATCGTTTAGTCTCACAAATAATAATAGATGGAAAAGTTGTAGATAGCTACGAGACTATTTTTGGGATCAGGACAATAGATTTTGATGCAGAAAAAGGTTTCTTTCTGAATGGCAAAAATATAAAACTAAAAGGGACGAATAATCATCAGGATCATGCCGGAATTGGTGTTGCGTTACCTGATGCTATGCAGTATTATCGAATAAGCAAATTAAAAGAAATGGGTTCAAATGCTTACAGATGCTCTCATAACCCGCCTACACCTGAATTGCTGGAAGCCTGTGATAGACTTGGTATGCTTGTGATTGACGAAACGCGACTTATGGGTATTAACGATTTGCATCTTGGCAGTCTTAAAAAAATGATTGAACGCGATCGTAATCATCCCAGTGTAATTTGTTGGTCTGTTGGAAATGAGGAGTGGAATATTGAAGGGAATATAACAGGAGAGCGTATCACTAACACTATGCAGTCTTTTGTGAAAAGTATTGACCCTACACGTCCGGTAACTGTTGGAATCAGTAGTGGATTCAAAAGCGGCATATCTTCAGTAGTAGAAATAATGGGGTATAACTACATGGGGAATGGGGATATAGATGCTCATAGGAACGAATTTAAGCAACAGCCGGGAATGGGAACTGAAGAAGGCTCGACTTTTGCGACCAGAGGCATTTACTTTACAGATGATTCAAAACATTTTAAAAGTGCTTATGACGCCAAACCAAGACCATCTTTTTATAGTATAGAAGAGGGATGGAAGTTTTATGATGCAAGGCCTTATCTGGCAGGGATGTTTATTTGGACAGGATTTGATTACAGAGGAGAGCCTACGCCTTACGGATGGCCTTCGGTTACTTCTTATTTTGGTATGATGGATGTTTGCGGATTTCCTAAAGATAACGTGTATTACCTAAAATCGTGGTGGGGGAAAGAACCCGTGCTTCATGTGTTTCCGCACTGGAACTGGCAGGGAATGGAGGGTAACGAAATAGATATCTGGGTTTATTCTAACTGTGATGAGGCAGAACTATTTCTTAATAAAAAGAGTTTAGGTAAGAAAAAAATTGAACATAACGGGCATCTGGAATGGAAAGTAAAATACGAACCCGGCAAACTGGAGGCTATTGGCTATAAAAATGGTAAAAAGATTTTATCGGATGTAAAGCAAACTACAGGAGCAGGGCAAAATATCAAATTATCTCAGGATAGATTCTTAGGTAATAAGAATGCTAATGTGGCTATTGTAACAGTTGAAATAACCGATAAAAAAGGATTGCATGTTCCTACCGCAGATAATGAAGTTTCATTTGAAATAAAGGGAGGAAGGATATTGGGTGTTGGTAATGGTAATCCAACTTCTCTTGAAAAAGATCAGTTTATTGATGAGATTAAAACAGTTTCAATTACGGATTTTAAAGAACAGGCACTTACCGGGGATAATTTGCCTAAGCAGCTTCCTGTATATCCTGATAATTGGAGAGAAGCCTTTAAAGACAGGGATTATAAAAATTTAGCTCCGTCTTATGTATACAAGGGACAGTTTATACTTGAAAACAAAAACCAAAATGATTTGGTTACCTTCTTTTATCAGAAGATAGGTGTCAATTGTGTGGTGTTTGTTAATGGTATAAAGGTAGATGCTTCAACGGAAGATTCACTGAAATATATACTTGGTAAGGAAGTATTAAAAGAAGGCGAGAATAGTATTGTTATAGTAGCGACTCCGATTCATAAGGTTAAAGACTGGGATGTTATCAATTCTAATCCGGGAGTAGTACAGATTGTTAGACCTGCTGAAAAATGGAAACGTAAGTTGTTTAATGGGTTAGCTCAGATAATTGTTGAATTAAATGATAATTCAGAAGTAGAACTGATTGCTAAATCAGAAGGTTTGAAGACGGCTATTTTAAAAATTGAAAATTAAAAATAATTATTAATATTTTTAATTTTGTTTTTTGGCAGGGTATTTGTTTAAAGGTTAAAAACCAATAGATTATTACAGGACGATATTTCATAATTATAATATTGTCAGTGTGAGTAACTTTTAGTAAGTTTGCGCCGCATGAAATTTTTATCAAGATTTTTTATAACGCTTTTAGTACTTGTGTTTGCTGGCAATGGTCAGTTAGATGCTCACAGCTATGCGGCAAGTACAAATACCACGTTATATAAGACTCTTGAGAATATTGGCAAGGTTCGCTGTGATGTTACTGTAAATAATGAGACCAACTTTATGAGGTCTTCTCGTTATTTTGAACCGGATAACAGTAAACTTCGAGCAACGGATAATGAAGGTGAAGAAGAAGAATTAAATCATACTTCTAAGAAAAGCCTACAGCTTAATGGTTATCATATAGCTGCTTTCTTTAATAGTGTTCTGGCCTCTTTTTATCATGATGATAAAAAGAATACTCCGGCCACGGACAACCTTTTTCATTTTACTTCTTACAAGCGATATATCGCATTTCGAGTAATCAGAATTTGATTTTAATCCTATCGGGCAATTCTCGCTGAATTGTTTCCGATACCCCTATTTTGCAATACATTTTTTTTTAAAATGTTATTGTATGTCAGTGTTTTACACTTTCCTTAAAATATTTTACCTAAAATTTATCGTACTGCTTTTAAAGCGAATTAATTATGAAGAAAATCCTCATGCTTACAGGCGTGTGTGGCGTATTGTTCTTTGCAAGCTGCACATCTAAAAAAGAAGAAAAGAAGGAAGAAACCCATTTTTTGGTTACTAATCCAATTAAAAAGGACACGGCAATCATAAAAGATTATGTGTCTCAAATCCATTCAATCCAACACATTGAGTTACGAGCTCAGGAAAGGGGTTATCTGCAAAAGATATATGTTGATGAAGGACAATCTGTAAAAAAAGGTCAGTTGTTGTTCCAGATTATGCCTAAACTGTATGAAGCCGAGATGCAAAAGGCACAGGCAGAAGCTGATTTTGCAGAAATAGAATACAAAAATACCAAAAGACTTGCCGATAGTAAAGTTGTTGCGCCTAATGAACTTGCAATGGCTAAGGCTAAAGCTGACAAAGCCAAAGCGGAATTAGCATTAACTAAAGTTCACCTTCAGTTCACAGAAATCAGAGCGCCTTTTGATGGTATTATAGATCGTTTTCATGTGAGACTTGGAAGCCTTGTTGATGAGGGAGATTTATTGACCAATCTTTCTGATAACAGTAAAATGTGGGTTTACTACAATGTGCCTGAATCGGAATATCTTGATTATAAAGCGACTGCCCAAAATAGTAAGCCAACTGTAAAACTATTAATGGCAAATAATAAATTATTTGATTATCCTGGAGTCGTAGAAACTATTGAAGGAGAATTTAATAATGAGACCGGTAATATTGCTTTTAGGGCTACTTTCCCAAATCCTAAAGGTTTGCTTAGACATGGTGAGACAGGTAACATTCAAATGGAAGTGCCTATTAAAAATGCTCTTCTGATTCCTCAAAAAGCGACTTTTGAAGTGCTAGACAAAAAATATGTTTATGTAATTGATAAAGATAATACTGTGCGATCAAGAGAAATTACCATTGCTGCTGAGCTGCCTCACATATTTGTTGTTAGCAAAGGACTTTCTACTGATGACAAAATCCTACTTGAGGGACTACGTTTAGTTAAAGAAAATGAAAAGATCGAATACAAACTGGAAAAACCGGAAAATGTAATGTCGCATCTTGAGCTTTACGCTGAATAATCGAACTATCATATAAATAAGAAAACATGTTTAGTAAATTCATACATAGACCTGTATTTGCGATAGTAATTTCGATTATGATCGTGTTTATGGGGTCATTGGCAATCAAACAATTGCCAACCTCCCAATTTCCGGATATTGCTCCTACTACGGTAAACATATTTATTGCTTACCCAGGTGCAAGTGCGGATGTATTGGTGAAATCTACACTTATTACATTAGAGAATGCTATTAATGGTGTTCAGGACATGCGATATATGGCTACCGATGCCACCAGTGCCGGTGAAGCTACATTAAGAATCATCTTTGAGCCGGGTACCGACCCCAATCAGGCGGTAATCAGGGTTAAGACCAGGGTTGACCAGGTTATGCCTCTGCTACCGGAACTTGTGCAAAGGGAAGGGGTTGTAATTACGCCTATCCAGCCAAGTATGTTGATGTACGTGAATCTTTATGCCAAAGGCAAAGACATGGATGAAAAATTCCTGTATAACTATGCCAACGTAAAAATGCTTCCGGAAATCAACAGGATTAAAGGTGTGGCAAGATCGCAGATATTAGGTAGCCGTACCTATGCAATGCGTATCTGGCTTAATCCGGATCGTATGCGAGCTTATAATGTTTCGACCGAAGAGGTAATGAAAGCATTAGGAGAACAAAGTATTGTTGGACGTCCGGGACGTATCGGACAAAGTTCCGGTATCAAAGCACAGTCTCTGGAATATGTATTAACATACAAAGGAAGGTTTAGTGAGCCTGAAGAATATGAGAATGTTATCATACGTGCTAACGCCGAAGGTGAAAGCATCCGTCTGAGAGATATTGGTCATGCCGAACTTGGTAGTGAATTCTTTGATATCTATTCTAACCTTGATGGACACCCGTCTGCATCAATTGTATTGAAACAGAACTATGGTAGTAACGCGAATGACGTAATCAAGCAGGTTAAAGAAAAGCTTGAGGAGATGAAACAGTCGTTCCCTCCGGGACTTGATTATAAAATCAGTTATGACGTATCTAAATTCCTTGATGCTTCAATCGAGCAGGTAATTGATACGCTTAGAGATGCATTCATACTTGTTGCACTTGTTGTATTTATCTTCCTTGGAGACTGGCGATCGACGCTTATCCCGATATTAGCGGTACCTGTATCGTTGATTGGTGCATTTTTCGTTATTCAGTTCTTCGGAATTACAATTAACCTTGTAACATTATTTGCTCTTGTATTGGCGATTGGTATCGTGGTGGATGACGCGATTGTCGTCGTCGAGGCCGTTCACGCCAAGTTTGAGGAGTTTCCTCATATAACGCCTTATCAGGCAGTTAAAAGAGTATTAGGAGAGATTAGTGGTGCGGTAATAGCTATTACTGCGGTAATGGTTTCTGTATTCGTTCCTATATCGTTCATGTCGGGTCCTGTAGGTACATTCTACCGTCAGTTCTCTATTACTATGGCGAGTTCGATTGTAATTTCTGCACTTATTGCACTTACACTTACACCTGTACTGTGTGCAATGCTTCTAAAAAATCATCATGGTCACGAGAAAAAATCAAACCTGTTTACAAGAGCATTAGACAGCTTTAACCGTGGGTTTGATAAAATGACAGGAAAATATGTTAATATCCTGAAACGTATTGTAAGCAGAAGGGTAGTGACATTTGGTGTACTTATAGCATTCTGTGCGGGAACGTTCTTTGTGAACCAGATACTTCCTTCAGGGTTTATTCCAAGTGAAGACCAGGGTACAATTTATGCGATTATCCAGACACCTCCGGGATCGACACTAGAAACAACAAACCAGGTTTCGCAAAAACTTCAGAAAATATGTGAGCATGTTGATGGTGTTGAATCAGTATCGTCTCTTGCAGGTTATGAGATCATGACAGAGGGTAGGGGATCTAACGCAGGTACATGTCTTATCAACCTTAAAGAATGGTCAGAAAGAGAGCATTCGGTTACTGAGATCATGGAAGAACTTGAGGAGAAGACCAGAGATTTAGGAGCTAAAATTGAGTTCTTTGAACCGCCGGCCATTCCAGGTTTCGGTTCGTCAGGAGGTTTTTCTATGCGTCTTCTTGACAAAAATACTACCGTAGATTATCAGGATTTCGACAAGATCAACAAACAGTTTATGGATGCTCTTGGCAAACGTAAAGAGCTTTCAGGTCTATTCTCATTCTTCGCGGCTAACTATCCTCAATATGAACTTGAAATTGATAATCAGTTGGCAATGCAAAAAGGAGTATCAATAGGTAAAGCCATGGATAACCTTGATATTCTTATTGGTAGTACTTATGAACAGGGATTCATCAAATTTGAGCGTTTCTTTAAAGTTTATGTTCAGTCAGATCCTAAGTTCAGGAGATTGCCTTCAGATATCTTAAACCTTTATATTAAAAATGATCAGGGTCAGATGGTGCCATACTCAGCATTTATGAAACTGGTTAAGAAACAGGGGCCAAATGAGATTACTCGTTATAACATGTATAACTCGGCAGCAATCCAGGGTCTTCCTGCAAAAGGTTTTACAACAGCTGAAGCAATTGCGGCCGTTCGTGAAGTGGCAAAAGAGACACTACCAAAAGGTTATGATATTGCATGGGAAGGTCTTTCATTTGACGAGGCTAATAAAGGAAATGAGTCTATTTATATTTTCCTTATCGTATTGTCATTCGTTTATTTCGTTCTTGCAGCACAGTATGAAAGTTTCATCATTCCATTAGCGGTAGTATTCTCGCTTCCTGTTGGGGTATTTGGTTCATTCCTTTTACTTGAACTAATGGGCTTACAGAATGATATCTATGCTCAGATTGGTCTGATTATGCTTGTCGGGCTACTCGGTAAGAACGCGGTACTTATTGTAGAGTTTGCCGTCCAGAAGCGACACGAGGGTATGTCTATATACGATGCCGCTATCGAAGGAGCAAAAGTACGTTTCCGTCCAATCCTTATGACATCATTTGCCTTCATCGCAGGTCTTATTCCGTTGATCCTTGCTAGTGGTGCAGGAGCTATTGGTAACAGGACGTTAGGTTCGGCAGCAATGGGAGGTATGTTATTCGGTACTATTTTCGGTGTAATCATCGTACCGGGTCTATACTATATCTTCGGCTCTATGGCAGACGGAAGAAAACTGATAAAAGATGAAGAAGACAGCTCATTGACAGAAGAGTTTGTTCATCAAATTGACAACTTCAAAACCACTGAAGAACATGAATAAGAGATTTAATAAAGGTATATATTTAGCATTAGCCTTAGCTGCTCTGGCTGTTACCGGCTGTAAGCTACCGGCAGATGCAGTGCAACGCACGGAAAATAAATCGGTTCCGGGAGAGTATGTAAAAGGTACTGCACAGGATACCATTAACACAGGTAAAGTAAAGTGGAAAGAGTTTTTTAAAGACCAGAATCTGGTGGCTCTTATCAATACTGCACTTACTAATAATCAGGAGCTGAACATAACACTTCAGGAAATTCAGATTAGCAAAAACGAGATTAAAGCCCGTAAAGGAGAATATTTACCCTTTGTAGGTTTAAGAGGTGGTGCCGGATTTGAAAAAGTAGGTGAGTATACCAGAAATGGTGCTACAGAAAAGAATCTTGAAATTGTTCGCGGCAAAGAAAATCCGGAACCGCTTCCTGATTATATGATTGGTGCTTATGCTAACTGGGAACTTGATATCTGGGGTAAACTTCGCAACGCTAAAAAAGCCGCTGTAAACAGATATCTTTCTTCGGTTGAGGGTAAGAACTTTATGGTGACTAATCTTGTTGCAGAGATTGCTAATTCATACTATGAGCTTCTTGCTCTTGATAACCAAATGGAACTGGTTAAAAAGAATATAGAACTTCAGACGAATGCATTGGAGATCGTTAAGATTCAAAAGGAGTCTGCCAGAGTGAACGAACTTGCAGTACGCAGGTTCCAGGCTCAGGTTTTGAATACGCAAAGTCTTCAGTATGATATTCAGCAAAAGATTGTTGAGACTGAAAATAGGATTAATTTCCTTGTAGGTAGATTTCCTCAGCACGTAGACAGGTCTTCTTCTAATTTTACAGATTTAGTACCTTCTCAAATCAACTCAGGTATCCCTTCGCAGCTTTTGGAAAACCGTCCTGATATTCGTCAGGCAGAGCAGGATCTTGCTGCAGCCAAACTGGATATTAAAGTAGCTAAGGCTAGATTTTATCCTCAAGTGGGTATCTCGGCAGGAATAGGTTACCAGGCATTTGACCCTACTTATCTGATCAAGCCGCAATCATTACTTTATTCATTAGCAGGTGATCTTGCAGCACCATTAATTAACAGAAATGCAATTAAGGCTGCTTATTATACTTCTAACTCTAAACAGGTTCAGGCAGTATATAATTATGAAAGGACTATTTTGAATGCTTATATAGAAGTAGCCAATCAGGTTGCTAAAATTGACAATTCAAAGAAAGCTTTCGACCTGAAATCGCAACAGGTTGACGCACTTAATCAGTCGATAGATATTTCTAACGACCTGTTTATGTCGGCCAGAGCTGATTATATGGAAGTTTTAATGACACAAAGAGATGCTTTAGAATCTAAGTTTGACCTTATAGAGACTAAACTTCAGCAATTAAACGCTACTGTGAACATTTATCGTTCACTTGGTGGCGGATGGGAATAATTGCTCATAAAACGAAAATAGATTGATTGGTTGGTAAAAGCCTCTGAAGTCTTCGGACTTTAGGGGCTTTTCGATTTTTTGGATGTAAGTTTTAATACTATTTTTAGTAAGTATTGTAATAAATTTAAGATACATACTAATAATGTCGGTGTAAATTTGATTATTGTTTTAAATAATAGTCAAAATTTTATGAGGCAGGAACTACGTTTTCCATTTTATGCAAAATTTGCATTGGTATTGTTTATACTTATTGCGATAACATTTATTCTTTATGTTGGGCAATCGGTTATTATGCCATTGCTTATGTCGCTTCTATTTGCCATTTTGCTCAGACCTGTTTCTAACTTTTTTGAGAGAAAAATGCGCATCCCTAATATAATGGCCGCTTTGATTACGGTAATTCTGTTTGTTTTGGTATTTGCAGTCCTGTTTTATTTTATTTCAATTCAGGTATTGGATATGACCGAGGACTGGAATAAAATGAAAACCAATCTGCATCAGCATTATATTAATTTACAAGCTTATGTTAAGGATACGTTTGGTTTTAGCAGGAAAGAACAGGAAGAACTAATTAATAAAGCTGCTGATAGTTCTGTTGAATCAGGAAAGCAAATGTTGGGCAGTACATTATCATCATTTACAGATTCTGTGATGAATCTTGTTCTGATTCCTGTTTACATTTTCCTTATCCTTCTATACAGAACACATTTTATAAAATTCTTATGTAAGTTGTTTGACAAAAAGCATCATAAGACTCTTGAAGATATCATGGGGACTATTAAGGTTTCCGTTCAAAGCTATATAGTTGGGTTAATGATTGAATTTGTAATTGTATCCGTATTAACTGCTTTAGGACTAATGATAATAGGTGTAAAATATTTTATTTTATTAGGACTTATAACCGGATTGCTTAATCTGATTCCTTACATAGGTATACTTATAGCAGGAGTGTTAACTATAATTGCATCACTCACTGGAACTACAGATCTATCAATTATAGCTGGTATAATTATAGTTAATGTAATTGTTCAATTACTTGATAATAATTTACTGGTACCTATGATTGTAAGTTCTAAGGTTGAGATAAATGCTATAGCTTCAATTATAGGTATAATAGTAGGTGGGCTTTTAGGGGGGATTACAGGAATGTTTTTAGCAATACCAATAATGGCTATACTAAAAGTAATATTTGACAGGATAGATGAATTAAAACCCTGGGGGTATCTGTTGAGCAATGATTTGCCGAAGTCTTTTGTTTTTAGAAAAAAGAAGGTAGCGCCCGTACCTGAGCAAGAATCTTAAAAGGAAAGCATTATGGAACTGCATACTCAGATAATATGGCTGTTTATACTAGCTATTCCCATAGCTTGTGTCGCCTGGACGGTTACTCACGAGGAAGTGTTCAGGGAGCCAAGAGAATATTGTATAAAATGTTCTAAAGAAGGAAAAACAATTCTTAAAAGAAAATTCTTTTACCTGTTTACCTGCGAGTATTGTTTTAGTCATTATGTTACCCTTTTCTTTTTAATACTATCCGGCTACCAGCTTTTATTAACAGGGTGGAAGGGATATCTGATTGCCGGTTTTGCACTGGTATTTGTTGCCAATGCGTACATGAGTGTTTTTGCCCTTTTACGTCAGGCTATTAAAAAGGAAAAAACAGAGATTAAGGTAATGGAAAAGGAAGTTGAAGATAAGGAAGCCGATAAATAATCATAGGGCATTTTATTCAGGTCTTTATAATTAAGAGAAAGCTTTTATAGAAAGGGATAATTGTAAGGAAAATAAACCAATTATTGTTTCGTTATATCCTTAACCAATAACCAACCTCTACTATAATATGCTTAAAAAAATCTTTATAGGCCTACTTTTTCTTGCAGGGATGTTAAACACAGTAGCTCAGAATATTTCAGCAAGAATTATTGATGCCAATACTTTTGAAAATTTATCTCATGCGAGTATTGTAGTCAACGATACTGAAAATCTTGTAAGTAATGAAGACGGATACTTTACAATTTCTGATAAATATACTGATGATGCTTTACTCTCAATTTCTTTTTTAGGCTATAAAAGCGTACTTGTAACTTTGAGCGAACTTAAAAAAAGCAATTATATTGTTAAGCTTCAGCCGGGGAGTTTTGAGTTAGAAACTGTGTATGTATCTAACACGTCAATGAGCGTTGATAGTGTTATGGCAAACGTTAAAAGAAATTTGCCTAAAAATTACAGATGGGATAATAAAGCTAACAGCAAAAAGATTTTTTACAGAGAAGGACTTGCATTTAAACCCATTAATCTTAAAGCTGAAATGACCAGCGCAGAAGGGTATACTAAAAAACAGCTCACGGATGCCAATACTGAGCTGAAAGCTTTTACAAATGAATTGATCTCTCATCCTCCACAGGAATTTACCGATATGCTTTGTAATTATTATATGGCATCAAAAATGCATAAGGAAAAACTCCATCCTGTAACCAAATTCAATGTTATAAAGGCAACACAGTTAAAAGACAGGAGCCGCGGGGTAGATCTTAATGAAATGGAAAAAATGGCATCAGGTATATTGTTTAAGCATTTAGATCCGCATAAATATTACCGTATTAAAAGCGGACTGTTAGGAACAAGAGATACTGTTATTGCTAATGGTGCTTTTTATGAAAGTAAAAAATATCGTGTGAATACTATTCAGGAAGATGCTGTAAAGAAAAAGCTGAATTTGGCAAAAAATAAAGTGACTTCTTTTGTAAATGGAAGTAATTTGCAAAGTACAAAGTTTGATTTTATTACACTACAGGAACTCTATGATTATTCATTTGCAGGTACAACCCAATCAGAAAATAATACATCCGTTTACATCATAAAATTCAGTCCAAAAAAGCGAAAAGGGAAATATACAGGAACGCTTTATGTTTCCGAAAAGGATTATGCAGTACTAAGGTCAGATTATACTCTTGGGGAAGGTAAAAAACTGGGTGGGGTAAATTTAAAATTTCTGTTTGGTGTAAAACAATCTGAAAACCTTAGTAGAGGAACGCTAATATTTAAAGAAAAGAAATCAGGAGAAGGATATAACCTGCAATATGGTTCAGTTACAACAGGACAATACGTATATGTAAACAGGCCTTTGAAATTTTTGGAGATTGCGGAAGAAGATAAGCATTATGTTGCATTTAATTTGAAAGTCGAAGCTAATGTAGAAGAAAAGGAAGAGTATTTTATGATGGCTCAGGAAGAGATAACTGAAGCTGATTTTGATAAGGTTACAGATTCTGATTTTGAGTACATGCAACTTAGCAGTTATGATCCGGCTGTATGGAAAGAATATGGTGGTATAGAACCAATGGAGGAGATGAAGAAATTTAAAACTATAGAATAAAACAAAACAGCTCAGGTATTTCTGAGCTGTTTTGTTTTATACAGACTTCCCTATTATTGTATTTTGTTAGTCATTAAATTTGATGTAATATCAAAATATTAGAACTAATACATGATATCCGTCAGTTTTTAAAATATTGCCAATTATCATATTTGCTGATTATTCTTAATTAGGACATAATGATAAAACAACAATTACATAATTTTCACATTCCTGTAATGGGGCTGGCATATACTATTGATAGTCCGATTAAAGTTTCCAGGTTTGGAATAGACTCTGTTATTTCAATAGTGGACGACGAACTGATAGAAAAAATGAATGCTTTTTACAGCAGGAATTTTGAACTGCCATATAAGGAAATTACTCAAAAAACCTACGATTACAGAGCGAAACGCATTACATCTTATCTCAATCTTGTAGATACGATTGTGAAGAAAAAATTTAATTCGTTTTGTGATGAACTTGCAACGAACAAAAAAGCCCTGAATGATTTTGTTGCAATGCTTCCAAAAATTTCATCGGTTAAGAAAAACCTTGAGGCTTATCTTTCAAACCAGTTTAGCGAATCATCCGATATACTAAAGTATCTGAGCGAAAATTTATTTCCGGGAGCTATAGATGTAAATATCATGACAAAGGTTGATAAGACCAATTATGATAAAAACGATTCGTTACCTAACATTTACAATGATGCACATTCTGCATTAAGAGGCTTTGCCAACAGTAATCTTAGCTCCTCGCTTGTATTATCTGCCGGGATGAATCCTTCATTGTTCAGTTATATAGCTGAATTTGACGATTTTTTACCGGACGATAGTGGTTTACTTAAAAAGAAAGTTACTTTGAAAGTAAGTGATTTCAGGTCGGCAATGATCCAGGGAAGCTTTTTAGCAAAAAAAGGAATATGGGTATCGGAGTATAGAATAGAATCAGGACTTAATTGTGGAGGGCATGCCTTTGCAACCGATGGATTACTTCTCGGTCCCATAATGCAGGAATTTAAAGACCGAAAGCAGGAACTTATAAATACTACAGATGGTTTACTTCAAAAAGCACTTTCATTAAAAGGAAAGAATATTTTTGAGTCACCTTTTGAGGTTAAATTTACCGTTCAGGGTGGGGTAGGTACAGCTGAGGAGCACGACTTTCTATTAAATTATTATGAAATGGATTCTGTAGGCTGGGGATCACCTTTTTTATTGGTGCCCGAAGCAACAACAACCGATAAAGCTACCCGTATGCTATTAGCCAATGCGAAGGAAAAAGATTTTTACCGTAGTGATATTTCGCCATTAGGAGTACCTTTCAATACGTTAGTAGGTACTACGAATGAATACATTAAAACGCATAGGATTCTTCAGAATAAAGCAGGGAGTTCATGTCCTAAAAAGCTATTGGCATTGAGCAAAGAGTATGACGAAAAAGGAATTTGTACGGCATCGCGAAAGTACCAGCAGCTCAAACTGGAAGAACTTCAGGAAACTACTTGTAATTTATCATCTGTCGAATTTGAAAAAACTGCCACATCCGTTACTGTGAAGTCCTGCCTTTGTGTAGGTCTTGCTAATCCTGCTTATCTGGAAAATGATATTCCGATTAAAGGCGAAGCTCAGGGGGTAGTTGTTTGTCCGGGGCCTAATATGGCCTATTTTGACAAAGAAGTCTCTTTAAAGGATATGGTCCGCCATATTTATGGCTATCAGTCTATACTATCTCAGGAGTACAGGCCTAATGTGTTTGTAAAAGAATTAGGCTTATATGTTGAGTATCTTGAAAATAATATCGCTGAAGTAAGAGAACAGCTTACACCGGCTCTCATAAAAAAATGGGAACTGTTTAAAAGTAACCTGTTGCAGGGAGTCCTTTATTATGAGGATGTTTTTAAAGCATCCTGCTTTTTTGAGTCGGCTAAAAACGACATTTTAGAAAATCTTAAACTCTTCAGGCAAAGAATAACAATTGTTAATCTGTCTGATGCCGAAGTTTTAAAGTAATTATTGCGTAAGTTTTGATAGTTTATCTCTGTCCGGTATAATGATTTTTTTACCGGACAGTTGTATTACTCCCTGTTTATTAAAATCAGACAATAATCTTATACAACTTTCGGTAGCAGTACCCACCATACTCGCTATTTCTTCACGCGATAATTTTATATTCAGGCTTTTATCAGGATTTGTTCCAAACGAATCAAAAAGATAAATCAGTGTTTCTGCAAGGCGCTGCTTAACCGGTTTTTGTGCCATAGCTACTAGATGGTCATCGGCTTCTTTAAGATCGCCACAAATGTTTTTCAGCACATTCATGGAAAACTGGTTGTTTTGGTTAAAAAAGCGCATTACTTCATTTTTAGGTATAAAGCATACCTCCATGTCTTCAAGTGCAACAGCACTAAGATTTACAGGTTCGTCGCTTATCATAGATCGCTGCCCAAGCAATTCTCCTTTAGTAATAAGTTTTAGGATTTGTTCATTACCGTTTGCGCTAAGTTTGGTCATTTTACAAACACCATCTTTTATGCAAAAGATACCATTTACATTTTCTCCTTCAGAAAAAATGGGCTCTCCTTTTTTAATGGTATACGACGATTTGCAATCAGCTATTCTGAGTATCTCTTCTTTATTCAGTGCTTTTAAGGAACTGAATTCACGAACGATACATTGTTCACATTTACTCATCCTGTAGGGATTTTATGATTACAAAGATATTAAATTCATCAGATGATAAATATCATATTTTTTTATTTAACGGATTCTGAATTTTGCTGTAGGTAAATGAGCAAAAAATATGGAAACTAAACATTGTTTTCATTGCGGATTAGACGTTATAAAAAAAGATGAGATCATTTTTGATGATAAATCGTTTTGTTGTAACGGTTGTAAAACCGTATATGAAATATTCAGTCTTAATGGGCTAACGGATTATTACGCGTTTGAAAGTAATCCCGGAGCAACGCCCCTTGATATTAACGGGAGGTATGACTTTCTTGATAATGATGATATTGTAAAAAGACTGCTTGAATTTGAAGAATCAGGTACTGCAATAGCATCATTATACATACCCCATATACATTGCAGTTCTTGTATATGGATACTGGAGAATCTTAACAGACTGAATGTTAATATACGTAACTCCCAGGTAAACTTCCATGAGAAAAAAGTTCGCATAGTTTATAATCCGGATGATATTTCACTCAAACAAATTGTTGAGCTGTTATGTAAAATTGGTTATGAGCCTTATATAAGTCTGGAAAATTATGAGGCAACTAAAAAAAAGGTAGACCGAGACCTTATTTATAAATTGGGTGTAGCCTTCTTTTGCTTTGGTAATGTCATGTTGCTTTCCTTCCCCGAATATTTTGAGGTAGAGGAGTACTGGCTTGATAACTACAGAGGATTTTTCAGATGGCTGATTTTTGCGTTATCACTACCTTCTTTCTTTTATGCTGCGAGTGGCTATTACATTTCGGCGTGGAAAAGCCTGCGTTCCCGAATGCTTAACATTGACGTGCCAATTGCTCTTGGCCTTGTGGTGATGTTTGTTCGTAGCACAGTAGACATTGTTTTTGATCTGGGTCAGGGATTTTTTGACTCTCTTACAGGACTGGTATTCTTTATGTTGTTAGGAAAATTATTTCAGCAGAAAACTTATAATTTCCTATCCTTTGAGCGTGATTTCAAATCATATTTCCCAATCGCAGTAACAAAGATTTTACCTGGAGGAGCCGAAGTATCGGTACCTGTTTATGATATAGTGCAGGGTGACAGGCTTTTGATCCGTAATCAGGAGTTAATTCCTGTAGATGGAATTCTTATCAGTAAAAATACAGCAATTGATTACAGTTTTGTTACCGGAGAAGAGGCGCTTATAGAAAAACAATCAGGCGATAAGCTTTTTGCCGGGGGAAGGCAGATGAAAGAGGTTATAGAGATGGAAGTGCTTAGTTCAGTCTCCCAAAGCTACCTTACACAACTATGGAGTAATGATGTTTTTACAAAAAAAGATGCTAATAATTATAAAACACTAACCGATACCATAAGCCGTTATTTTACGCCAATTCTATTACTTATTGCTATAGTATCGTTCTCTGTCTGGATCTTTATAGATGTTACCACGGCATTTAATGTGTTTACTGCGGTACTAATAGTGGCCTGCCCTTGTGCATTGGCGCTTAGCGCACCTTTTACATTGGGTAATGTACTCCGAATAATGGGTAACCGAAAACTCTATCTTAAAAATGCAACTGTTATAGAACAGATGGCAAAAATAGATACGATAGTTTTTGACAAAACCGGTACCATAACCACAAATAAAAAATCAGAAATTTATTTTGAAGGTGAAGAACCCGATCATAAACAGTCAACTTTTATTAAGTCCTTGCTTAGGGCTTCAAACCATCCATTGAGCCGACGATTGTATGATTACTTACCACAAGCGAACTTATTGCCTGTAGAGGATTTCAGGGAGATAACCGGGCAGGGCATAGAAGGTATCATAAATGGATTCTTTATAAGAATAGGCTCTGCGACTTTTGTTGGGAATGATACAGAAGTTTCTTCACAAACGTTGGTATACATATCAATAAACAGGAATTGTATAGGCCGATATGTATTTACCAATAGTTACCGAAACGGACTTTCTGCTTTGTTTCATCAGTTGAAAGGCAAATACAGTCTTAAGGTTCTGTCAGGAGACAATGAGGGAGAAAGAGAAGCTTTGTCTAATCTTTTGCCGGCCGATACCCAGCTTATTTTTAATCAGAAGCCGGAGCAAAAACTCCAGTTTATAGAGAACCTCCAAAAGCAGGGGCATAATGTAATGATGATAGGGGATGGGCTAAATGATGCAGGTGCATTGGCTCAAAGTAATGTGGGGATAGCGATATCTGAAAATGTAAATGTGTTTTCGCCCGCATGCGACGGTATACTTGACGCTTCGCAATTCACTAAGATCAGTTCTTTCATGAAGCTGTCTAAAAACACAATCAAAACCATTAAGATGAGCTTTACATTATCGCTACTGTATAATGTTGTGGGACTTTCATTTGCAGTGACCGGAAAACTATTTCCGTTAACAGCGGCTATTATTATGCCATTAAGTACAGTAACTATTATAAGTTTTGTAACCATTATGAGTAATTATTATGCAAAAAGACACTAAAAAATACTAGTAATAATGGCTGTTTATGACAAATATCATGTTTTTAGAAACCGGGCTACAATAGCTTTGTTAACATAAATTTTAGAGGTATGAGCGTAATCTATTTATTAATTTCCATTAGTATCGTGGTTGCTATTTCCTTTTTTATAGCCTTTGTAAAAGCTGTAAAGAGTGGGCAATATGACGACGATTACACCCCATCCGTACGGATGCTTTTTGATGATGAACTAACAAAAAACCAAAGCAAAAACGATAACTCAAATTAACTATGGAAGTGCAACAATTTTATTATGACAATAAGATAGTCAAAAAGTTCCTCTATGCCTGTATTGTATTTGGCGTTGTAGGGATGCTTGTAGGCCTTTTGATTGCCTCAATGTATATGTTTCCCAATCTTACCGAAGGTATCTCGTGGCTTAGCTACGGACGATTAAGACCTTTGCATACCAACGCGGTAATTTTTGCCTTTGTGGGTAATGCTACCTTTGCCGGTATCTATTATTCTTTACAAAGGTTGCTTAAAACCAGAATGTATAGTGACCTCTTAAGTAACATTAACTTTTGGGGTTGGCAGCTCATTATTGTTGCAGCAGCCATTTCGCTTCCTTTAGGTTATACTTCTTCAAAGGAATATGCTGAGCTGGAATGGCCTATAGATATTGCTATTGCTGTGGTATGGGTAGTGTTTGGAATTAATATGATTGGTACTATCCTGAGAAGGAGGGAACGCCACCTGTATGTAGCAATTTGGTTTTACCTGGCTACATTTATAACAGTTGCAGTTCTGCATATCTTTAACAGTCTTGCACTTCCTGTGGGAGCACTGAAAAGTTACTCGGTATATGCCGGTGTACAGGATGCGTTGGTGCAATGGTGGTATGGTCATAATGCTGTGGCATTCTTTCTTACTACACCTTTCCTTGGGCTTATGTATTACTTTTTGCCAAAAGCGGCTAACAGACCGGTGTATTCATACAGATTATCAATTATTCACTTTTGGTCACTGATTTTTATCTACATATGGGCAGGTCCGCACCACTTGTTATATTCAGCTTTGCCTGACTGGGCTCAAAATTTAGGTGTTGTTTTCTCAATCATGCTTATTGCACCATCATGGGGTGGTATGATTAACGGACTACTTACTCTTAGAGGAGCCTGGGATAAAGTACGTACAGAGCCTGTTCTTAAATTCTTTGTAGTGGCGATTACAGGTTATGGTATGGCAACGTTTGAAGGGCCTATGCTATCGCTTAAAAATGTAAATGCAATTGCTCACTTTACTGACTGGATCGTAGCTCACGTACACGTTGGTGCCCTTGCATGGAACGGATTCTTAACCTTTGCCCTTATCTACTGGCTGGTACCAAGAATGACCAAAACCAAATTATACTCTGTTAAGCTTGCCAACTTCCATTTCTGGATAGGTACACTGGGTATTATATTATATGCGCTACCACTATATGTTGCCGGTTTCACTCAGGCTTCGATGTGGAAACAGTTTAACCCTGATGGAACACTTAAATACGGTAACTTCCTTGAGACAGTAAAAGAGATTATGCCGATGTACTGGATGAGGGCTATAGGTGGTACTCTGTTTGTAATAGGTATGCTGGTATTGGTATATAATATTATCCAGACTATCAGACAAGGTCAAAAGATTGAAGATGAAGCTGCAGAGGCACCTGCTCTGGAAAGAATTACAACAAAAAGAATGAAGGGCGAGAAATTCCACCCTTGGTTAGAAAGAAGGCCTATTCAGCTCGCATTACTTGCTACGGTTGCGATTTTGATAGGAGGCGTTATACAGATTGTGCCTACCATAATGGTAAAATCTAACATACCAACAATTAGTACTGTAAAACCTTATACACCACTGGAACTTGAAGGGCGTGACCTATATATCCGTGAGGGATGTGTTAGCTGTCACTCACAAATGATACGTCCGTTCAGATCAGAAGTAGAGCGTTATGGTGAATATTCAAAATCCGGTGAATATGTGTACGATCACCCGTTCTTATGGGGTTCTAAGCGTACAGGTCCCGACCTGATGAGGGTAGGTGGCAAGTATAGCGATAACTGGCACTTTAACCACATGTGGGATCCGCAAAGTACATCGGCAGGTTCAATAATGCCATCGTATAAATGGTTGTTTGATAATAAGCCTATGGATTACAGCGAAACTCAAAAGAAAATGGAGGTAATGGTTAAGCTTGGAGTGCCTTATACTGAGGAAGAGATTGCAAAAGCTCCTCTATTAGTAAAAGAGCAAGCTGCTAAAATTGAAAAGAGCCTTCATACGGATCCTGATTTTGTGAAAAGCTACGAAGAAAGCAAAAAAGCTGCCGTAGCCAGAGGTGAACAATTTATCGAAATGAAAGACAGGGAAATTATAGCTTTAATTGCTTACCTGCAACGTTTGGGAACCGATATAAAAATTAAAACAACTGCTGATAATACTCAAAAATAAGAAGCCATGCTAAAGTTTGTAAAACATAATCTGGAAAGTATCTCGGGAGTAGAGGTCTTTCCAATCATATCACTGCTTATCTTCTTTCTTTTCTTTATAGTGCTTTATACCTGGGTATTTACATATAAAAAAGAGAAGATAACCGAATTGAGTAATATTCCTTTTGATGGGGATGATCAAAATAACACTATAAACTAAGAACGATATGAAAAAGTTTTTTCCGGTTTATGTAAGGCTTCCGCTGATTTTTGCACTTGTATTCATGGCTTTGGAGTTTTTTATAGACAGTGGTGACAGACCTGCTTTTCTAAAATATCCTGAGGTATCTATATTTCTTGCAACATTTCTCTTTTTTCAGATAACGCTTGAGATTGTTTATGCTGCTTTCGAGAGACTAAATTACAATCTGTTGACTGAGGAGGAGAAAGCCAAAAAGGCACAAGAAGAGGCTATTGCTTTTACTGATACTGCTCTTTACAAAAAAATAAAGGGATGGTTTGTAAAATCCAAACCAATTGAAGAGGAAAGCTCAATCCTGTTACATCATGACTACGATGGTATTCAGGAGCTTGATAATGTTCTTCCTCCGTGGTGGGTTAACCTTTTCTACGTTACCATATTTTTTGGAGTAGTATACCTTGTACGTTACCATATTTTTGATGGTGAAGATCAGGCAGCAGAGTTTAAAACAGAAATGGCCGAAGCTAAGCTGGCAGTTGAAGAATATAAGAAAACAGCAAAAGATCTTATTGATGCCAACTCTGTAACGTTACTTACTGATGCCGGTGATATAGCTACGGGTAAAAAAATCTTTGAGACAAACTGTGTAGCTTGCCACAGACCAGATGCCGGTGGAGCGATTGGACCTAATCTTACCGATAAATACTGGATACTTGGAGGAGGAATTAAAAATGTATTCCATACTATAACCGAAGGTGGTCGTGATGGTAAAGGTATGGTGGCCTGGAAAGGAACGCTAAAACCATCCGAAATACAACTGGTTGCAAGTTATGTGCTATCGCTTCAGGGGTCAAACCCTAAAGATCCAAAAGCACCTGACGGGGATTTATGGGAAGAAAAGGCAGAAACACCTGCTAAATAACAAGAGCAAATTATGAGTATAGCACAGAATGACGATTTCCGCGACAGACTGGGCACGGTTAATGACGAAGGTAAAAGGGTTTGGGTTTATCCCAAAAAACCTTCAGGAAAATTATATGAGTACAGGAAGTGGGTAAGCTACTTTTTATTAGCCTTCCTTTTCCTGGCACCGTTTGTAAAAATCAACGGAAATCAGTTCTTATTATTTAATGTAATCGAAAGGAGATTCAACATTTTTGGATTTCCTTTCTGGCCCCAGGATTTCCATTTGTTTGTTATCTCGATGATTATAGGTGTAATCTTCGTAGCTCTGTTTACAGTGGTGTTTGGCCGTATTTTTTGCGGATGGATATGTCCACAAACTATTTTTATGGAAATGGTTTTCAGGCGTATTGAATACTGGATTGAAGGCGACAGGAATGCGCAGATGAAACTGGATAAACAGGAATGGAATGGTGAAAAAATAAGGAAGAAAGCCTTAAAGTGGTTCGTGTTTTTTATCATTTCTTTCATGATTGCCAATGTCTTCCTGGCCTATCTGACCGGAAGTGAAAAGCTGGTGCAAATGGTAACGGAAGGACCACAAAATAATATTGGTACGCTGGTAGCACTGCTCATTTTTACGGCTGTATTCTATTTTATCTATATATGGTTCAGAGAGCAGGTTTGCATCATTGCCTGTCCTTATGGAAGGTTGCAGGGAGTATTATTGGATAATAAATCTATTATAGTTGCCTATGACCATAAAAGAGGAGAAGGAGAGAACGGCCGTGGTAAAGTTGTTAAGAATGAAAACCGTGATGTAGTTGGCAAGGGAGATTGCATAGATTGTAAGCTTTGCGTGAATGTTTGCCCTACCGGAATTGATATTAGGAACGGTACTCAGCTGGAATGTATTAACTGTACAGCCTGTATAGATGAATGCAATACCGTAATGGACAAGGTGGGTTTTCCACAGGGGCTTATACGATATGCAAGTGAAGATGAAATAACAAAGAAAGAGAAATTTGTTTTCACTACACGAATGAAAGGTTATACTGCAGTATTGGCTATTCTTATTGGGATTTTTATTGGGATGCTTTTCCTTAGGAATGAGGTAGAAGCTACCGTGTTGAGGTTGCCGGGACAGCTCTATGAGCATAAAGGAGAAAATATCAGCAATGTATATACTTATAAGATTGTAAACAAGACAGCTAAAGATTTTAAAAACGTAAGTTTCAGGATCAGGTCGCCTAAAGGTAGTGTGAGAACGGTAGGGAAAACCAGTTTTTCTATAGCCAGGGAGCAAATGGTGCAGGGAACACTGTTTATAGAGATTAATCCGGCTTTTCTTGATGGAGATAAAACACGGGTGATTCTCGAAGTGTATTCAGGCGATAAATTACTCGATACTGAAGCTACAAATTTTTTAGGTCCGCGTACTTTTAATTAAAAACTAAGATTATGAAAATAAATTGGGGAACGGGAATAGTTATAGCATTTGTACTGTTTATGAGTTTTATACTCTTTTTTGTATTCAGGGTGCAAAGCGATTCAAAATATGACAACGAACTGGTTGTGGAAGATTACTACAAACAGGAAAGAATATTACAAGATGTGCTGAATAAAGAAGCCAATGCAGCACAACTTGATCAAAAAGTAAAAATTGAAGATACTGAGGAAGGTATATTGATAACCTTTCCTGAAGATTTTACTCCAAACGATATAAAAGGAAAAGTGTCCCTATACAGGCCGTCTGACCAAAAGTTGGATAATGAACTCCAGATAGCATTATCCACGTCTAATCATCTGCTCATACCTAAAAGTGATTTGGCAGGCGGCCGCTGGGACATTATTACCGATTGGCAATATCACGGTAAAAGCTATCTGAATAAACAGATGCTTAACCTGGAATAGATTTCAAATTAAAGATAATGACAGGCAGATATTTTATATATGCCTGTCATTTACTAAATTAATACAGATGCTTTTTTCAGCACTTATATTAGGTTTATTATCCAGCCTCCATTGTATAGGTATGTGTGGCCCTATTGCCATGATGCTGCCGCTTGACAGGAATAATGAGGCCAAGAGAGTATTACAGCTTTTATTGTATCATACAGGCAGGCTGTTCTCTTATGGAATATTAGGTGCCTTTTTCGGGATTGCCGGAAAGGTTTTAAGCCTTGCCGGGATTCAGCAGCAGTTATCTATCATAGCAGGTATTGTGATTATTATCATAGTGATGATACCGGAAAATAAGTTTGCGCAGTATAATTTTTCCAAACCGGTTTACCGAATTATCTCGAAAATTAAAACCGGCCTTGGCAGCAGGCTGAAGCAACGAAATAATAAAACCTTTTTTATGATTGGCCTGCTCAACGGATTATTACCCTGCGGTCTTGTATATGCAGCATTGTTTGGTGCTATAGCAATGCAGGATGTTAGCTATGGTGTACTTTACATGATCTTATATGGAATAGGAACCATACCGTTAATGAGTATTGTTGTTTTTGCAGGCGGTATGTTTACTCCTAAACAGCGAAACACATTAAATAAGCTGGTTCCTTATGCTATGGTATTTATGGGAATGTTATTTATTGTTCGTGGTCTCGGATTAGGTATTCCTTACATATCACCATCCGATTTCAGTCTTTTTGTACAACAGGGCTCTGTTTGCAAATAAAAAAATCCTCCTTTTTAAAGGAGGATTTTTTTATATCACCATGGAGAATAATTGGGTATTGGGTAATTTTCTCCGCATTCTTAGGTCAAATGCCATACAGATGTTCCTTACATAAGGTTTTCCTTTTTCAGTAACCTTAATGTGGTCTTTACTGAACTCAATAAGCTCGTCATTTTTCATTTCTTCCAGACTCAGTACAATTTCCAGTAAGTCCGGCAAAAATTCATTTTCATTGCACCAGGATGTCTCAAAATTACACATCAGGTTAAGTATGTGTTTGCGTATAATGAGATCTTCTGCAGTGAGAACATGGCCTCTGTATACCGGAAGCTCATTATCTTCAATTCTCATATAGTAATCTTCAAGATTTTTTTCGTTTTGTGCAAACCCATACCAGCTATCACTTATTGCAGAAACCCCCAATCCAATCATTAGTTGTGTTTTTGAGGAACTATATCCCATAAAATTGCGGTGCATGCTACCTTGTTGGTATGATTGGTAAAGGCTGTCGCTTTTTAATGCAAAATGATCCATTCCTAACTCATGGTATCCCTCTTTATTCAGAATCATTTTTCCAATTTCATACAACCTTCTTTTTTCTTCATCCTTTGGAAGGTTATTTTCGTCATAACCACGTTGTCCATTACCTTTCATCCATGGAGTGTGTGCATAACTGTAAAAGGCGATACGATCAGGTTCCAGCGCTTTGGTTTTTTCAATGGTATCTACCATAGTTTCAATAGTCTGGAATGGAAGTCCAAACACCAGATCATGACTAATGGATGTATAGCCAATTTCCCTTGCCATTAAGGTAACATTGGCCACATTGCTGTAAGGTTGTATTCTGTTAATAGCTTTTTGCACGGTTTCATCATAATCCTGCACACCAAAACTCACACGCCTGAATCCAAGATTATAGAGTACCTGCAAATGTTCTCTTGTAGTATTGTTGGGGTGTCCCTCAAAACTAAATTCATATCCGGGAGCAGCTATTGCAAGCTCAAATATGCCGTTTATTAGTTTTTTTAGATTTTCGGGGCTAAAAAAAGTTGGTGTTCCTCCGCCAAGATGTAATTCTTTTATGAGCGGTCTTGTTTTAAACAGGCTTCTGTACATTGCCCATTCTTTAAGAATCGCATTTATGTAAGGTATCTCAGTTTCGTGTCTTTTTGTAATTCGCTTGTTGCAGCCGCAAAAGGTACACATGCTTTCACAAAATGGAAGGTGAATATATAAGCTTATACCTTCTTTGGCGTTACTTTCTTTAAAGGAACGTATAGCGCTTTCTTTCCAAATCTGTTCCGAAAAGTTTCCATTATCCCAATAAGGTACAGTAGGATAACTGGTATACCTTGGACCGGGAACATTATATTTTTGTACTATTGATGTTTCCATATAATTTGATTTTTCAATATCAAAAGTATCATAGAGAGCATTGTAAAAAAATGATAAATATCAGGTAACGTTTAATTGAAAGCCGTCAACATGATTGCTGCATGAAATTAAAACGGTTTTAAAATTTTGAGATTCCTAATTGTTTCCAGATTTAGAGAGCAAATTGCGTATTATTACTAACCTATAATTAACAGTAAAACCATTGTGAGTTTATGCAGGCTGTTATACCTTTGCCATCGTGAAAAAGCTTTGTGTTTACATACTGATTTTCCTGGTTAACCTTAATACCTCTTTTTTTGAAGAGCTATTAAAGGTTCCTGTGCTGGTGCAGCATTTTATGGAACATCAGCAACGAAACGCAGATATTGGTTTTGGTGAATTCCTTGCTCAACATTATGGAAGCAGGAACACAAAAGATAATGATGAAGACCGTGATATGCAGTTGCCTTATAAAAAACTAGATCATCATGATGTAACACATTTTGTGTTTTTACCAAATCGTTTCTATTCTTCTTCGGTCAGAATTACACCAATAGATTCTCAGGTAGAGAATCATTACAAAAATAATTTTCTTCACAATCCTCATTTAGGAGCTTTGTTCAGGCCTCCTATTGCCTAATATCTTTTTCCGGATTTTAAAATAATGCTCAGGCACTTTAGTGTCGGTGGGTATGTATATTATTTATTTCCAATACGATATTATGCTTAATAAAATAATTCAATTTTCAGTTAAGAATAAACTGGCAATTGGTGTCTTCACATTGCTGTGGATTGTCTACGGGGTGTATGAAGTAAGCCGTTTACCTATTGATGCCGTACCTGACATCACTAACAATCAGGTACAGATTATAACTACTGCGCCTTCATTGGGTGCTGAAGATGTAGAGCGCCTGATAACTTTTCCAATAGAACAGGCGATAAGTAACATTCCTCAACTTAAAGAAAGCCGGAGTATTTCGCGTTTTGGGCTATCAGTAGTGACCATAGTTTTTGAAGATGATACTGATGTATACTGGGCTCGTCAGCAGGTAGCAGAAAGACTTCAGAAAGTTGAGATTGATGAGAATGCCAATACGCCCGAAATGGGACCTGTAACTACAGGTCTTGGCGAAATATACCAGTATGTGCTAAAACCACAGCCGGGCTATGAAAACAAATTCTCATTAGAAGATTTACGAACCATACAGGACTGGACAGTCAGAAGGCAATTGCTGGGAACTCCCGGTATAGCCGATGTGTCTACTTTTGGAGGAAAGTTAAAGCAATATGAAGTAGCTGTTAATCCGGCTAAATTAAAAGCACAAAACTTAACCATAAGCGATGTATTTACAGCACTTAGCCGAAGCAATCAAAATACTGGTGGAGCCTATATAGAAAAAGGGCCTACAGTATCTTACATTCGAAGTGTTGGTCTTGCCAAAAGCATGCAGGATGTAGAGAATATAGTTGTAAAATCTACCATGGCAGGCACACCGGTGCTTATAAAAAATATTGCTGAGGTAAAACTGTCTTCGGCAATTCGTTATGGTGCGCTTACCAATGAAACCGGTGAAGCCGTAGGTGGTATCGTGATGATGCTTAAAGGAGAAAATGCCAACAATGTAATCGTTAGCGTTAAGAAAAAAGTAGCTGAGGTTGAAAAGATACTTCCGGAGGGCTTAAAGATTGAACCTTTTCTTGACCGTACCAAAATGGTTGATAATGCCATTGGCACTGTAGAAAAGAATCTTGTTGAAGGTGCCTTGATAGTAGTACTGGTACTGGTGCTTTTCCTGGGTAACTTAAGAGCAGGATTTATAGTAGCATCAGTAATACCTTTGTCTATGCTTTTTGCCATTATCATGATGAACACTTTTGGAGTGAGTGGTAACCTGATGAGCCTTGGAGCACTTGATTTCGGACTTATTGTAGATGGAGCCGTAATTATAGTTGAAGCTATTTTACATCACCTTCATTCAGCAAAGAAATATAAATCAGTAAATAGCATATCTCAGGAAGATATGGATAAAGAAGTTACCGGATCGGCTGCGCGAATGATGAATGCTGCTGTTTTTGGACAAATAATCATCCTTATTGTTTACCTGCCTATATTATCATTACAAGGTATAGAAGGTAAAATGTTTAAACCTATGGCTCAAACGGTTGCATTTGCCATTTTAGGAGCTTTTATATTGTCGTTAACCTATGTACCTATGGTTAGTGCCCTTTTTATCAGTAAAAAAATCAGTCACAAACCTAACTTGTCCGACAGGGTTATGGCAAAGCTAGAGGGCTGGTATGAAGGCTGGCTGGTTAAAGCCTTAAAGATTCGTAAGACAGTAGTTGCCACTGCAGTTGTATTGTTTGCTTTGGCACTGTTTCTTTTTAGCAGGATGGGAGGCGAATTCATTCCTCAACTTGAAGAAGGAGATTTTGCTGTAGAAACCCGTTTGCTTTTAGGAACAAACCTTACCACTACAACTGAAACTATTGTAAAGATTTCTGCCGAACTTAAAAAGAAATATCCTGAAGTAAAACAGGTTGTTTCAAGGATAGGAAGTGCCGAAATTCCTACCGATCCAATGCCGATTGAAGGAGGGGATGTGATTATTGTGCTTAAAGACAAATCAGAGTGGATAAGCGCCTCGTCATTTCCTGAGCTGGCAGAAAAGATGGGTGAAACCATACAAAATGTTGCCCCGGGAGTTTCAACCGGTTTTCAGTATCCGGTTCAGATGCGGTTTAATGAGCTGATGACCGGAGCTAAACAGGATGTGGTTTGTAAAATATACGGAGAAGATTTAGACAAGCTTGCAAAATATTCAGAGCAGTTAGGGGCTATAAGCAGAACTGTAAAAGGAACTGCAGACCTATATGTAGAAAAAGTAACCGGTATGCCTCAAATTGTTATAGACTATAATTGGGCAGAAATGGCTAAGTACGGTTTGTATGTAGAGGACATAAATCGTACTGTAAATGCAGCTTTTGCAGGTGCAGTAGCCGGTAATATTTATGAAGGTGAAAAACGGTTTGATCTTGTAGTTCGTATAGGGAACAGCGGAAGGAAAGATATCAATGATGTACGCAATTTATTGGTTGCAACGCCATCAGGTGCGCAAATACCATTGTATCAGGTTGCTTCAGTAAATGAGGTAGAAGGGCCAAACCAGATTCAGCGTGAAGATGCTAAACGAAGAATAATAATAGGATTTAATGTTAGAGGACGTGATGTTCAGAGCATTGTAGATGAGCTTCAAAAAAAGGTAAATGCTGAAATCAAATTCGATCCCGGGTATTATGTAACCTATGGAGGGGCATTTGAAAACCTGCAACAGGCAAAAAGCAGGTTGGGGGTAGCAGTTCCGGCAGCTTTACTAATGATTTTTGCACTGTTGTATTTTGCCTTCAGGTCATTTAAAGAAGGTATCATCATTTTTACTGCAATTCCACTTTCGGCTATTGGTGGTGTTTTTGCCCTTACCCTTAGGGATATGCCTTTCAGTATTTCGGCAGGAGTTGGTTTTATAGCATTGTTTGGAGTCGCAGTACTTAACGGAATTGTTTTGATATCAGAATTCAACCGTATCCAGAAACAGGGAGAAATTACCAATCCTTCAGATATAATACTTACCGGTACAAAAAACAGGCTTCGCCCGGTACTGATGACTGCGGCCGTTGCATCATTAGGTTTCCTGCCAATGGCATTAAGCAATGGTGCAGGAGCAGAGGTACAACGACCGTTGGCAACTGTAGTTATAGGAGGTCTTGTTACAGCAACCCTGCTTACTCTTTTTGTACTGCCGGCCATTTATCTTATGACCTACCATGCTAAAATATTCAGAAAAAAGATGAAAAATAAAACGCAAAATAAAGCCACGGTTTTGCTTATCACACTTTTTACAGTATTTGGCGTTAAAGCCCAGGAACCTGTTAAAGTGCCTTTAATAAAGGCTGAAGAAATTGCCACAAAAAACAATAAACGTTTACAGGCGGCAAAGCATAACGAACGCTCTCAGGAGTACAGGTCTAAATCAGGCTATGATATCCCTAAAACAGTTATAGATGGTGATTATGGACAGTTTAACAGCCGTATGAATGATACCCGTTTTAGTATAATTCAGAGTTTTAATTTTCCCACAGTGTATTCAAGGCAAAAGAAAGCACTTACCGAAAATTATAATGCAGCCCAGGCACAATCACAGCTTACTTTGCAAGAAGTGAAAGCTAATGTAAGAACCTTGTTTTATGAATTGGTGTGGCTTGAAAGCAAAAAGGAATTATTGCACTATGCCGACAGCGTTTACCGTCTTATGGAGGAAAAGTCCCAATTAAGGTTTAAAGTAGGGGAGACCAATGTATTGGAAAAAAGTGCGTCACAATCGGCAAGGCAGTTTTATACAAACCAGCTCAATATGATCAGGCAGGATATTGAAATCGCTTCAAGATCATTTAATACTATTCTTCAGGACAGCCTTGTGTATACACCTCAAACAGACAGTATAAAAATTCAGTTCGCAATTCCATTGGAAATGGCAGATGCCGGTAATCTTCCGTTGTCTAAATTATCCCGGTCGGAGGCAGAAGCTGCTAAATGGAGATGGAAGTCTGAACGTGCACGTATGCTTCCGGATATTACTCTTGGTTATAATAACCTGAGCATTACAGGTTATCAGACTGACAAGGCGGGTAATGACAGCTATTATGGACCAGGAAACCGATTTAGTTATGTTACAGCGGGACTTAGCATACCGCTGTTCTTTGGTAGCCAGTCGGCGAAAAACAAAGCGGCTAAAGCCGAGTGGCAAAATATGGAATCGCAAAACGAAGCTGTAAAAACAGAACTGACTACCCAATTGGTCAACGCTCATAAAGAGGTTGTAAAATTCAGGGAGAGTTTGCATTACTATGAAACTGACGGCCTGGCTAATGCACAAACTATTATAGATGCTGCAAATAGCCAGTTTACTAATGGTGATATCGATTATCTGCAATGGGTACTGGTGGTAAATCAGGCCATTACCATTAAAAATGAATATCTGGATACTGTAAATAATTATAACAAGGCAGTTATCGTGCTGCAAACCTTAAACAATTTGTAATATCATGAAACGCTATATAGTATCAATATTAGCTTGTACCACATTGTTTTCATGTGGAAAAAAAGAAACTGAAACCAGTACTGAAAAACAACCTGCGACTGCTGCTGCTAACGTGGTTGAACTCACAACTGAACAGGCAAAAAATGCGGGCATAGAAACAGGAAAACCTCTGGAGAAGGAACTGAGTGGTACCATTCAGTTACAGGGTAGCGTTACCGTACCCCCCCAAAGTATTGTACATGTTACTTTTCCACTTGGCGGATACATAAGGAAAACAAACCTGATGCCCGGTATGCAGGTTCAAAAAGGACAGGTTTTGGCAGTTATTGAAGATATGCAGTACATTCAGCTGCAACAGGATTATCTTACTGCAAAAGAGCAGTTCAGACTCTCGGAAATGGAATATAACAGACAAAAAGAACTTAATGCAAAGAAAGCCAGTAGTGATAAGCTTTTTGAACAGGTAACAGCCGAAAAAGAGACACATAGGATTACCATGGTATCATTAAGTCAAAAATTGACGTTGCTGGGGGTAAATCCGTCAAGGCTTACCGCTTCAACAATTTCTAAATCCTTATCTATCGTTTCACCGGTTAACGGTTTGGTGTCTAAAGTAAATGTAAACGTAGGGAAGTATATTGCAGCTACTGAAATGCTTTTTGAACTTATAAATGTGCAGGATATTGTGTTAACATTCAATGCTTTTGAAAAAGATATACCTTATCTTAAAACAGGTCAAAAGGTTGAGGTGTATCTAAACGATCGAAGCAGCGATAAGTTATCTGCTAAAGTTATGTACATTAACCAAAGCCTTAATGGTGACAGGGCAGCAGAGATTATTTGTAAACTGGACAGGTATGACAGCGCATTGCTTCCCGGGCAGTTTGTTAATGCAGACGTTAGCATATCCAATAAAAAATCGCTGACTGTACCTGAAGAAGCCGTAACAGAGTGGCAAGGCAAAAATTATGTTTTTGAACATAAAATAGAAAACAGCTATGAAATGATACCGGTAACTGTTGGTATTGTTCAAAATGGTATGAAGCAAATAAGTTCTGAAAAAGTGTCTGCAAATTCAGAGCTGGTTATTAAGAATGCTTATTCGTTGCTTATGAAAGCGATGAATAGCGTTGAAGAGGAGTAAATCTATTTTAAAGCAAAAGAGGCTGCCTAAAACAGCCTCTTTTTTTATGAGATTAAGTTCTTTTAAAACCCTAAATAAAAAATCCATTTTACAATTAAGTAAAATGGATTTTTTAATTCTAACTAAATGGATTAGTTTATAGCTATATCATCAATCTGAATTGTGGTTGTAACGTTAGCCGATCCGGTATATTCAAAAACAAAATAACCATTTCCGGTAAGTGTTGCAGGGATGCTGTAAGATCCTGCTGTTGTAAATGAATTTTGAGATTGTCCGCTTGCAGGGTAAATTAAATTAGTGAAGCTACTGGTGATATCTACAAGTTTAGTTTCGTCAATATCAAAACCTGCCTGATAATCTGCATCTTTAATATAATATACTTTTAAAGCTTCTCCTGTCATATATCGTATCTCTTTACTAAAGCTAAATGTATTTGCTGCTGTAAAATCTACAGGTACAAAGAAATACGTTTTAGAATCTACACCCGGAGTACTTGATCCAGAAAACGAAGTCATCTCAATATATTTGTTACCTGTACCGGCAGGGAACTGTTTAACCTGCCAGTATCTGTTACCTACTGTATAATCAGTAATGTATTTTGGAAAAGAAGATGCATTAAGCGCATAGCTATCAAAGCCTTCTGTCAGACTTCCAGTGTAAGCAAGAGCAGAACCCACCTGAGCAGACTGGCTTTGTCCCGGTTCCGGTGGAGCTTCACCAAATCTTGCTTCTGTAAGTTTTATATCAGCCTCAGTACGGGCAATAAACTGGTAATCGTCATTATATTTAGTCATTACACCTCTAACAGTTCCTGATTCTTTTGGAACAGTATGTGAAGCATAAGCCGTAAACTCACTTGTTCTGAAAATAACCCTTCTTCCTGTTGCGTCTTCAAGATAGTGGTTAGTAGCACCACCAATTGCATTGCTGGCGTCATAGTAAGTATCGTATACAGATTCTTTAACGAACTCTACATTCTGAAGTTCAATAAGTGTATTAATTCGGGCGTCTTTTAAAGCTTCCTGAATTGTTAACTTTTGTACTAACTGGTCTTCAGGAATAATAGTACAAGAAGGTACAATGACTTCTCTGAAATCTGCAGGTGCCAACCTTCCTACTTCTCCCTGATACAGGGCACCAATTCTTAGAGAACCAAATTTTTTGTCAGTATAAATAAAATCATCATTTAATTTTACATACACCATACGTCCCGGTTCCATTCTTTTGAAGATAGACGTTACATCAGCCGGAACGCTAAAACCAAATGATCCGTCGGCAGTTTGTAGTGAAACTGATTTAAAGAAGTTACCCTCAATATCCGTTGATACTACATAAGCAGCTATAACATCTTCTTTTGTATATTTTGCTGCTACTGCAGGAGCGGGAACCTGTTGAGGCTCTAATGTTGTTGAAATATAATTTTCAGGGCAATCAAGCGTAGGAGTATCGTAATCGTCTTCATTTATACAGCTTGTCAGTAGTAAGCCTGATGCTAGTATCAATGCAATCACTGATTTATTAAAAACTGTTTTCATAGTATATTTTTTTTAAAGATTTATATAAAGGTTAACAAAATATGTCCTGCCGTATCCATAAAAGTACCTAGGACCGAAAGAAGGAGTTCCGCTTGAAACGTCCTGATTTAATTGTCTGTAATTAGCATTTCTTGCCTGTTCGAAGCCACCTGTTTTGTATGAAACATCAAAAAGGTTGTTGATGCTTGCGAAGAATCCAAAAGTGTTATTTCCTATTTTCCATGACTTACCACCGGTAAGGTTAACTAAAAAGAAGCCATCAAATTTTTCCTGTTTTAATAACTGTCTTGTGCGGGTATCTGTAATTTCACCGAATTGATAGCCTGTTTCAGGGTTTATCAAAAAGTGATCTGTTCTTAATAAGGCAGATACATCTATGTAGTTACTTGCCAGATAGTTTCCATTAGCACCAATCCACCAGAATTTAGGATCTCTGTACTCAATTCCTAAAGAGTAGGCTTGTTGTGGCATACCCGGTAGTTTATAATCTTTAAGATATGCTTGACCAAAGTTAGTTACTGAAGTATTTACATCTCCGGGATTTGTTTCAATAAGATCTGCAGCGATACCATCGTTGTTGATGCTTACGGTAGGATTATTTGAGTAAGTATACTGACCGTATGAAGCCGAAGCCATAGCCTTAATAGTAGGAGTGAACTGGTATTCTATACCCATTTCAATACCCATTTGCCTTTTATTTATATCTGTAACTGTTTCGGCGATAAAGGCATTTGAATCTGCCGAATCATCTGCTTCAACAATACCTTCTGCAAAGAAAAATGATGTTTCTGTAGCGTTTTGTATCTCTGAGTAAAAACCTGTTAATCTTGCTTTTAATTTAGGGGCTCTAATAATGTAGCTAAGATCACCACCATAAATGGTTTCACTATCCAAACCGTCTACAATACTGTTGTTTAGCCTTGCATTAGGAAAAGTGTTTCTAAGGGTAGGAGCTTTGGTCATATAAATACCATTAAGGGTAAGCATATGTCTTCCTGTTATTTTATAGTTAGTACCTGCTTTAAAACCTAAATTGTCAAAGTTTACCTTTTCACTTTTTCCAAAAGAGTTGTTTGCGTATATACCATTTCTGTACAATCCGTCTCTTTGATAATCTGATCGGGTATAGTTTGCAGCAACATAAAAATCTGCTTTGCTATATGTAAATCTTCCCTGAGCAAAAGCGTCAATGGTATTTGCCAGAAGGTTATAGTTGTAACCAAAAGTATCACCAACACCTACTTGTCTGTTTGGATTATTCAAATCAGATTGTGCCTGGTTACCACTATAAAAAGAGTCTATATCATCATAATGCGTTCCACCAAGAAGATCAAGAAGATTCTGGAAGTTATGAGATTTCAGGTTTTTATAAGTCACTCCACCATCAAGACTTAAGTGATCCGTAAGCTGTGAGTGAAAAATACTGTTAGCCGTAAATAGTTTATCATCTGTTCTGTCTTCATACAATACATATTTACTTTTAGAAGGTGCTCGTCCTATAATATTACCATTTGCATCGGTAATCGCTGTTGTATTAGCTGTATACATTCCATCCCAGTCAATTTGAGAATTAGCTTTAAAATCTTCTCTTGTTTTATCAGCTATCCTTACTATGTCTTCATCATTACCAATATATTTTCCACCAACACCTCCGGGATAATAATCTTCAGGATTGTTAGAATCTGTGTATTGAGAAGTATAATAACTCGGTAAATTCCTGTAATAAGTAGGATCAGGATTATCGGCATCCTGATAGTCAATACGACTGTTGCCAATTTTTCCGAACTGGTAAGCAACATTTGTATTTAGTGTGCTTTTTTCGCTTATTTTCCAGAAATGGCTTAGCATTAAGACAGGTTCATCAACATCTTTGTCTCTTGAGTTCTTTTTTTTGCCATTTTGCCATCCCCAGTATGAGTTGTATTTTTCTCCAACTAAGTTAGTAACCTCTTGTGTATTAGGAGAATTTTTTCCTCTGCTGTTTTCAGCATAAATACTTGTAAAGTTAAGACTGTGACTATCGCCAAAACGTTTTTCTACACTGGCAAAGAATGAATTGGCACTATAATCGGTACCTTCAAAATAACCCTCTGTAGACCATCTTCTTGAGCCTGAAATTACAAATGCAATTCCGTCTTTGTTTAGCCCGGAAGCATAAGTACCCATTCCTCTCCAGCTGTAATTTGTATTAGTGCCTGAGAATGAGACACGCGTACCCGGGCGGTATATAGATGCCCTTGTATTAATTTCCTGAGTACCCAAAAGTCCACCAAAAGTATAATCAGACGGTGCCGAACCCATAGTGAACTCCTGGTTTCTGGTAGCATCATTAAGACCTCCCCAGTTACTCCATTGAGGTCTTCCGTCATATATTTTATTCATTACTATACCATTTATCATGGTAACACCATATTCATTGTCAAGACCTCTTATCCTGAAACGGGCTAAACCCCAGTTAAAGGCAGCAGCCTGCTGATATGTATCTCGTGATGCCTGTAGTAATCCTGCGGTGTTTTCAGATCCACTGTTATCATCACCCAGGTCATTTTCTGTAATGGTGATAAGGCTTAGTTCCTGTTCTGAAGTTATGTCTAATTCAAGAGAAATAATTCCAAGATCTGCCTGTTGTCCGGACTTAATTTCCAAATTGAATGTTTTTGGTGCATAGCCGGCACTCTGAACTACAATAGCCTGTTTTCCTTCGGCTATATTTTCAAAGATAAATACCCCTTCTGCATTTGTTGTAACGGTTAGATTTGTGCTTTGAAGGGTTGCAGCAATATCCTGCAATGGTTTTTTCGATTTAGAATCGATTACGGTACCTTTTACCTGCGAAACCTGTTGTGCCCAACACGTTATGACCTGCAGAAAAAGCAAAAGGCCGAGTAGCGTTTTTTTCATAAATTTAAGTAAAGTTAATCTCCAATCATTAAGTTAAAAATTTCTTAACGGGCACAAAATTAGATGTTTTGATTATCCTATTTACTTTTGTCGCAGGGTTTAAACTAAACTTGATATTTACATAATATTCGTCAAAATGATTAAAAATTATTTAACCTTAGCTTTCGTTATTTCTACATTATTCGGGCTAAAGGCACAGGAAAAACAATTCAAAGTTCACACAATCGCTTTTTATAATGTCGAGAACTTTTACGACACTATTAACGATCCAAAAACAAATGATGATGAGTGGGTATACACCGCTAAGAATTTTAGAAAAAAGGTTAATAACCTTGCTAAGGTTATTTCATTAATAGGTACTGATGAGAATCCTAATTCTCCAACGGTTATTGGCTTGGCAGAAATTGAAAACAGAAGAGTTTTGGAGGCTTTGGTTAAAGATCCGCAACTTGCTTCTAAAGATTATGGTATTGTACAATTTGATTCGCCGGACAGACGAGGTATTGATACTGCTCTTTTGTACCAGAAGAAACACTTTAAACCAACCAGCTTTATAAATATACCGTTATATATTTATGATGATTTTGCCAAACCTGATAGTAAAAAGGCAGCGGTTGCTAGTCTGGATAAGGTAGATTCTGAAGACAATTCTGAAGCAGATAGTGAGTCAAAGAGGATATATACCAGGGATCAGCTATTGGTAACTGGTTTGTTGGATGGTGAAGAGGTAAGTTTTATTGTTAATCACTGGCCTTCGAGAAGGGGTGGAGAAGCGGCCAGTAGTCATTTGCGTGAAGCCGCAGCTGCCCTGAATGTAAAGACAATAGATTCTTTATATAAGATCAATCCGGATTTGAAACTTATTACAATGGGTGACCTTAATGATGGACCGTATAATAAAAGTATAAAAAAGGTACTAGGAGCTAAAGGAAAAAAAGAAGATGTAAAGGCACACGGTATGTTTAACCCAATGGAGCAAATGTCTAAAGACGGTGTAGGTACACTTGCCTACAGGGATGCCTGGGATCTTTTTGATCAAATCATAATTACTGAGCCATTGATCAGAAAAGATTATACTACTTACAGGTATTGGAAAGGCGGTGTGTTTAAAAAACCTTATCTGTTGCAATCTTCAGGTCAATATAAAGGATATCCTAACAGGAACTGGAATGGTGATATAGGTTATAGTGATCACTTACCGGTTTATGTTTATCTGATAAAGCAAAAATAAAAAAAGCCTCATTTTGAACTGCCCCCAAAAAGTTAAACACTATTTGGGGGTATTTTTATCGCATTAAGGAAAAGTGTCCTTTAATGCTTCTGCTGTTAATGGTAATTACAAACCAGTAATCTGTTGCAGGTAATGGTTTTCCATTCAAAGTCCCGTCCCAACTACCGGATCCTTTGAAACCTGTAATAACTTTTCCGTATCGGTCAAAAATATATACTTCGGCTTCCGATATAAAGTTTAGGTAACGTATTGTCCAGACATCATTAATAGTATCATTGTTGGGTGTAAAGAAACGTGGATAATCAAGAATGAAAAAATCCAGTTCTAATGTTCCACAGCCATTCTTATCCCTTATGTAAGCTTTATACTTTCCTGAGGGGAGATGGTTGAAAGTGTTAATGTCCTGATAATTTTTGTCATCCAGAGAGAATTCATAATTACCGTTTCCAACAGGTTCTATAGTTACAATGTTATTCTCGCCTTTAAAATCATCAATTATTACATTGGCACCTGTGGCTTTGCCCGAGGGGGTAATAATAAAATTTTTTGTCCCGGCGCATCCATGGTTGTTTGTTACAGTTACAGAATAGTTTCCTGGTTCGTTTATTGAAATTCTTTGAGAGTACTGTGGCGGATTTGTACTCCATTCATAGGAGGTATAGCTGTTTCCGGCATCAAGGATAAGAGTTTTGTTTTCACAAAGTGTAATTTCTTCATCATTAAGGTCGCTACCAAATGAGTATACTAAAAGTTCTATTGGTACAATTCCGTAACAATCTCCACTACTGTATATGCGGGCATAAATTGTTTGGTGGCCAGGAGTTGTATTTATAAAATTCTGTGGATCTGCAATTGGGTTAATAGCTAATAAAGCGTCATTAGCAGATATAAAATACTGAAGGCTTAAGCCTGATGGGAGGTTCTGTAGTATTTGTGATTCGCGTTGGGTTAAATCAAATATAGTGATCCCGTCATCGGTGCCATAGTCGTCACAGCTGTCTATAGGCGAGGGAGTAATCAGTGTATTATTGGATGTTACTAAGGTTATTGGGCTTATGCTGAAACAGCTGTAAGGTGTCATTACCTGTGCGTAGATGATTTGATTTGGCGTACTGTTGTGAAATGATGCTGTGTTTGTTATATGGTTACTGCTTGTTTGAGCATCATTCATGTTTAGGTAATAATATACAAAAAGTGATGTATCATTGTTTGTGACCATATTATAAGCAAGGTCGAGATTGTATGTTGTTATTCCATCATTATTGTCATCACATTGAATTAATGTATATGCTGAAACTACTGGAGGGTTACTTTCTTCTATTCTGATTTTTCCGGTAGAGGTACAGCCTAGTCCAAATTCAACAATTACACTATAATTACCTCCCGAAGTAATATTGTATGTTGATGAGGTAACAGGTTGTAAAACATCATCTTTATACCATTTATAGCCGGTTGCATTAGGTGTGAAGGCATTTAATTGAATTGTTTCTCCCGAGCATAAAGGATTGTTAGTTTCAAATAATCGATCAGCTCCCAGATCGGTAACATTTTTAAAGCTGCCACCTCCTAAAAAGATAGCTGAGTCATAAAGGTTGTTTCCCTGATCGGCAACAACGAGTTTTATATGATAAGTCGTGCCGGGCATAACATCGGTTTTGGCCTGTAGGATTACAGTCTGCCCATTAAAATTTGTTGGATGTTCAAAATCATTAAAGCTGTCGAAATACTGCTCATTAGCTGAAGGACATACTCCTAGGCCTCTTACAGTATTTACTTTTACAGGTATGTTTGTGTCGGGAACAACAGCAAGATTTGTATAAGGTGTATTACCTGAGGCTTCTTTTATTAAAAAGGCAAAGCCGTCAGTATAGTTGCATTGATTTTGAGAGGTAATGCTGGTAAGGTATTGCTCTGACGAAAAGATATAATCAAAACTTATTTTGTCGGTATAGGGTATAAAATCAAATTCAAGTACAGTAGCGTTTATGGTATTACTTACACCAAGGGCGATTTCAAGATCGTTATCGCCTAACCAGTCTGTGGAGCCTTCGCTAAGGAGAGAATTGTTAGGTCCTGTTGCAGATGTAGCAAATCCGGTGCTTAAAACAATTCCGTTTGTAAAGGGAAAAGTATTTGAGCCATTGGTAAAATGGCCATAACTTTTATTTCCGTGAGATCCCTGTATGTTAATATTAGAAACCTGTGCACAGGAATTATCAATTAAGGCATTTACAAGTTGTTCCGCACTATAGGAATCATTAACCTGTAAATGCTGTTGCGCGGTTACTTTGCAAAGGCCGAATAACCCTAATAAGCATAGCGGGAGTAAACTTTTTTTCATGGTTGCAACAGGTACAAATAAAAAAGAGCACCCCAGGACGGGATGCTCTTAAAAAATATAAGCCTAATTATTTTTTAATTAATTTTTTTGTAGCAGTCTTACCTTCTTCAGTAATGTTTACAACATAAATACCTGCAGTAAGGTTAGATACATCTACAGTTCCGTTGTTTACTGTTGTAGCAAGAACCTGTTTGCCAAGCATATCATATATAGCTACAGTTTTTTCAGTATTAGCAGATGAAGTGATGTTTAATACACTGTCAGAAACAGGATTAGGGAACATTAGAAGACCTTCAATGTTATTGTCGTTTACACCAGCAATTGTATTGTCTACAAACGATAGGTTATCATAATAGATGTAACCTCCGCTTGCACCATCCTGATGGTATGCTCTTATCTGGTATCTTATTTTAGCAGCTCCTTCCGGTGCAGTTACAGTTACAGTTTGATTTACCCAGTTAGCACCGTCTACAGAATAGTCAGATAGCTGTATGTTTGATTGTAAAGCTGTTGCAAGAGCTGTATTAGAAGCATCAAGCCAACTTGACCATAGTCTTGTTCTTGCCTGAGTATCGTTGTCTAAATACCAGTAGCTGATAGTATAGCTGTGTCCAGGTACAACAGGTATAAGGTCACTGTATTCAAGGTATTGTGTAGTTCCCTGAGCTTTAGATTGCTGTTTAACAGCGTTACCGCTCTGAGATGTTGTTGTTTCTTTAGTGATAAGGTCGTTATAAAGAACAGTAGTTCCTGCTGGATCAAAATTTTCAGGATTTGTACCTGTCCAGTTTTCGAAATCACCATTTATAATAAGATTGTCCTGTGCATTTGCAGTTACTGCAGTTAGCGCTAGTGCAGCAGCTAAAACGTAAATTTGTTTCATTTTCTGATTGTTTTTATTTGGTGTAAAATTATAAATAGCGTTCTGTGCTATGCCTAAATAAATATTGCCAAATAGTTACGGCATGGTTATTTAACACTTTTAGAAAAGCATTGTTGTTAAGTGTTTATAAACGAATCTTTTCTTTTTTGTAAACTAGCATTTTTTGGTTGTTTTATAATAAGTACAGGCTGCCAATTGGCAGCCTGTACTGGATAGAAACTATTTAAACAAACTATTTTTTTCTCACTATTCTTACTGTTTTCTCAACATCTCCAAAGTTTAGTTTCAGGATATAAACTCCCGACTCTAAATTTGACATGTCAATAATTGCATTTTGAGTATCCGTTTGTTTGTCAATAACCAATTGACCGGTTAATGAGAATACTTTTACCGCTGTAAGATATTCATCAGAAATAATCTGAAGTCTGTCTGTTACAGGATTAGGGAAATAACTAAAGCTGAACTTATTTACGTCATCACGTCCAAGTGTTAGTGTTACGGTTACTGCAAGAACAGAATTACTTTCACATCCGTCTATTGTCTGGGTTGCGAAGTATGTTGTTTCAGATGTCAGAACGGTAGTTTCAGGTAAAGCATTCTCGCCCGAAAGCGCATCAGCTTCTGTGGCATACCATTTTATGTTTTGTCCCTCTGCAACAAGATCTGCAATTGTATGTTCTTCTTCAGTAAATATTTGTTCTGTATTACCCACAGGTGCATCTGTAGAATGTATTGTAACAACCACTTCTTTAAGCTGACTTTCGCATCCGTTTATGGTTTGCGATATGAAATAACTAGCTGAAGTTATTACCGTGTTTTCGCTAAGAGGGGTATCCGCAGTTAGTGATTCATAAATACTTAGGTTTTCACCGGTAATAGTTGCTGTAAGTTCAGCAATTGTAGCTCCTTCACAGAAAGTTTGGTTTTCGGCTAAAGGTAATGTAGTAACATTTATAGTAACCGGAACCATAGCTCTTAAACTTTCGCATCCGTTCAAGGTTTGCGAAACATAATAATTACCGTTAGAAAGCAGGATGTTTTCTGTTATTTCTGTATCACCGTTATCAGTTGTATACCATTTCAGGTTTGTACCTGTTGCTGTTAGATCAGCAGTATTTGCTATCTGGCAGAATGTTAATGGCATCACTTCCGGAAGCGCTGTTACATTTATGGTCACTTCTATCTCTGTTCTCTCACTTTCTACACCATTTACGGTTTGCGTTACGAAATAACTACCTGTAGAAAGCTCATTATTTAATGATAGTTCAATACCGCCTGTTGCAATATCATACCATTTTAAATCTGTACCTTCAGCTGTAAGATCCGCAACCGTTGCAGCATTACAGAATTCAAGATCCGTTGCAACCGGTGCCGGTGGAGTAGGGATCTCTATTGTAATTGTTACAATCACTTCCGTTCTGCTACTTTCACAACCATTAATTGTTTGTGATACAAAGTAGCTTCCTGATGCAAGCGGTGTTGTATCTGCTAGTTCCGAGCCTCCTGTTGAGGCTGTATACCATTTTAGATCAGTACCTGAAGCTGTCAGGTCTGCAACTGTCGCCTCATTTACAAAGCTAAGTGCTGTTGCTGTAGGAGCAGGAGTAACATTTACAGTTACTGCTACCTGAGTCCTTGTACTCTCGCAGTTGTTTAATGTTTGCGACACGAAGTAGTTACCTGTTGTAACCGTAGCAGTTGAAGCAAACTCAGTACCACCATTAGCAGCCGCATACCATTTCAGGCTTGTACCTGTAGCAGTTAGTTGTGCTACCGTTGCAGTATTACAGAAAGAAAGAGCTGTTGCTGTAGGAGCAGGAGTAACATTTACAGTTACCGCTACCTGAGTCCTTGTACTCTCGCAGTTGTTAAGTGTTTGCGATACGAAGTAATTACCTGTTGTAACCGCCGTCGTTGAAGCAAGCTCAGTACCACCATTAGCAGCCACATACCATTTAAGGTTTGTACCTGTAGCGGTAAGTTGCGCTACTGTTGCAGCATTACAGAAGGTAAGTGCTGTTGCAGTAGGAGCAGGAGTAACATTTACAGTTACTGCTACCTGAGTTCTTGTACTCTCACAGTTGTTTAGCGTTTGCGATACGAAGTAGTTACCTGTTGTAACGGTAGCAGTTGAAGCAAGCTCAGTACCACCATTAGCAGCAGCATACCATTTAAGGTTTGTACCGGTAGCAGTAAGTTGTGCTACCATTGCAGTATTACAGAAACTAAGAGTTATTGCAATAGGAGCAGGAGTAACATTTACAGTTACCGCTACCTGAGTCCTTGTACTCTCGCAGTTGTTTAATGTTTGCGACACGAAGTAGTTACCTGTTGTAACCGTAGCAGTTGAAGCAAGCTCAGTACCACCATTAGCAGCAGCATACCATTTAAGGTTTGTACCAGTAGCTGTAAGTTGTGCTACCGTTGCAGTATTACAGAAAGAAAGAGCTGTTGCTGTAGGAGCAGGAGTAACATTTACAGTTACTGCTACCTGAGTTCTTGTACTCTCACAGTTGTTTAGCGTTTGCGACACAAAGTAGTTACCTGTAGTTATCGCTTCTGTAGAAGCAAGCTCAGTACCATCATTAGCAGCCGCATACCATTTTAGGTCTGTACCTGTAGCG
>NZ_JBHUMD010000012.1:0-7845 GCF_042684765.1 Flavobacterium suzhouense | reverse complement strand
AGCAGTTGAAGCAAGCTCAGTACCACCATTAGCAGCAGCATACCATTTAAGGTTTGTACCGGTAGCAGTAAGTTGTGCTACCGTTGCAGTATTACAGAAACTAAGAGTTATTGCAATAGGAGCAGGAGTAACATTTACAGTTACCGCTACCTGAGTCCTTGTACTCTCGCAGTTGTTTAATGTTTGCGACACGAAGTAGTTACCTGTTGTAACCGTAGCAGTTGAAGCAAGCTCAGTACCACCATTAGCAGCAGCATACCATTTAAGGTTTGTACCGGTAGCTGTAAGTTGTGCTACCGTTGCAGTATTACAGAAAGTAAGAGCTGTCGCTGTAGGGGCAGCAGTAGTGTTAATTACAATATCGCTACCATTATCATTAATGCTGGTGGTTAGTACCAATCCGCTTGATAAGTGAACTATACGTACTCTGTAGATCCCCGCCACAAGTGTCGATGGAAGTGTAGCCTGTATTGGGCTTGTATTTGAAGAAGTGCTTATTATGTTAGAAAAATCATTAGGGAATGTTCCTGTTGCATCAGAATGCTGAACATAGAAACTTCCCGAGCTAAACGTACCCTGTACTGTATAAGCTATATCTACAATGTTTTCAGTTCCTGAACAATATGGGCCATAAGTTACAGTTGTAGTGGTTATTGCCGGAGCAGGATCTACAACTGCTGTAAGTGGTACCTGGATAGAGCCATTTCCTCCTGAAATGGTTAGAGTTCCATTGTATGTACCTTGTGTCTGGCCTGCGGCAAATCGCACAAATATTTGCGGATTAGTCTGGTTTACATTTCCACCTGTATAGGCAAAGTTTCCGGTAGTACCATAAGATCCTATACCCATAGCTAATTCAAAGCCTGCAGATGTTGTAAGCGTAATATCGCCTGAAGCAGGAACTAAATTTATTGCATTTAGTACAGTAAGCTGGGTTGCAGCCGATGGTCCCTGACCTTGTACCGCAGTAAATGATATTGAGACAGGTGTTGCAGTTATCTGAGGTGCAGGTAATACTGTTAATACTCTTGTAGTACTTACTGCATTATATGTAGCATCGCCTGTATTTGATGCAGTTATGTTTGCTGTACCGGCTCCGGTAATTGTAATCGTTCCATCCTGTGCTATTGTCGCTACCGATGTATTAGAACTTGAGTAGTTTACAGCTAATGGAGCTGAGTTCGTTACGTTGATACTGAATGGTGCATCATTATCAAATTTATTAGGTATCGGATCGGGGTTGAATGTCAGGAATTGATCCAGTTTATTTATTGTATATACCAGTACTTTATTATCAGTACCATAGTATCCTGATGCCTTAAGATTGATATTGTAAACACCTGCAGGTGTAGTACCGTCAAAAGTTATAAGGCCATTACTGTTTATTGTTGCTCCCGTTGGTAAATTGGTTGCGCTTAAAGCGATAACCGGAGTACCTGTAGCAGTAATTTGGTACATTTCAGAATCTCCTACAAATGAATTTGCAGCTAAAGTACTTGTTATTTGCGGCGCTGCCGGAGCAGGGGTTAACGATCCATAAACTGCAAGTCCGTAATCCGTTGAAGAAGGAGAGTTAAAGCCCCATCCACCGGTTGTTGTTTGTCCGCTGGCATAGAATCTGAATTTTACAAGTGTATTTGATTGTACATTTTGTAATGCTGTCACTCCCGAAAGGTCAACATTAATGCTCACAGGATCACCTGCTGCATTCATTATTGTCATGCTCGGAGAACCTATAAGTGTAAAGTTGGTTCCATCAGTACTGTAGGCAAACTGGTTCGAAACACCCGGAGAAGCTCCAAAAGTAACTGTACCATCAAAAATTGCAGAAATACTGCTAAGATTTAATTGATATGTATCGCCTGAAGATACTGAGAACTCAAAGTAATCGGTATTGGTAACAGCTATTCCTTCGTTTTTAAAACCAACTGTCCTGAAAGAGTTAGAGCCGGTAGAAGAAACTGCATTTGCTCCTCTGGTTAATGTTTTTGATGAATCCAGGTTAGTATTGGATATATCTGCGTTAGATGTTGCAGGGCTGCTTTCACCTGTAAAATTCCATCCTAAAAGCATTGAAGGGGTTACAGCTGCCGGATTAATAATTAACCACCCGTTGTTAAGTACAAACGAGTAATTATCAGCCGAACCTCCGTTAATGTCTATTGCGTATGCACCTACAGGTGATCCTGCAATGGCATTGGTAGTCAATGTAGGAGATACAAATCCTGACGCTGTTGCTGCTGTTTGTCCTCCGGCAAATCCCGAATAAGTTATAGTAAGAGCAGGGTTTGTAGCTCCCTGTGCTTTGGCTTTATTATCAGCTGTTGCTGTAAGTGTTTTTTTAATTATTTCTCCTGAAAGTCCCGGAGTTGGTTGTGTTAGTATGTAGTTAGCTGCTGATGTACCGGAAAGACTTAGTGTTAGAGGAATACCAGCTCCAACATTTGCTGAAGCGTAGACACCCGTAACGTTTACGTTATCACCTGCAATTACTCCATTCAATACAGCACCATTAATAACGGCACCATTGGTTGTGGCATCATATGTTTTTGGTGCTACAGTCGCAGCTGAAATATCTGCGGTTAATGTAAGCGGTGTAATTGATGCCTGGAAAGTTTGAGATGCTACGGTATAGTTTGCAGCATCAGTTCCCTGTAGAGTAAAGTTGGCTGTAACGTTTTTATTGTTTCCTACGGCATTATTGGCAAAAGTACCTAATGCAGTTGTTGCGGTCAATGTAACATCGTCTCCAGCTATAATTCCTGAAGCAACAAGCTGGGCATTGTTTACAGTTGCATTAGCAGTCTGATCATATATTTTATCAAGGGCAGTAGCTGTTACACTAAGTTGTTTAACTGTAATGTTTGCAGTAAGTCCTATTGGCTGTGTAAGCGTATAGTTTGCAGCATTTGTTCCTGTAAGTGTACTTGATGAGGTAACAGCAATGCCATTTGCAACATTTTCGGAAGCAAAAGCACCAGTACCATTAAATGTTACCGACTCAGTACCAACAATACCCGAAAGCGTACCTGTAATAACTGCTGTTGTGTTTCCGTCATAAACTTTATTTTGAGCGGCTGCATTTGTTATTGTAAGGGCTTTAGGTAAAATATTTCCAGTAAGTGTCGTAGTTTGGATAAGCAGGTAATTAGTTGCAGCTGTTCCGCTTAAAGCAAGATTATTAACAGTTATACCTGTACCCGGAGTTGCCTGTACAAAATTACCTCCTGTTAAAGTTACTAATGTTTCATCTCCTGAAACAACACCTGTCAGAGTTGGTGTAACCAGTGTAGCGTTTGTTGTGTTATTATATGTTTTATCAGCTACAGTAGTGGCAATGGTGTCAACTGTCAGATCTTTAGCAGTAATAGCTGCCGTTAGTCCTGTAGGTTGGGTAAGTGTATAATTTACTGCATCTGTACCTGTTAATGTAAGGTTTGCGGTTATAGGTTTTGCGGCACCTACATTAAAATTATTGAAGGTACCATTTCCTGTAACAGTAACATCATCACCTGATACAAGGCCATTAATCTGTGAAACAGTAATGATGGCATCAGTGGTTCTGTTATATATCTTATCTGAAGCTACAGCATTAACGGTTAAGGTTAAAGATGTAATGTTTGCTGTCAGTCCTGTAGGTTGTGTCAATATATAGTTTGTAGCATCTGTTCCCGATAGGGTAGCATTAGAGGTAACAGTTATACCGTTTCCAACATTTTCAGAAGCAAAGGTACCTGTACCATTTAAACTAACGATATCTCCGCTTAATATTCCTGTAAGTGTTCCTGTTATTGCTGCTGAAGTAGTAGCATCATAAGCTTTGTTTGCAGCTGTTGGAGTTGCAAGTGTTAGCGTTGCAGGGAAAATGTTTCCGGTTACGTTAGGTTGTGTTAGCGTATATTTAAAATTATCGGTACCTGTTATGGAATACTGAGCCGTAACAGGAATATTGTTACCGGCATCATCAGTTGTGAATGTTGCTGCTGATATTAATGTTACATTATCACTATTAATAACACCTGATAAAATTCCGTTAGCCACTGCTGTTGTAGTTTTATCATAGGTCTTATCTGCAATAGCAGCATTAGAAACCGTAAGTGTTTTAGGAGTTACAGTTAATTGCTGTTGTACTGCCGGTGCAGGATTATAACTACTGTCTCCTGATTGGTTAGCAGTTATTATTGTATTTCCCGGTTTTATTATTGTTACCGTATTTCCATTTATTGTGGCTACAGAAGTATCAGAACTTGTGTACGTAACATTTAAACCTGAATCGGCTGTAGCCGAAAGGTTAAAATCAGCGTCACCGTAAGTAACATTAGCAAGGGAATTGAATGTTATGGTTTGATCCTGAAGAGATATGCTTGTAATATTAGCCGTAAGTCCCTGTGGTTGTTCTAAAGTATAGTTAGCTATAGAGGTTCCTGTAATGCTGTAGCCTGTTACCACTACCGGAATTGCAGCACCTGTATTAGGATCACTAAATACAGCAATTGCTCCTGTAGTATCTAAGGCTACATCGTCAGTATTTACGACTCCATTAAGTATAGGTGTACCGGTAATTGTAGCTGATGTATTGCCATCGTAAGTTTTATTATCTATTTGTATTCCACTAATGGTTAATTGCTTTGCTGTAATGTCTGCAATAATTCCACTTGGCTGAGTAAGAATATATTTGCTTGCCGATGTACCTGTAAGCTGGTAACTTACAGTTACTGACTTAGAAGTTCCAACTGCTGAATTATTAAATGAAGCAGTGTAGCTTCCTAATGCAACGTTGTCAGATCCTACTATTTCAGAAGAAGTAACTGATGCTCCATTAACCGTAGCATCGGTATTTCCGTCATACGTTTTATTGTTAGCTGTAAGACCTGTTATAGTAATAGGTTTTGCAGCTACGGTAAGTGTCCTTACTACATCAGTAGCAGCATTATAATTAGCATTCCCTGATTGAGATGCTGTTATGTTTGCAGTGCCGTTGCCTACAATAGTTACTGTATTTCCTGAAATTGTAGCAACCAAAACATTTGAACTTACATAAGTAACCGTTTCACCGGATGCTCCACCGGTTGCAGCTAATGTAAAGTCGCTATCGCCATAGGTTTTTGTAATATCAGAAAATATAATTGATTGTCCTGCTTTAGCTACTGTCAAAGTGTGAGCAAGGCTGGCTGCATTATAATTGTCGTTTCCGGCCTGAGATGCCGTAATAGTTGTTGTTCCTGCTCCAATTATCGTAACAGTATTTCCTGTTATAGTTGCAACATTGTTATCCGAACTTGTATATGTTACCGGTTCGCCGGAAGCACCTCCGGTAGCTGTAAGACTAAAATCTACATCTCCGTATGTTTTAGTAATATCGTTAAAATTACTTATAGTTTGGTTTTCCTTGTTTACCGTTAATGTACGCACCACATCATTAGCAGCGTTATAGTTTGCATTTCCTGCCTGAGATGCTGTAATATTTACCGTTCCGGCGCCAACTATAGTAACAGTGCTGCCAACTATTGTAGCAACCGCAGGATTTGAACTTACATAGGCTATCGGTTCGCCAGATGAACCGCCTGTTGCGGTAAGATTAAAATCGGCGTCACCATAATTTTTTGTGATATTTGAAAATGTAATTGTTTGATCGGCTTTGTTTACCGTTAATGATACATTATGAGTATCAGTACCCTGGCTATTAGTTGCTGAAAGTATTATATCATATACTCCTACAGGACTATTAGATGCAACATTTATCTGATTGTTTGTAGTATTTAGAGTTAGCCCTGAAGGAAGACTTCCTGAAGGATTTAGAGTAGCAGAGACAGTAGGAGCAGGGGAACCTGTTAAGGTATAACTGTAATTTCCTGCCGTACCGTATGTAAATGTTTGAGTAGCATTTCCTCCCAAAACAGGTGCAGATGGGCCCGAAACAGTAACGATTATGTTAAGTGTTTTCATGTGTGAATACCCCGTACCATTTACACCATTACTGGTACCTCGTACAATATTTATTGTAGCTGAATTTCCGGATGTTACTGTTTGGCTTGCAGCCGGAACGTTTATATTTGGTACCGTTGTTCCTCCACTACAGCTGCTTGTTGAAGTGAAATTGACAAGTTTCGTTCCATTTATAGTAGATGAACCATTTATAAACTGGAAGTTGAAATCGTTTTTACCGGAACCACTTCTAACTGCTACTCCCGAAATAGAAGTCACTGTAAAGCTATATCCCGGCTGAGCAGTTAATATCATCTGGATATTAGCATTTTGATTGCTTGGACTTGTAACACAAGTATTAACACCATTATAATTAATGTCAATACCTGTTACAGTATTTTCTACTACGTTAATCCCTCTGTTAATTGTATAAGTTTGGGACCATGCAGTGACAGCTGTCAGGAAGAAGAGTAAAATAAAAAATTTCCGTAAGGTTTGTTGTTGTTTTAATTTCACGTGTGTAATTTTTGATTAGTAATTGTTTTTGTGTGTGTTGATTTTCAGTGGGATACAAAAATGGTGCTCACATGTTAATTAGGGGTGTTGTTTCTATCAACTGTCTGTTAGAAATATGTTATCCATATTAAAAAAAGTAACCCTGTGTGTAAACACAGGGTTAGATGTTAATGAAAACTATTAAAAAAAACTACCTAAATTCTTTGCTATTGCTTTATAACCCTAAAGGTTTTGCCCGAGTATTCATTACTTATTTTTATAAAATACAATCCGGCTGCATAATTTGTGAGGTCGATGCTGTTTTGGGTTAGCCCAGATTTTATAAGTTGTCCTACATTATTGTAGACAGTATAACTTTTTGCTTCCTGAGCATTGTTTATATATACTATTCCGGTGGTTAGGGTAGGATAGAGGGTTATGTTTTCGGCAACAAAATCTTCATTGCTTAGCAGCCCCCATTTATCTTCTGCTTCTGGCCCGTTCCATATACGGGTTGCCAGATAAGGATTGTCAATAAACGGATTTCGATTTCCCTGCATATTTTGCAAAACAGTATTTCTATTCATTTCATATTGACTAACAGGATCTTCTTCATTCCATTCCAAAAATATATTTGGCATATCTGCACTAAAAGTAGCACTGCCGGAGCCTACAATTACTGCCTGACACTGTGTTGGATACCTTAAGTACATATACATCATCATTCTGGCTACATCTCCTTTCCATTCGTCACCAGGATAAAAATAACCTCCGGCTATTACAGTTGCATTGCCTAAACCATCGGCAAAACGGTTGTTTCCTCTGTCGTTATTCATGTCTGAGTCAATAGCTCTTAAATGATGAGCATCTGCCCCAGGACCGACATATTCCAGATTTGGAGTGCCAAGAGAGCGTGGAAAAACATGTTCTCTTACCCAAAGCCCATCGCAACTGGTAGTATGACAGCTTAAGTTTTTATTTCTTGTTCTGTCATTATCATTGTTGGAATCAGTATCATTATAACCATAGATCAGAAAAACATTGTTTGTGTTATCAGGGTCCAGGTCAGATTGTTTTAGAGCGTCCCATACCTCAGGGGTATATGTCAGTTCATTTGTATGTGTTGTTGTTATTAATGTTGAAAGTTGATTTTTCAAAGTATTGCCTGTCTGACTAAAGTCAATGGTATTATAGTAAGCTGGTATTTGCGCCAGGCAGTAAACAGGAAATAAAAGAGCAATTAAAAATTTATTCATTATGTATTTATTGAGTATATATTCTTATCTCTTCAGTGAGAAATGCGATTTGAATTCACGTATCACGGTTGTTGTACCGTCATATTGCGGGTAGGTTACCGTAAACCAGTAGTCCGTTGCCGGTACCGGTGTACCGTTGAAGGTACCATCCCATCCATCACTGTCTGGG
>NZ_JBHUMD010000011.1:0-32584 GCF_042684765.1 Flavobacterium suzhouense | reverse complement strand
CAGGTTCTACAGTAACAAGCACAACAACACTATATGTTTATGCTCAGGAAGGTATAGATATTGTATGTTTTGATGAGAATACATTCACTGTTACTGTTGCTAACGTAGCTGCTCCAACAGGAAACGCTACACAAACCATTGAAGGCGGCGTAGCTACTGACGTGACGGTTGCTGATTTAGTAACAGACGCTGTAACAGGTACAGTAACATGGTATGCTACTCTTGAGGATGCTCAGGCAGGTACTAATGCACTTGCTCCTGACACACAACTTGTTCAGGGTGCAACTTACTATGCTACACAAACTATTGATACATGTACAAGTGTTGGTGTATTTGCAGTAACAGTTGACATCGTGCTTGACAGAGGAGGATTTGATGTGAAAGCATTCTCATACTATCCAAACCCAGTTAAGGATGTGCTTAATCTTACCTATTCATCTGAAATTACTTCGGTAACGGTATTTAACCTATTAGGTCAAAAAGTTATCTCTCAGGTAGCTAATGCTACTGATGTAAGAGTTGACATGGCATCTCTTGCCGATGGAGCTTACATCGTTAATGTAACTTCAGGTAATACTGTAAAAACAGTTAAAGTGATTAAAAAGCAATAATTGTAACATAGGATAGTAAAAAATGCTATCATAAATTAAAGCCACCATTTTTGGTGGCTTTTTTTATTATAAAGAAGTAACTTTGTTAAAAAATAAAAAGGATGCTATTTTCATTAATAATTCCTGTATTCAACAGGCCTGATGAGGTTGAAGAGCTGCTGGAAAGCCTTACTTTACAAACTTATAAAGATAGATATGAGATTGTTATAATCGAAGATGGTTCTTCGATAACTTGTAAAGAGGTTGTCGATAGTTATAGCGACAAACTAAATATTTCATACTATTTTAAAGCTAATAGTGGTCCTGGGGATTCCAGAAATTACGGAATGAAGATTGCAAAGGGAGATTATTTTATCATTCTTGATTCTGATTGTATTATTCCACCACATTATTTAGAAAGTGTAGATTTGAATCTCAAGAAATCTTATGTAGATTGTTTTGGAGGTCCTGATGCTGCTTTAAGTTCATTTAGTGACGTACAAAAAGCAATTAATTTTTCAATGACTTCTTTCCTAACAACAGGAGGAGTGAGAGGTAAGTCGGAAAAGATTGAAAAATTTCAACCCCGAAGTTTCAATATGGGGATATCAAAGAAGGCTTTTGAAGCATCAGAAGGTTTTGGTCATATTCACCCTGGAGAAGATCCTGACCTTTCGATACGTTTATGGAAACTTGGTTTTAGCACAAAACTGTTTTCGGACTCTTTTGTGTATCACAAAAGAAGAATTGACTGGGAGAAATTTCACAAGCAGGTAAATAAGTTTGGCAAATGCAGGCCGATACTTGATTTATGGCATCCTGAATATAAAAAGGTTACTTTTTTATTTCCTTCAGTATTTATGCTAGGATTAGCACTATCTCTTTTTTTATCATTATTCGGTTATTCTGTAGGAATTTATCTTTATATTTTGTACTTTATCATAATTTTTATAGTATCGGGCATTCAAAATAGAAGTTTTAAGATTGCAGCATTTTCAGTTGTAGCAGTTTTTATACAATTTTATGGATATGGTTCCGGATATTTAAAATCGTTTTTAAAGGTCCATATTTTAAAAGAAGATCCTAAAAAAGCATTTCCAGAATTATTTTTTAAGTAATGACAAAAATAATTGGGCTTACCGGAGGAATAGGTAGTGGTAAAACTACAATAGCCAATTTATTTAAATTGCATGGAATTCCTTTGTATATAGCAGATGATGAAGCAAAAGCAATCTTGTATACAGAGGAGGTTATTAAAGAAGTACATCAGGCCTTTGGGGATTCGATAATGACAGATGGTTTACCTGACAAGGCTAAATTATCTTCTGTTGTGTTTAAAGAGCCAGAAAAACTCCAAATGCTTAATGAGATAATTCACCCTAAAGTAAAAAAACACTTTAAAGATTGGCTGGATAGACAAAATGATTCTCCGTTTATTATAAGAGAAGCAGCAATTTTATTTGAAAGTGGTAGTTATAAAGATTGTGATAAGATTATATTAGTTACTGCTCCTGTTGACTTAAGAATTGAACGTGTCATGAAACGTGATGGTGTAAGCAGAGAAAAAGTTTTAGAACGCATTAATTCTCAATGGAGTGATGATAAGAAAGCTGTATTAAGCGATTTTATTATAGAAAACACAAACCTTGACAAGGCACAAAAAGAAGTTGACAGAATACTTAAAATTCTGAAAAATATTTAAAATTTTCAACGCTTGTTAATATTTGGTTAATCTATTCTGGCTGTAAATGTTAAAATGTTAATTTTGTATCGATGAACAGGACAAGATTTCGTTTACTGGTATTTTTTATGAGCCTATCCCTTATAGGTATTATACTGGTACAGCTTTATTGGGTCAATCTATCATTAAAAAACAGTGAAGATCAGTTTGCCTACCAAATACATAAGATTTTAATACAAGTATCGGAAAGAGTAAAAACACATAGTGAAGATAAATTAGCCCAATTAAAAAAAGCTAATATCGGTTTAGATGAAAGTGAGATACAAAAAAAAGATTCTGTTGATTTATGGCTGACTAAAGATTTTATCGATGGACTTATTGTAGAAGAACTGGAAAAAGAGCATGTTGATGTAGATTTTGAATTTGCGGTTTATAAAAATCAGCAGCCGACTGATATAAAATCGGATAATTTTAAACATATTGAATATAATTATGAAGATTATCCGTTAATTGACATAGATGGCACAAGATTTGCACTTATTTTAAGCTTCCCTAAAAAAGAAGTGTTTTTATTCAGGTCGATATTAAATATAACATTGTTGTCTATAATATTTACCATGATAATAATAATTGCTTATGTAAGTGCATTAAATCAGCTTATTAAGCAAAAACAGATTTCTGAGATAAAAACAGATTTCATTAATAATATGACACATGAGTTCAAAACACCTATAGCAACTATAAATCTTGCTTTAGATGCGATTAAGAACCCAAAGATATTCAGCGATTCGGAGAAGGTACAGCGTTATCTTCAGATGATAAGAGATGAAAACAAAAGGATGCATGCCCAGGTTGAAAACGTACTCCAGATATCAAAACTTGACAAGAGAGAGCTGGATATAACTAAAGATCAGGCTGATATTCACGATGTACTTGAAGAAGCTATTGAACATGTTCATTTGATTATTGAAGCCAGGGAGGGAGTGCTGACAAGACATTTTGATGCTCAGAGGACTACCGCCTTATTAAACGATGTTCATTTTACGAATGTTCTTGTTAATATTTTAGATAATGCAATCAAATATTCTCCGGATGAACCCGTTATAGATATTTACACCGAAAATGTAAAAGATTTTATCCTTATAAAAATTAAGGATAATGGTATGGGAATGTCTAAGGTAACTCAAAAAAGGATTTTTGAAAAGTTCTACAGAGAGCCCACAGGAGATATACATAACGTAAAAGGACACGGATTGGGTCTGGCCTACGTTAAAAGAATTATAGAAGACCATAATTGCCACATTTATGTGGAAAGTGAAAAAGGAAAGGGGAGCACCTTTATAATAAAAATGCCATTAATAAATTAAAAAAAATATGGAAGAAGCAAACAAAAAGATTCTTTTAGTTGAAGACGATCCAAACTTTGGAGCTGTCCTTAAAGACTATCTGGTAATCAACGATTTTGAAGTTACATTAGCTAAAAACGGAATGGAAGGCTTTGAAAAGTTCAAGAAAGACAATTTTGATCTTTGTATTCTTGATGTTATGATGCCTTACAAAGACGGATATACACTTGCGAGAGAAATAAGAGAAAAGAATAAGGAAGTGCCTATTATTTTCCTTACGGCTAAATCTATGAAAGAAGATGTGCTTAAAGGATATAAAGTAGGGGCAGATGATTATCTGAACAAACCTTTCGATTCTGAAGTGCTTCTTATGAAAATTAAAGCAATCATTCAGAGAAAAGCTTCTGAAACGAAAACTGATAATTCTAAATTTGAATTCCAGATTGGTAAATTCCACCTGAATTCAAAACTACGTTTCCTTACTTTTGACAATGAGGAGCCTATCAAATTATCTCCAAAAGAAAATGAACTGCTAAAAATGCTGGCTCTTCATGAAAACGACCTTATGCCGAGGGAGTTAGCGCTTACTAAAATCTGGAGAGATGATAACTACTTTACTTCAAGAAGTATGGATGTTTACATTGCTAAGCTAAGAAAGTACCTTAAACAGGATGAAGAGGTAGAAATACTTAATATTCACGGTGAAGGTTTCAGACTTGTTGTTAAGAACAAAGTAGCTGAAGAAAAATAATAAAAATGCCCCTCAAAAATTTTGAGGGGCATTTTTATTTCCAGTTTAGCTCAAGAGCAAAACTTGGCTTGCCGGCTTTTTGTATTGTGAAATAGGTTTGATTATTATCAGATCCTTTTAATATACTTACTTCATCTCCGGCCATAAGTTCCCGAAGGTAATTCATATCAAAACTTTTAAGTTGCTGACGCAATAACGGCTTGTAATCTATATTGTCAAGGCACCATTCAAGATATTTTACATTATTAGCATGGAAAACAATATCAAGATCGGATAATACAACTTTTCGGGTATTAACTTCTTCTGAGAGTCTTGAAAGTTCAATTTTTTTGAAAGACTCTTGGGTAGGAACCAAATCAGGATATTTTTCAAAATGTTCATGGGGCAATGCAAGCACTTCTGATTTCCTAAGCTTAGTATTTAATACTGCCCAATAGGTTAATGCGCTAGCCAGTTTCTTGTCACCTAAATACATCTCTAACGCTCTTACTGAGCGCGACCCCTGTAAATCAACGATCCATGTTTTTATCGTTATTTTGTCTCCCCATTTAGGTAAACAATCAATTTCCACACGTATACGGCTTAAAACCCATGCCTGATCTTTTGTTTGCATATCAAGGTAGCTAATACCACCAAGTTCAGCGTGTGCACCTGCTGTAAGCTGTAAAAGGTTGCAGAGTTCGGTATGTTTTAAAAGTCCGTTAGGTGTGCATTGAAGGAAATTTATTTCCCAATCCTGCGAAAATATTGAGGTAAATTGTGGAGATATAGGCATTATAAAGTGTTTTCCACAAAAGTAATGATTTCCTTTGTGGGAGTAGTAAAATCAAACCATTTAACGTTTTCTGTTCTCCTGAACCATGTCATTTGTCTTTTAGCAAATCTTCGGGTATTCTTTTTTATTTCTTCAATAGCAAAATCCAAGGTGAATTCACCGTCAAAATGACTGAACAATTCACGATAACCTACGGTTTGTAATGCATTCAGTTTTTTGTTTGGGTAAACTGATTTAGCTTCTTCAATAAGCCCGCTTTCAACCATAATATCTACACGTTTATTGATTCGGTCATACATAAGCTCTCTGTCGGCTTCGAGTCCAATTACAATAGGCGTAAAGTTTCTGCTGTTCTTTTTTACATTAAGGAAAGAAGAATAAGGCTTGCCGCTTCCAATAGAAACTTCAAGTGCACGCATAAGGCGTTGCGGATTTTCTAAAGCTACCTTTTCATAATGTACAGGGTCGACCTCTTTCAGCTTTTCCTGCAAATAACTTATACCGTTTTTTTCATATTCTGCAATCAGGTTTTCCCTCACTGATATATCAATATCCGGGAAATCGTCGAAACCTTTTAAAACGGCATCGATGTAGAGTCCCGAACCGCCAACTAAAACGGCAAAATCATTATTTTGATAAAGTTCATCAAGCTTAGCAATTGCTTCTCGTTCAAAATCGCCTACGGTATAGTCATCAAAGATGCTTATATTTTGAATAAAATGGTGTTTAGCTGCTTCGAGTTCGTCTTTTGATGGTACAGCTGTACCAATAGCCATTTCTTTAAAAAACTGTCTGCTATCCGCTGAAATGATCTCACATTTAAAATGATTAGCTATTTCAATGGCTAAGGCGGTTTTTCCTATGGCAGTGGGGCCAACTACTGTTATGAGATATTTTTTTTGCAAGGTATTTGTTTAGTCATTTAAATGGTAGCCACAATTATAGCAGTAGCGTGCATCATCGCGATGTTTATCGGCACTGCAGTTAGGGCAAACCTGTGTGTTTAGGTTAACTTTTTTATCGCCAATAAGTTCGGCAGTAACAAGTCCGGTGGGCACGGCAATAATACCATATCCTAAAATCATAATTATCACCGATATGAATTGACCTAAAGAGGTTCCCGGTGTAATGTCTCCAAAACCAACGGTTGTTAGGGTAACTATGGTCCAATAGATACTTACCGGTATACTGGTAAACCCATGTTCAGGCCCTTCAATAAGGTACATTATTGTGCCCAGTATTATACAAAGAACCAATACGCTAAAAAGGAAAACGGCAATTTTAGCACGGCTTTTCTTCAGGGCAAGAACCAATTGGTTAGAAGCACCCACAAAGTGTACCAGCTTTAGTATCCGGAAAACCCTTAACAGGCGGATAGCCCTGATGGAAATTAGTACACCCGATCCGGGGAAGAGCAATCCTATATATTTTGGTACAGTAGCAAGAAAATCAACTATACCGTAAAAACTGAAAATGTATTTCCAGGGTTTATTAACAGCAAAGATGCGGGCAATATATTCTAAAGTAAAAAAGACAGTGACAACCCATTCAATAATGGCTAACAATTGACCATGTTTTATTTTTATGGATGCGACGCTCTCAAGCATTACTGCTATAACGCTGATGACAATAAGTATTAACAGAACGAGATCAAAAAACTTTCCGGCAGGGGTATCAGCTTCATAAATTATAGTATGAAGTTTTTTTCGGAAATTATCTATTTTGCTATTGTCCAATACTAAGAGATTTGCTTATATCAAAAATAATGAATCTGCTAAAGACGTACTATTTTTAAGCCTTTCTTTTTTCGGAGGTAGTCCTGGATAATTTTTTTTACATCCTTATTGTTATCCATTGGAGTTAGTATGTTTTTCAGGATGTTGATGTTTGTAATCTGATAATTCAGGTTATAGAAAGCATAGCCTTTATATACGCCATTCTCTATAAGTACAGCACTCCGTTCATCAACAGCACGGCCTCTGTCAATAATTATCATGCTCTGATTATGGAAGCTGTTATTATTGATGAATTCTAAAACCCTTTGGTTATAGGTTTCAGGAGTTTCATGTCCAAGGCATGCACCATTACAATTGCTAAGCTCATACGGAAAACAATGTTCTTTTTCAGAAGAACTAATTTCATTTATCTTCTGGCAAAGATTATACTTTTCCACAATGGCAAACAGGGCTGTCCTGGCTTCTACAATGCCGGGAAAGGAAACCACTTCCTTCTTGCGGTTATCCGTTTTCTGAATTTTAAGGCATAAATAGCCGTGAGAATCTTTTTCGGCATAAAGCGACCATGGAAACACAGTTTTTTTCAAAGCTCGATTGTAAACAGGCTTGTTTACTTTTATTTCCTGGCATTCTTTAAGAAGGGCAATAAGTTCGCTTCCGGTTTCTTCATACTGAACCGAGAAAGCCTCCCTTTGTATTTTTTTAGATTTACGGGCAACACTGGTAAAATGCTGGTTTACCCTCTTTTTTATATTCTTGCTTTTCCCCAGGTAAATTATATCACCTTTTTCATTATAAATGTAATATAGTCCGGTAACTGACGGTATTCCATCAACAAGGTCAAGCAATTTAGGAGAAATGCCTTTTTTCTGCTCTGTTTTTATCAGACTTGTCAGGATCTCTTTTTCAGTGTCTTTAGCTAATAACAGCTTGAATAGCTGAACCGTTGCCATAGCATCACCGGTTGCACGGTGCCTGTCACTCATAGGTATGCCTAATGCACGAACAAGTTTGCCCAGGCTGTGCGATTTTTGTTCAGGAAGCAGTTTTTGTGAAAGCTCAACTGTACAGAGAGTTTGCTTCTCAAAGTTATATCCTAAGTTTCTAAACTCAGTTCGTAGAACACGGTAGTCAAACTGTGCATTGTGGGCTACAATGATACAACCTTCAGTAATTTCAATAATTCGTTTTGCAACTTCATAAAACTTAGGGGCACTGCGAAGCATGGCATTATTTATGCCGGTAAGCTTAACCACAAAAGGCTGAATGGGTTTTTCAGGGTTGACAAGGCTAATGAACTGGTCTACAATTTCATGGCCATCAAATTTATAAATGGCAATCTCTGTAATACCTTCTTCATTATATTGACCGCCGGTAGTTTCTATGTCTAATATTGCGTACAAAAAAGTAATTCTCTGTTGTTAGGGGAATAGGTTTAAGGCTACAAATTACGTAAATTTAAACTATTATCAATAGCCTATTTATCAAATTGAATTGTTTTAACAATTAACGATGCCCAAAAATACTGCTGCCGATACGTACCATGGTACTGCCACATTCTATCGCGATGTTATAATCACCACTCATACCCATAGAAAGAGTTGTCAGTTGACAGTTATCAGTTGACAGTCCACCCAAATTGTCAAAAATGGATTTAAGGTGGGTAAACTCTTTTCTGATCTGGTTTTCATCTTCGGTAAAAGTGGCCATGCCCATCAGGCCGATTACTTTAATATTTTCCATTGCCCTGAATTCATCGGATGCTAAAAGCTCATTAAGTTCACTTTCATCCATACCAAATTTGGTTTCTTCCTCGGCGATGTGCATTTGCAGCAGACAATCAATAACACGATTGTTCTTTTTAGCCTGTTTGTTTATCTCTGCCAATAGCTTCAGGCTGTCAACACCGTGAACCAGGCTAACAAAAGGCGCCATGTATTTCACCTTATTGGTCTGTACGTGGCCTATCATATGCCATTGGATGTCTTTAGGCATTTCCTCATACTTACCTGCCATTTCCTGTATTTTGTTCTCTCCAAAAATGCGTTGTCCGGCATTATAGGCTTCCATAAGGTCAGAAACAGTTTTGGTTTTACTGACGGCTACAAGTGTAACTTGAGCAGGTAATTCAGCTTTTATTTCGTTAAGGTTTGATTGTATTGACATGATAGTTGACTGTGTATGCTTTATAGTTATAAATTGCTATGTGCTATGTTGAAATCGTTTAATATTTCAATATTAAATTTTTAAATCATAATTCATAAACCACTAAACCACTCCTGAACTTAGGTTCAATGTAGGTACTCTTTGGCGGCATAATGAGGTTATTGTCGGCAAGGTCTTTAATCTCATTAATCGAAGCAGGGTAGAGCATAAAACCAACTTCAAACTCTTCACTGTCTACCATTTTCTTTATTTCAGTAACGGGTTTACTGCCCGGAATGTAAGAGATACGTTCGTCATTACGTAAATCGCCTATACCTAACAGCGGGTGAAGTACTTTTTCATAAAGTATTTGTGCATCCAGCGATTCGAGTACTGAACTAAAGTTAGTGTTTTTCAGCGTAAGTGCATAAAAATCACCGTCAAGATACATCCCGTATTGGAATTTAGACTGAGGCTTCCATAATTCCTGTCCTTTATTCTCGATATTAAAATCAGTATCGAGCGCCTTGAGGAAATTTTCTTTGCTGTGCCCGTTCAGGTCGTTAATGATACGATTGTATTCGTATATCTTTAGGTTGGTCTCACAGATAAGGAAGCTCATAAAATAGTTCAGGTTCTCATTGCCTGAAGCTTTATCCTCTTCATATAATAGTTCGGCTGAAGCAGAACGGTGGTGGCCATCGGCAATATAAAGACTTCCTATAGCATCAAACTGTTTTTGAATCCAGTCGATTTCCTGCTGGTCTTTTATACGCCATAAGGTATGTTTTTCCCTGTTCAGTGAAGAAAACAGATATAAGGGACGTCTTTTCTTTACAGTATCAATCCACTGTTGCAGCTCGGGGTTTTCAGGGTAGGTAATAAGTACCGGTTCGGTATTAAAGCCTGTTTGATGCAGGTAGTCCTTAAAATATTCAACACGGTAGGCAAGAGTGTCCTCGTGTTTCCTGATAACATTGTTTTGGTAGTCTTCTATAGATGTACCGGCAATAATTCCTGTAAACATTCCGCTTTTTCCCTGTATCTCATACAGATAAAATACTGGCTTGCTTTCCTGCTTAAAGATATTCTCATCTTTAAACTCGTTGTATTTATTCTGAACTGCCCTAAACCTTGTAGTAGCCGATATCTTCTGTTGGTTAACATAAGCAGGATTTAGTACATGGAGAAAAGAGAAGGGATTGTAATCCAGCTGCGAAGCCAGTTCGGCAGGAGTATACTCGTCATAGGAGCGGGAAGTTACCAGACTCACTTTATCACGTGTAGGCCTTACTGCCTTAAAGGGAATTATTTTTGCCAACTTTGTTAGTTTAAAGTTTCGGGTTTAAAGTTTAAAGTTCAGTCTCAACTTAATGAGACTGAACTTTTATGAGGGTTTCAGTACTGCTTACTGCGCCTGAAAACTGAATACTATTTAGTGAACATAGCAGCTACTTTCTCTGCTTTTTTGCTCTCTTTGTAATCGTAGAAACCTTCGCCTGATTTTACACCAAGTTTACCTGCCATTACCATGTTTACTAGTAACGGACACGGAGCATATTTAGGATTTTTGAATCCGTCATACATTACGTTAAGGATTGAAAGGCATACGTCAAGGCCAATAAAGTCAGCAAGCTGTAACGGACCCATTGGGTGTGCCATGCCTAACTTCATAACTGTATCAATTTCGTGAACTCCCGCAACGCCATTATAAAGCGTTTCGATTGCCTCATTGATCATCGGCATAAGGATACGGTTAGCCACAAATCCCGGGTAATCGTTAACCTCTACAGGAACTTTGCCTAGTTTTTCAGAAAGATCCATAATAGCTTTGGTAACCTCGTCTGAAGTATTGTAGCCACGGATGATCTCTACCAATTTCATGATAGGCACCGGGTTCATAAAGTGCATACCTATAACTTTATCCTGTCTGTTAGTAACAGCAGCAATTTGCGTTATAGATATAGATGATGTATTTGTAGCAAGAATGGTTTTCTCATCACAAAAATCGCTAAGATCTTTAAAGATGCGTAGTTTAAGATCAACATTTTCAGTAGCGGCCTCTACTACAAGGTCAGCATTAACAACACCGTCTTTAATGTCGGTATAGGTAATGATGTTTCCTATCGTTTTAGCTTTATCTTCTTCGGAAATAGTGCCTTTAGCCACCATACGATCAAGGTTAGCGGCAATAGTAGCCATACCTTTATCTAACGATTTCTCAGAGATATCAATTAGTTTTACGTTAAATCCGCTTTGTGCAAAAGTATGGGCAATACCGTTACCCATTGTTCCTGCACCTATAACTGCAATGTTTTTCATTTTGTTTGTTGTTTGTATGTAGGGTTTTGTTTGTTCTATTTTTTAAATAAATCTATCATTTCGGAAAAAGCATTACCATCCACATGTCCTAAATCATTTAAATTGGTTTTAAAAAAATCTGACATTTCTTGATAATTTGAATAATAACCATCACTGATTTTTACCACTCTTTTTCCATTTTTAATTAAAAATATATAGTTGTACAATGTACCTTTACTCATAATTGACGAAGTTTTAAATCCATCAAATTCTTTAATGTGGTAAATCATGTCTTTACCCAGCCCTAAAAAGCTGTTAATTGTAATTGTATTATCTTCTATAATCTTCTCGGTTCTTTTGATTCTTATTACAATTAAACTTTTACGAATTTCCTGAAAAAGAAATGTAGACATAAAAGTGAGTAATAAGCAAACGAACATTCCACCACCTAAACCTGTAAATGCTTCTTTAAAATCAATAATACATATTATGAGCACTGTAAGGAATACTAATAGTAAAATAATTAGCAAATAAACCTTAAGATTAAATACAGATCGTAACATTACTTCTTAAAGCAATCAATGATCTGGTAGGCAACTCTTAATGCTTCTGTACCGTCTTCAAGTGTAACTACCGGAGTAGTATTGTTGTTTATGGCATCGGCAAATGTTTCTAACTCATCCAGTATGGCGTTGTTGGCGTTTACGTCCGGGTTGTCAAAATATATCTGTTTTTTTATACCTTCAGCATTTTGCAGTATCATGTCAAAATCACCCGGAACCTCAGGAGCATCTTTCATTTTTACTACTTCACATACTTTATCAAGAAAATCTACCGATATATAAGCGTCTTTTTGAAAGAAACGCGACTTACGCATATTCTTTAATGAGATACGACTCGCTGTAAGGTTGGCTACACAGCCATTTTCGAACTCAATACGGGCATTGGCAATATCCGGAGTGTCGCTTATAACCGAAACACCACTGGCATTGATAAGCTTTACTTTAGATTTTACAACGCTAAGGATAACATCAATGTCATGTATCATTAAATCCAGTACCACAGGAACATCTGTACCACGAGGATTGAACTCTGCCAGACGGTGAGTCTCAATGAACATCGGGTTCTCAATTTTTTCTTTGGTAGCAATAAAAGCAGGGTTAAAACGCTCTACGTGTCCTACCTGTCCTTTTACATTATATTTTTTGGCAAGAGTTATAAGCTCTTCAGCTTCCTCAATTGTGTTTGAGATCGGTTTTTCTATGAATACATGCTTGCCTGCTTCAATAACTTCTTTGGCACAATCATGGTGCGAAAGGGTAGGTGTTACAATATCAACAACATCCACAGCCTGTATAAGTGCTGCTATGGTGTCAAATTTTTTATAACCGAATTCGGCTGCGATTTTATCTGCGTGTTCGCTGTTAGGGTCGTAGAAACCCACAAGTTCATATTTTTCAGACTGGTTAAGTAATCTCAGGTGAATCTTTCCAAGATGCCCTGCACCCAGTACGCCAACTTTTAGCATAAGTGTAATTTTTGTGAAACAAAAATACTATTATTTGGTTTGATAAAGCAAAAACAGTACATCAAAAAAGAGATGATTTTGTTGTATTTTTAAATAAAATTTTATGGTTGTCTTTCGATTTGACAATACCATATTGTTTGTTATTTTTACCGAAATTAATTTCCTTACCATTGAAAGATACAGCCAAACATCAGGGACTTCGCAATCAGCTTGCTGCGGTTTTGGAACAAAAAGGCATAACCGATAAAAATGTTCTGGAAGCTATTAAAAAAGTGCCGAGACATCTTTTTCTTAACTCGAGCTTTGAAGATTACGCTTACCAGGATAAAGCATTTCCTATTGGTGCAGGGCAAACCATATCACAGCCCTATACGGTTGCTTTCCAGTCACAGCTGCTGCAGGTAGATAAAGGCCATTCGGTTTTAGAGATCGGTACCGGTTCAGGGTATCAAACGGCTGTGCTTTATGCAATGGGCGCAAAGGTCTTTAGCGTAGAGCGTCAGAATGAGTTGTTTAAAACAACTTCATTGTTATTACCTAAGCTTGGTATACGTCCAAAGCACCTTTCATTTGGAGATGGATATAAAGGATTACCAAATTTTGCTCCGTTTGATAGTATTATTGTAACAGCGGCGGCGCCTTTTATCCCTAAACCATTAATGGCTCAGTTAAAAATAGGAGGCAGGCTGGTTATTCCGGTTGATAACCAACAGGGGGTGCAAACCATGACATTGCTAATCAGAAAAAATGAAACCCAGTTTGAAAAGCATGAATTTGGCGATTTTCGATTTGTGCCGCTTCTTGAAAATAAAAACTAAAAAAGCTCTGCATTATGCAGAGCTTTTTTTATTTGAATTCTTTCTTTATCCTGTCAAGATCACGTTTGGTATCGCGTTCTTTCATAGTTTCACGTTTGTCGAAGTTTTTCTTACCGCGGCATAAACCAATGTCAAGTTTTGCTATGCCTTTTTCATTAGTGAAAAGTTTAAGCGGAACGATAGTAAGACCTTTATTTTGTACGCTTTTTAAAAGGCTTTTCAGTTCTTTTTTATTTAAAAGCAGTTTGCGTTCGCTTTTTGGAGCATGGTTAAAACTACGGCTATAAGCATATTGCTCTATGTTTGTATTGATGGCAAACAGCTCATGCCCGTGAAATTCACAAAAACTTTCAGCAATAGAAGCCTTACCCAAACGTATGGATTTAATTTCAGAGCCGGCAAGTACAATACCTGCGGTATAGGTTTCGAGAATCTCAAAATCAAACCTCGCTCTCTTGTTTAGTATGTTAACCGTTTTTTGCATAAGGATGGCAAATGTAAGCACAATTGTTTAATGCTACAACTGTGAGCTGCGTTACAAATTTTATAATTTTTTAAATTTCGGGTAATAATAAAAGCTTACTACCTTTACACTCATGGAAAAGAAGATTTCAAACGACCCTTTGCATGGTGTTACACTTAAGAAAATCCTTGAAGACCTTGTCGGGTTTTATGGTTTTGATACACTGGGTGAACTTATAAATATACGATGTTTTAATGTTAACCCAACGATCAATTCCAGCCTTACCTTTTTACGCAAAACCGACTGGGCACGTAAAAAGGTTGAGGAACTTTATGTAAGGACGTTGCCTAAGTTAAAAAATCTTCCCTGAGGAAGATCTTTTGTTCTATTCTGTGACTGTAATGGTTCTCGTTATTTTTGGATTTGCTTCTACTCCGGTTAAAAAGTTCAACTCATAACTTCCGGGAGTGGTTGCTGTAAAAGTATACGAAACTGTTTCTGCAGTGTCTGTTGCAGGGCACTGGCAGCCTTCATAATCTACTAAGACTTTTATGTCTTTAGGAAAGTCTTGCCCTGTGATGGTTTGTGTTTCTGTAAATTTATTGAATGTACCACATGTTCCTAAAGGGATATAAGATACATTTAAAGTTATAGGAGTGTTTACGGTAGTAGCACTAGGCCCGGTTACTCCTGTAATTCCTGTATACTGTGAAGTAAAGCAATATTGTTCTTTATCATCCAGTGAGCATGCTCCTCCTATTGAAGCTACTATTGTCAGTAGCGTGATGAATTTTAATTTCATTGTTTTCATTGTTTCATGTTTTTTAATAGATGTAAAGCTCCTTTGTCGGTTGCGTTACACAAAACAAATTTAACGTAATATTTCAATTGAGAAACCGGCATTATATTCTTTACCTGGAGTAAGTAATACGATTCCTTCTTTATCTTCAAGTTTACCTGTAGATGTAGATGGGTCAGAATATCCCTGCCAGGGCTCGATGCATAAAAACGGTGCATTAGTTTTTGTCCAGATGCCTAAGTGTGGAAAGTCATGGAAATTTACATTCAGGAATGGAGTATCCAACTTATTTAGAGTAATTTTTTTTGAAATCAATGTCTTAAAAATAAGAGCATCGTTTTCAAAAAGTTTATGCGATAGCGCCAGTTTATTCTTGTCTGACTCAATTTTGAAGGTTTTTTCGGAAACAAGGTCGTTTTCAAGCTGGCTGCTTATAAGTTCTTCTTCTTTTTCGAAAGTGAGGCTGTAATCTTCAAAATTTCCAGGTAATGCAAATGCCGGGTGTGCCCCTAAAGCGAAAGGCTGTATTTTGTCACCTAAATTATTTACGGTATAGTCAAGATGCAGGGTCTTTTCTTTTAAAGTGTATTTTAGCTCAAGCTCAAAAGTAAAAGGGTATTGTTTCAGGGTTTCCTCATTCGATGAAAATGAAAAAACAACACTTCTGCTGTCACGTTCTTTTACTACAAAATGATTATCGCGTGCAAAGCCGTGGCGGGTCATGTTGTAATCATTCCCTTCGTAAGTGTAGGTGTTATCTTTTAGGGTTCCTACAATAGGGAATAGGATGGGAGAATGTTTGCCCCAAAACTCAGGATTGCCTTCCCATATATATTCATTTGAGCTGTCTTTTAAAGAAATGAGTTCTGCGCCTAAAGGATTAATGGTTGCGGTAAGAAACTCGTTTGTAATAGTAACGTTCATGATATTTTAGAGTGCTATTGGTCTTTTTTCAGCCAGTGCTTTTATTTTTTGCGAGGCCGTTTTGCCAAAGGTAACACTTGCGTCATAATATTTAATGCCTTCAGATAAAATAGCGAAATCGCCTATCTCTACACCAAGCCAGGTATGGCCATCATCATCAACCGATAATGTATAGGTATAACCTATATCTGTAATGCTTTCGTCATTCCATGCGGGAACATAGAGTGAATACTTTAATTTTTTATTAACAACCAGTTCTATTACCCTTAGTGTGGAATAGCCGGGCCACTCAATAACTGTCATAGGGTGAATCTGAAAATCGCCAAAATTTTCCGGGAGTTCATCCCATTTACGGATGTATTCAGGTTTTGTAAGCACTTCCCATACCCTTGTGACGGAAGCATCGATGCGAATGTTGTTCTTTACAATAAGTGATTTCATAGCTTTATTTTTTAGTTGAATTATAAAGCTACAAAAACCAAATAGCTAAAAACAGATGATTAACAGGGTTTTAATTTTTCTCTGACAGGAATTCTAATACTCTCTTGTCAACATCTTCGGTTCTGTCTATCGTAAGGAAATGACCTGCCGATTCTACAACTGCTCCCTGAGCTTCCGGAATTTTATCTCCGGCTATTTTTACAATTTCAATTGAATTTAAAATGTCGTGGTCACCAACCAATACTAACACAGGCAAGTCAAGGCTTTTAAATTCATCATCATTGAAAGGGGTCATGGATAAAAGATCAAGTTTGGTCCTGCTGTATTTATTGCCAAGATACATTTGATTTTTTAACTTAGAATCTACCTTTTCGGGATATAGTGAAAAATTGTCAATAAGCTTTTTCAGCCGTTTTTTGGAAGGTGCAATTTTAAAATTAGCAGCATTAATAAGATCAGAGTCCATACTGATCATTTTAAATGTTTGTACCGGTGCTAATAAAACAAGTTTTTTGATTCTTTCCTTATGATTAATCGTATATAAGGTGCTCAGCCAGCCTCCACGCGATGTACCTACAAGATTGATGTTATTTAATTTTAAAGCATTGAAAATCTCTTCATACCATTGAACAATCTCATCATGGTTAAGGTTTTTATTTTCCTTTAAGGTCGATTTACCCACTTCCATAATGTAATCAATAGCATATACACGGTAGTTCTTACTGTAATCTTTAATGTTCGGATACCACATTGTTGAGGTCGCATCCATGCCATGAAGTAATACTAACGGCTCAGCATTGGCAGGACCGCTAACTATTACATGGGCAGTACCGAATGAGGTAGGAATATCTTTCTCTGTGTAGGGTACCGGCCAAAGTGTGAGGCTGCTGTTGTAAGCATTAATATATTTTTGCTCTTCATTTCTGTTTTTAAAGAGAGCATGGTTACTTTTCTCTTTACCGGCAGCGCAGCCTAATAATATAAAGAGAGAAAAAACAGATATACAGCGTAGAACAGGATTAAGCTTCATCTTTGGTAGTTTTAACAAGACCAATGCCTGAGATGAAAAATAATAATCCTAAAACACCATAAATAATTGTTGTTTTGATATTTTGCTCAGCTGTTGTTGTATTGGCAAAAATGTACGCTGCATAAATAAGACTAACAACCCCCAGTATCGTTAGTATAGCTCCAAAGATTCTTTTTAAGTTCATTTTGTATAGGTTTTGAATATTTATATACAAAGTTTATTTTTTAATAATAAATCATTATTATGTTTAGAAAAAGATTAACATCCTTGTTTGTTAATTGATTTTTTTCTTGTAAAATATCAATATTTTAAGGGATTGCGATTGGTGTGTAAAATAATAATTACAAAATAAATCTTAATCAAAAGTTATTTAGTCATAAAGTTCTATACTATAACATTTTAAATTCTGAAATTTGATAGAGAATTTGAAAGGAAGTCCATTTATAACACCTTACATGTATGAAACCAATCTACTATCTTTTTGTATTAGCGGCTCTGTTTTTTGCTGGGTATTTTGTCATAAACGACTTTACTTTTGATAATGTGAGTTTTAGCAGTTACCTGATCAATACATTGTTCATTTTGTTATTGTCTTGTGTGTTTTTTGCAATTGTTGGATATGTTCTGGCTGTAAAGCGAAAACATAAAACAAAAGGTGTAATGACTATCAGGCAATACTACCAATATAAGAGTGCCCGTTAAAATCGAGGGCATTAAAAGAGAAGCCCCCCGTGATGCGGGGCTTCTTGATTTATAGAAATTCCTGATTTCTATTATTTGTTAACCAGATCACTTTGGTTTCTGAAAACCAATTTTCCATCAAAACTGTCGAGCAGTATAATGCTGTCTGTGGTTACTTTACCTGATAGTATTTGTTTCGACAATTCGTTCATTACTTCTTTTTGGATAACACGTTTTACCGGTCTTGCACCAAAGTCAGGGTCATACCCTTTTTTAGAAAGGTATTCAATGGCTTCCGGTGTAGCATCCAGCGTAATGTTTTGCTGTGCCAAGAGTTTTGTAACCGACTTGATTTGTAAGCCTACTATCTCTTTAATATTATCATTACTTAAAGGAGTAAACATTACGATATCGTCGATACGGTTTATGAACTCAGGGCGTACTGTTTGTTTCAGTAATCCAAGTACTTCTGTTTTAGCTGCTTCTATTGCTGCTTCAACATTGCCTTTCAGGTTCTCGAATTTCTCCTGAATAATGCTACTTCCCATATTTGAAGTCATGATGATGATCGTGTTCTTAAAATCAGCAACACGTCCTTTATTATCGGTAAGACGCCCTTCATCCAATACCTGTAATAGTATATTGAAGGTGTCGGGGTGCGCTTTTTCGATCTCATCAAGCAATACTACAGAGTAAGGTTTTCTTCTCACGGCTTCTGTCAATTGCCCGCCTTCATCATAACCAACATATCCCGGAGGCGCACCTACTAATCGGCTTACACTGTGGCGTTCCTGATATTCACTCATATCTATACGGGTCATGGCATTTTCATCATCAAACAGGTAAGAAGCAAGCGCTTTGGCAAGTTCTGTTTTACCTACACCAGTAGTTCCCAGGAAGAGGAATGAACCAATAGGTTTCTTTTGATCCTGTAGTCCGGCGCGGCTACGTCTCACGGCATCACTCACGGCTTCAATCGCTTCTTCCTGACCAACTACACGTTTATGAAGTTCAGCTTCAAGATTAAGTAATTTTTCGCGTTCACCCTGTAGCATTTTAGTTACCGGTATTCCGGTCCACTTTGCCACTACTTCAGCGATATCTTCACGGGTTACTTCTTCTTTGATTAGAGTTTGCCCTTTTTGAGTTTCCTGAAGTTGTTGTTCCATCTGGTGAAGTTTCTCTTCGGTGTCTTTTATTTTTCCGTAACGAAGCTCAGCAACCTTACCATAGTTTCCTTCACGTTCGGCGCGTTCTGCTTCGAGCTTAAAGTTCTCAATTTCGGTTTTCGCAGCCTGAATATTGTCAACCACATCTTTTTCGCTTTTCCAGCGTGCATAAATTTCATTGCGTTCTTCTTTCAGGTTGGCAAGATCAAGTCCAAGCGATTTTAGTTTACTTTCGTCATTCTCACGTTTAATGGCTTCGATCTCGATCTCAAGTTGCATTATCCTTCTGTCAAGAACGTCGAGTTCTTCAGGTTTCGAGTTGATCTCCATACGCAGTTTAGAAGCAGCTTCGTCCATAAGGTCGATAGCTTTATCCGGAAGGAAACGATTGGTTATATAACGTTGCGATAATTCTACTGCAGCAATTATAGCTTCGTCTTTAATACGCACCTGGTGGTGTGTTTCATATTTCTCTTTAATACCACGAAGGATGGATACAGCACTTTCGGTGTCCGGCTCATCAACCATAACTTTTTGGAAACGACGTTCCAGTGCTTTATCTTTCTCAAAGTATTTTTGATATTCATCGAGAGTTGTAGCACCTATGGCGCGAAGCTCTCCACGGGCAAGTGCGGGTTTCAGGATGTTTGCAGCATCCATGGCACCATCTCCACCACCTGCACCTACAAGAGTGTGGATCTCATCAATAAATAGGACGATATCACCTTCGGCCGAGGTTACTTCTTTCACAACTGATTTAAGACGCTCTTCAAACTCACCTTTATATTTGGCACCTGCAATAAGCGCACCCATGTCAAGTGAGTATACTACTTTGTCTTTTAGGTTTTCAGGTACGTCACCCTGAATGATACGGTGTGCTAATCCCTCAGCAATTGCAGTTTTTCCAACACCTGGTTCACCTACAAGCATAGGGTTATTCTTGGTACGGCGTGAAAGTATTTGCAGTACGCGGCGAATTTCCTCATCACGACCAATAACCGGGTCAAGTTTGCCATCGTTGGCTAACTGATTCAGGTTTTTAGCATATTTGTTTAGCGAGTTGTAGGTTTCTTCGGCACTTGCTGATGTTACTCTTTCACCTTTTCGAAGCTCATCAATAGCAGCTTTAAGCGCTTTTTCGGTTACACCCTGGTCTTTTAGTATTTGGGATACTTTGCTTTTTGAAGCAAAGATGGCTAACAGTAAGTGCTCGATAGAAACGAATTCATCGTTCATCTTACGGGCAATGTTAGAAGCTTCGTTTAAAGCTGTAGAAGCTTCACGCGAAATTCCCATTTCGCCGCCCTGTACTTTAGGGAAGCTCTGAAGTGTGCTGTCCAATATCTGGGTAAACAGTTGTAAGTTTACGTTAAGCTTTTTAAGAAGGAAAGGAGTGACATTCTCATCTACTTCTAAAATAGCTTTAACTATATGTTCGTTTTCAATTTGTTGATGGCCAAAACTTTGGGCAATTTGCTGTGCCCTTTGTATGGCTTCTTGTGATTTTATAGTAAAATTGGCAAAGTTCATATCTTAATTTTTTTAAATTTGATAAGAATGTTTCAATTTATGTTCCAGTATGTAAAATCTGACGAATTGTCTGGTTTTGTAACTAAAAAAGTAAAATTAACAGACAAAGTGTCTTAATTGTGTCAAAATGAGTGTATTTGGTAAATTATTCGGCGATTCTAACAGTAAAGATAATCCAACTTCAAATATAGATTGGAACAATTTAACAGAACTAAAACAATTGGATGAGATTGTAACGGAGTCAGCTTCAGTTCCTGTTATTATTTTCAAACATAGTACCCGCTGCGGTATCAGTCGCATGGCTTTGAAAAATTTTGAAGGGCATTATTCCATTGATGCAGAGAATGCCAAACCTTATTTTCTTGATCTCTTAGCGCATAGGGATATATCAAATGAAATTGCTTCCCGTTTTGATGTGGTTCATCAATCTCCTCAATTGATTCTTATAAAAAATGGAAAAGCTGTTTATACTGTTTCGCATAGCGATATTGATGCAGTTGAACTAAAGGAGAAAGTAACTGTTTAATGGGGATTATAGCTAAGTATCCGGGGCATTATTATCTCGATTATCAGTCAGAACCAATAACACAATGGACTGATTTGATTTCTCTTGAACAGCTTGAAGGAATCATTGATGAATCGTATAGTGTTCCAATCGTTATCTTTAAACATAGTAGCCGTTGCGACATGAGCAGCGCATTACTAAAGAATTTTGAAAGGCGATATGATTCAAAAGGCAATATTCCTAAACCTTATTTTTTAGATCTTATCGCTCATCGTAATATATCTGATGAGATAGCATTACGATTTGGTGTTAAGCATGAATCGCCTCAGGTAATCTTCATTAAAGAAGGAAAATGCCAGATTAATAGCAATCATAGCGATATTGCTATAATAGATATGAACTTATTACGCGGTTGAAAAGAATAGTCAGTAATGACTACAAAATTACTCTTCTTAAAATGCAGCTATTGTTTTGAGATTCAAATGTACATATATTTGGGACAAACCTTATTATATGAAAAAACTGTTGCTATTCGTAGTCTTATTTATTATTAGCTGCAATTCCTCAAATAAAGATGCAGCACAGTCAATTCCGACATTTGTTGAATGGGAAAAAACATTTTATGGTGAAAGTAATGACATGCCTAAAAAACTTCACTATTTAGAAAACAGTAATCAAACTATAATTTTAGGACAGCGATTCAGTGATAACAGTAATAAAGCGACTACCTGCGCATTAGTAAAACTTGACGCAAACGGCAAAAAGACAAAAGAAATATTCTTTGGAAGTGATAAAGACAGACTTACTGAAATGGCTGTTACTGAAAATAAAATTATACTTGCCGGATATAAAAAGAGTAAAAAGCTTTGGATGCAGATATTGGATCTTAACTTTAAAGTTATAAAAGATACTGTTTATAAGGATCTTAATATAACCTGGAACATTAAATTAAAATCCATGGGTAAAAGCGTTGTAGTAGGTGTCAGCCATGAGAAAGAAATTAAAAATAGTTATATTAATTATATTAGTATGATTTTTCTTGATGAAAATCTTGCCATTAACTGGAAGAAAGAATTTTATTCCGAAAATAAGATGTCCGGCCAGCGTAATATTAAGGACATATGTATTGATAAGGACGATATTATATTGCTTTCAGCAGAGAAATTAGATCAAAAAGTTACTTACAGCCTCACAAAACTAGATAAAGGAGGTAAGGTTTTATGGAGCAAACTAAAAGAAGGAGAATTAAACGGATATAGAGCATCTAATATTCTAAAATTTGGTAGCGGCTATATGGTTTCTGGCAACTACTCTAAGGATTTAACGAATGCAGGAGGTTTCAAAAATATTTTTTATGCGGCTTATACAGCAGAAGGTAAAGAGCTATATTTAAGGAAGACAGAAAAGGAGGGTTTTGCAGAGTGTCTTACAGCAGGCCAAAATAACTCTGTCTACATAGTAGGGTCTACTAACAATTCTAATTGGAAAGGAAGAAATCCAGATATTTATAATGATATTTTTGCTTTACAGGTAAAAAATGATGGCAGTATGGGGAGTGAACATATTTTTGGTACTGTCATGCCTGATAATAAGCCTGATGTTGTTTATTTAGGTGGCGATAGTTATATCTTAGCATTTTCTTCTGTGCCATCTGAGATGAATGCTTTTGGAAATGCATGGAAAATATATGCAAAAAAGTTTGAGCAGGCTACTAATTAAAAGAAAGCATTCTAAATAAAAAAAACGCCCCCGCTTGCAGCGGGGGCGTTTCAACTATTATTTCTTTTCGAAAGGAGGAAGAAGCTTGCTGCACACTTCACCAAACCCGATTCTTACAGTATCATTCTGGCAATAACCTCTCATAATAACGGTATCACCGTCGTTAATGAATTTACGCTCGCTGCCATCTTTCATCTGGATTGGGTTTTTACCACCCCAGGTAAGCTCAAGCATCGATCCGTAGCTGTCAGGAGTAGGTCCGGAGATAGTTCCGCTACCCATTAGGTCACCACTATTTACTCGGCATCCATTTATTGTATGGTGTGCTAATTGCTGTGCCATACTCCAGTACATGTACTTGAAGTTTGAGTTAGATATTATAGTCTCTTCAGCATTTTCAGGCTCAATAGCCACCTGAAGGTTAATGTCGAATGAATGAGCACCTTTTTGCTGTAAGTAGTCTAATGGCTTAGGCTCCTCCTGAGAAGGGCCTTCTACGCGGAACGGCTCTAAAGCATCAAGAGTAACGATCCAAGGCGATATTGATGAAGCAAAGTTCTTAGCAAGGAATGGCCCAAGTGGAACATACTCCCACTTTTGGATATCACGTGCACTCCAGTCGTTAAAAAGTACTAAACCAAAGATGTGTTCTTCTGCATCCTCAACAGAAACAGGCTCACCCATAATATTAGCATCTGTAGTGATGAAAGCCATTTCTAGTTCAAAATCTACGAGTTTTGAAGGGCCAAATACCGGTTGCGTTTCACCATTCGGTAATGTTTGTCCCAAAGGGCGGTGTACCGGAATACCTGAAGGGATAATCGTAGACGATCTTCCGTGGTAACCCACAGGCAGGTGAAGCCAGTTTGGTAATAATGCATTTGCCGGGTCACGGAACATCATACCTACATTGGTAGCATGCTCACGGCTTGAGTAAAAGTCAGTATAATCACCGATAAGTACCGGAAGTTGCATTTCTATATCTTGCACGTTAAAGATTACTATTGATTTATGATCTTCGTTGTCTCTAAGTTTAGGGTTGTTGGTGTCAAAAAGTTCAGCGATACGGTTACGTACCAGCCTCCATGTTTTTTTTCCGTCTGAAATGAAATCATTTAGGGTGTCCTGCATGAACATATCATCGGTAAGGTCTATCCCTTCAAAGTAATTTAACTGCTGAAGAGCTCCAAGATCTATAGCATAATCGCCGATTCTTGTGCCTATGGTTACTACATCTTCTTTAGTTATAAAAACACCAAAAGGTATGTTTTGTATAGGGAAATCGCTGTCTTTAGGAACATTAAGCCAGGATTTTCTTGATGGATCATTTGCTGTAAGCGCCATATTTTGTTATGTTTTTTTTGTTTTATTGAATAGTCAAATATAGTTTGGACATTCATTTTACCAAACGTTTTTTGTACTTTTGACGACAAATTAACGAAAAATTATACAATGCAACGCGACGAACAAATTTTCGACCTTATTCTTGAGGAACAAGACAGGCAAATTCACGGTTTGGAACTTATCGCATCAGAAAACTTTGTAAGCGACCAGGTTATGGAAGCTGCGGGTTCTGTGCTAACTAACAAATATGCCGAGGGCTACCCAGGCAAAAGGTATTACGGAGGCTGTGAAGTGGTTGACGTAATTGAGCAGATTGCTATTGACAGGGCTAAAGCGCTTTTTGGGGCTGAGTATGCTAACGTACAGCCTCACTCTGGTTCTCAGGCTAATGCTTCTGTTTACCATGCTTTCCTTAAGCCTGGTGATAAAATTTTAGGTTTTGATCTTGCTCACGGCGGACACCTTACGCATGGTTCTCCTGTTAACTTCTCAGGAAGACTTTACAATGTTGTGTCTTATGGAGTAGAAAAAGAGACCGGTCGTCTTAACTATGATACAATTCAGGAAATTGCTACCAAAGAACAGCCAAAACTTATCATTGCAGGAGCTTCTGCTTACTCTCGTGATATGGATTTTGAGCGTTTCAGAAAAATCGCTGACAGCGTAGGAGCTTTCCTTTTTGCTGATATTTCTCACCCTGCAGGTCTTATTGCTAAAGGTCTTATGAATGACCCAATCCCTCATTGCCACGTTGTAACTACAACTACGCACAAAACCCTTCGCGGTCCAAGAGGTGGTCTGATACTTATGGGTAAAGATTTTCCTAATCCTTTTGGTCTTACGACACCAAAAGGAGAAGTAAGAATGATGTCTTCACTCCTTGATCTTGCTGTATTCCCGGGAAATCAGGGAGGTCCATTAGAGCACATCATCGCAGCTAAAGCGGTTGCTTTTGGTGAGGCACTGTCTGACGAGTTCTTTACGTATGCAAGACAGATACAGAAAAATGCTCAGGCTATGGCGGCAGCATTCGTTAAGCGTGGCTATGATATCATTTCCGGAGGTACAGATAACCACATGATGCTTATCGATCTTAGAAATAAAAATATTTCAGGTAAAGATGCTGAAAATGCTCTTGTAAAAGCTGAGATTACCGTAAATAAGAACATGGTTCCGTTTGATGACAAATCGCCATTTGTAACTTCTGGTATCCGTGTAGGTACGGCTGCAATTACAACACGTGGCCTTGTAGAATCTGATATGGAGACTATCGTTGACATGATTGATCGTGTTATTTTAGACCCTGCTAATGAAGAACTTCTTGAGCAGGTAGCTGATGAGGTTAACGAAATGATGAGCGAAAGACCGATATTTGTATTCTAATATCAGTTTTTAGATATATCTAAATCCCGTTCGCCCAGGCGAACGGGATTTTTTGTTTTGTTAAAATACTTTTAACAGGTAAAAGGTTTTTATAATTTTAAGTCGCAACTTAAAATCAATCATTTATGAAAACTATTTATATAACTGTTCTCCTGCTAGTAGGTGTATTTTGTAATGCTCAAACTTTTGGAGCAACTGCTTTAGATGTAAAAGGTAATTATAATCCATCTATGGAAGTTACCGGGCAATGGCTAAAGAAAGGTAGCTATGATGCAGTAATGTCATTTGAAAAAACTCCTAAGGGGCTGAGTGATGCAACTGCTTTGGTGCAGCGCATGCTTGAAGAGAACGATATGTCGATTCAAAATCCGGATATATATAACAGCGTTGAAGGAAAAGATTTAACGGCTAATAACAATAACAAAACGCCTGACAGTATGAATAAATCAATCCAAAAAGGAAATTCAAAAATAAATCTTGCCTGGAAAGCTACAGAGGGTTCAGTGCTTCAGCTTTTATTGAGCAAAGATGCGTATGAGGTTATTGTTTTAAATGCATACAAACAATAGGGACGGTATTGAAACGGAGTTGTATATGTGTAAAAATAAAAAAGACCCGTGGGTGGAAGCCCCTGGGTCTTTAAACTATCAACCTTTGTAACATGGTTAATAGTAAGCTGCAAATGTACATCGCATATTTGGTAAAGCCTAATAAATAGGCTTTTTATTTTACGATAATATCATATTTATATAACAGGCCTTTTAATCCTGCCTGAGAGAATATCGCTTTTTTTAGCTTATTCCGTTCAGGATCAATAGAAAAGTTGTAGCTGGTTGTAAAATCAGTCTTATTGGCTATTGAATCAATAAAAACAGCTTTGTGCAGGTTACAGTTGTCAAACATCACTCCGGTAAGGTCTGTACTCATAAAATCTACAGCTATAAGACTACAATTTGTGAAAGTAGTGCCTTTAATTTTTAAAGTATAGAATTTCGCATAGTCTAACTGGCAGTTTTTAAATTCAATTTCAAAAAGCAACGGATCTACCATTGAGAAATTAACTCCATTAAAATCACAGTCAGTAAACAATGCGCCCCTGAAGGCAACATAATTAATTTTAGCTTCATAAAAATTACAGCCGGAAAAATTACAATCTATAAAAGCAACACCGGTAAAATTACAGTTAGAAAAATCACAATCTGAAAAAGTACAGCGTTCAAAATCCTTGTACATGATCGATTCCTCCCCAAAAGTCACATCATTATACTCATGTGCTATCAAATAATTCTCTGACATAATCTGTTTTTTGATTGGCAAATATCGGTTATAATAAACTTGCATTGGTAAAATTGTGTTTTTTAATTTTTTGTTAAATTGATTTTAAAATGTGTTAAATGATTGATAATTAACTAATTTTAAGAGAGATAAACAAAACCAACCTTTTATGAGAAAAACACTTTTACTTTTTAGTGTACTAATTTCTTTTGCAGGTTATTCGCAGACTGCAAAAGTAGATTCTGTCGCAGTACTTATTCTTGACAGGATGAGCGATGTAATAGGAGGACTTAATTCCTGTAGTTTTAAGCTTAATGTTTCGCAGGATGTTACCGGAGATAATGGTCTTGAGAAAAAGTTTTCTGACGATGAAGTTATGTTTAAAGGACCCGATAAGATGCTTGTTCAGCTTAAGGGAGATGATAATCATAAAGGATTTTGGTATAATGGAAAACATTTAGTCTATTACTCATATACTGAAAATAATTATTCTGTTCTTGATGTGCCGTCAACCATTATAGAAACTATAGATGCTGTACATGATGAATACGGAGTAGATTTTCCTGCTTCTGATTTTTTCTATCCAACTTTTGCAGATGATATTCTGGCTGACTTTACTTCAGTTACTTTTTTGGGTAGAAAGACAGTTGACGGACAGGATTGTTATCATATTTTGGCAGATAGTAAAAACCAAAGAGTTCAGTTATGGATATCAGACGATGCAATGAATTTACCTTTACGTTTCCTGGTTATTTATAAAGATAAACCTAATAGTCCTCAGTATATGGGAGTGTTTTCGGACTGGAAGATAAATCCGGATTTACCGGATGCTCTTTTTGATTTTAATGAGCCTCCTTTGGCAACCGAAATTGTTATGCTAAAAAAATCTAACCAATAATCTCATCGGAAATGCTTATTATAAATCAACAAATCGTTAAGAAAATAGCTGCCTTTGCAGTACTTCTGATTTTGCTTTCACCGTCAATTGCTGAAGCTCAGAGAATGGGGCGAAGAGGCGGGGGTGGCGGTGGACATGCTATGGGGGGGTGGATCTAAACCAGCTATGTCTAGGCCTGCGGGTAATCGAACTATAAATGGAGGTAGTCACCGTTCAACGAACAGAAATTCTTCATTTCAAAACAAGCATACAAATACACCTAACAGAAATAGTGTAGGAAATAATAATAACAGAAACAATAACGGCGGTAAAAGAGTGTCCCATAACAATAATGTTAACAGAGGTAATAATAAAAATGTAGGTAATCGTAACTCAGGAAACAGGGTAAATGTGAACCATAGAGGGGGAGATGTTAATGTGAATATTAATAATAACCGTAATACTATAGTACGTTCTAATCATAGAGAGTACCATAGGCCTCCATATCGCTATGGTGGACGTGGATATTATTGTTACAGACCTTATTATTACCATCCTTTTCGTCCTTTTTACTGGGGGCCGGTATGGCATCCGTGGGGCTTCTTTGTAGCTTCACTAGCTACTACAGCTATAATAATTTCAATAGAAAATCAGCAATACCATTATGATCAGGGTGTGTATTATGTTCAGGGTAATGGCGGATATACTGTAGTTCAGGCTCCTGTGGGGGCTACAATTAAAGTTTTGCCTGATGGTTATCAGACAGTGACTGTTAATGAAACCACAAACAATTATTATTATGGAGGTACGTATTATGAGAAGTCTGGTGGAGGCTATACTGTAGTTCCGCCGACGGCAGGTACAGTTGTAGAACATTTGCCTGAGGGTGCTGAAGAGGTTAGGGTAGGAGAGCAAACCTATGTTAAATATGGTGATACTTATTATCAGCCTGTTAAGGTTGATGGTAAAAATCAGTATGAGGTTGCTGAAGTAAAAAATGAATAGTTAAATAGAAAAAACTGGTTCCTGGCTATATGCCAATAAAAAAGCATCCGCCTGGGCGGATGCTTTTTCGTGTATAATGAATTTATTGTACTCTGTCTTCAGGGTCAAAATCGGTTTTACGTAAAAGTGTTTTGTAGAGTATGCCTCCTGCGATTCCTCCCAGTATTGGAGCTACTATGAAAAGCCATAGTTGCTCTAAGGCCCATCCTTGTACAAAAATGGCCTGGCTGATGCTTCTTGCCGGATTAACCGATGTATTGGTTACAGGGATACTGATTAAGTGTATTAAAGTCAGTGCTAGGCCAATAGCAATCCCTGCAAATACTTCTCTGGCACGGTCTTTTTCGGTAGCACCCATGATGATGATGATAAAAATCATCGTCATTATAAACTCTGTAACAAAAGCTGAGGTTAGATTATATCCACCTGGTGAATGTTCCCCATAACCATTTGCTGCAAAAGTTCCGATATCGCTGCCATTACCTGTAGCTATAAGGTAAAGAATTGCAGCACCGGCAATACCTCCTAGTACTTGGGCAATAATTTAAGGTATTACCAGAGAATTTTCTGCACGTCCTCCGGCCCAAAGTCCAATGGTTACTGCAGGATTAAGATGTGCTCCAGATATACGCCCCAGGCCATAAGCAATTGTTAATACAGTTAGTCCAAAAGCAAATGCTACTCCCACAAGACCAATGCCTATAAAGGGTTCTGATTTAAAATTGGCCGCCAAAACGGCACTACCACATCCTCCCAGTACAAGCCAGAAGGTTCCGATGAATTCTGCTGCGAATTTTTTTGTCATAATTTAATTGATTTAGTTTGGTTGAAATTATATAGACAGTGAATAAATTCCTTGTAACAGTAACCGAATAATAGGGGATAATAGCATTTTTTTAAGAACATAAGTAGCCTTAAGGAAAAGCTTTGAACTATAGATATACTATTTATAGTAAGCTTTTTGTGAAGCTTAGCTAATTTAATAAAAAAAAGTCAATGATTGGTTTTTTGGTAATTTTACCTATTTAGTACTTGTTTTTAAATATTATGTAGAAGTAATCTTAAATTATTTTTGAAGTTTCAATACTTAATGAAGTAGGAATATTTCTAGGTAGGGTTTTATAATGTTAATTTGTTTAATTAATTGAGTAAAATTATTTCAATATGTGTTTTATTTTAAACAAAAACTAAGTTTTAAGTGATATTATTAAAAGTTAATTTTTTAGAAATAAAAAGTTAATGAAAAAGCTTAGATTTGACATTCTTTTGAAACCTAAATTACCTATTATATTAAGCATGAGTTACTTTTATCTTCCCTATTTGCAAATTTTTGTCCGGAGCCAAATTTTAAATTCATATCGCAACGATTTTCACCAAATCTAAAATAGGCTTATATACTTTCTAAATTACTATTTAAAGTTAATAAATTATGATATTTCATAAAAAGAATATTGAATTTCGAATTTCGCTTTTAGGGATTTTTTTAATTTTTTCTGTATCAGCATTTGCCCAGCTAACTCCATCCTTCATAGGAAGTGCAACTTCTACCGGGACTAACTGTTATACTATAACAACAAATACTCAGTCGAATTCAGGAGCTGCTTGGTACAACAACCCAATTGATTTGTCTCAGGATTTTGACATAGTATTTGATGCTTTTTTTGGAGCAAATGCCGGCGGTGCCGATGGTATGGCGTTTATTTTAAAATCTACAGCTAATCCGGTTTTAGGAGCGGTAGGAGGACAGCTTGGTTATGGAAATTTACCAGAATCCCCATCAATGGCTATTGAGTTTGATACTTATACCAATAGTAACTGGGGTGATCCGGCTTATGACCACATTGCGATTCATAAAGCAGGAAACGTTAGCCACCTTACAAGCGATAATCTGGTGGCACCTGTACAGGCTTCTACAACTTCTACAAATATAAAAGACAACCAACAACATGAGGTGAAAATACTTTGGAGGGCTGCTACCCATACGTTGACAGTAGTTTTTGATTGTCAGGTGCGTATTGTATATGATAACCAGATTATTATTTCTGTTTTTGGAGGTTATCCTACTGTTTATTTTGGTTTTACTGGTTCAACAGGAGCCTTGTCTAATCAACAATCGGTATGTTTTAAATATCTTTCTTTCTTACCTACCAGTCTTCAGGATCAGACAGTTTGTGAAGGGGAATCAATCAGTAATGTTGATGGTACTATACAAGGCGCTGTAAGCTATCTATGGACGCCAACTACGGGTGTAAGTAACCCTGCTATTGCAAATCCGGTTTTTACCCCAATGGTTACTACTACGTATACACTTACCGTAACTGATAACTGCGGACAAACTTATGTGAGGGACTTTACTGCAACAATTCCAGATGTGGAGGTTGCAGACCCAGAAGATCTCGCTGTTTGTGGTGACCCAGCTCAAACAGCCTCATTTAATCTACAGCTTAATGATCCGATAATGAAAGCTCCCCTTGCTGATCCGGGAGAGTATGATATAGAGTATTATGAGTCAATGGATCAGATTAATGATGGAGATCCTATGATTTTTCCTTCAAATAATTATAGTGGTTACAATGGACAAATAATCTATGCTAAAGCGGTAGGTTTTTCTACTCCTTGTTATGTTGTGAGACCTTTTCAGCTTATTATAAATGATTGTAGTGTTGAGTTACAACCTTATGCAGTTCATGCTTGTGAGCCTGCTCCTTATGATGGAGAGGTAATATTTGATCTTACTTCGTATACTGATGAGATGACAGTTGCAAATCCTGTACCTGCATCATATGTGTATTCGTTTTATAATTCTCAGGCTGATGCCAACACACAAACAAATCCTATCACAAATCCAACAACCTATTCAGGGTCAACTGAAACCGTTTGGGTAAGATGTGATGATCCTTCAGTTACGATAGGTCCGCCTGCTTTTGATGTTGAGGCACTTTCTTTAGTTGTAGATCCGCAACCGGTACTTACACCTATTGCTGATCAGTCAGGTTGTGATTCGTATACGCTTACACAGCCTACAGTAGGGAATTATTATACAGGTCCTGGCGGAACAGGCGCACAACTTAATCCTCTTATTCCATTAACAACTTCACAGACAGTTTATGTATATGCAGTGAGCGGTACAGCTCCTGATACTTGTACTGATGAAACAAGTTTTAATGTAACAATTTATACATCTCCAACTGTAGAACAAAAAGCAGATGTAGAGGCATGTGATTCATACCAGCTTCCTGCATTAACAACAGGTAACTACTACACTGGTGCAGGAGGAACAGGTACACAGTTAAATGCGGGTGATTTTATTACGACAAGCCAGACGATATACATCTATGCCGTAACTGGAGATGCTACTACGGTATGTTCAGATGAGTCAGACTTTGTAGTAACGATAAACAGTGCCCCAACAGTTTCCCCGGCCACCCCATTAGAGGAGTGTGCGGACAACTTTGACGGTTATGCTTATTTTGATCTTACCCCGGCAGGAGTAGAGATATTAAACGGCCAGAGCGGTCTTACGATCACCTACCACAGCACGCAGGCAGCCGCAGAGTTTGGCGTAAACCCTATTACGGATCCTACAAACTACCACAGTATACTGGGTACGGTTTATGCGAGTGTGGTACAGACAGGCACCACGACCAACTGCCGTTCTGTAGTACCGATCCAGCTGATCGTACACTCACGCCCTGCTATCCCTGTGATGACAGCATATGAGTTATGTGATGACGATACCGATGGCCTGCAGGTTTTTGATCTAACCAG
>NZ_JBHUMD010000010.1:0-24121 GCF_042684765.1 Flavobacterium suzhouense | reverse complement strand
ACAGCTCATAGTCCGCAGGTGCTGTCGCAATCGGTGTAGGGTTGACGATCAGCTGTACCGTTACGATGTCGTAACAGTCGGTTGTGTTAGAACTAATACGGATATAAAGTGTTTGTCCCGCATAATTCAGGTTAAGGTATTGGTTCGTGTTAGGCACAGGATTCACATTGAATTCTGCATCCTGTGGTGTTTCGTGTATAGTAACAATTACGTCACTTAAAGCGTTTTGAATTGCCTGAATAGTATTAGTCAGATCAAAATATTCAAAGCCATCATTATTAGGGTCGCATAGTTCAACAGGTGTTGGCTGTGCAATAGGAGGCAGGCCACCCGGAGGATTGTTAACAACAACTCCGGTAAGTAAAGAAGTACAGTCAGGATTAGCCCTTACAGTTATATTATATGTTCCGGGAAGAACATTATTAAATACAGGATTTGTTACATAATCTATTCCGTTAATGCTATAAGTAAGACCTGTACCCAATGGTGAATTAATTGTAATGCTACCTGTTGCTGCTGTACATTTTGGCTGAACTACTGTTACATTGGCAATTGCCGGCGGTGCAGGTACAGGATTAACAGTTATGTTACCTGTTTGTGATGTACATCCAGAAGTGTTTTGCGTAATTATTTGATAGTTACCGGGAGCAAGATTGCTAAAGGTTGTACTCGATTGAAAGTTTGTTCCATCAATACTATAAGCAATCCCTGTTCCTATAGGTGTGTTTATTGTTATTGTTCCTGTTGTAACTGTACATGTTGGTTGAGTAACGGTTACACTAGCGACTGCAGGTACGGGGGGAGCGGGGTTTATTATAATGTCAGGCGTTACTGATGTACATCCCGCAGCATTTTGCACTGTTATATGGTATGTGCCGGTTGGTAATCCGTTGAAAACAGGAGATGACTGGAAAACAGTCCCGTTAATACTATATGTTATTCCGGCTCCTGTTGGGGTACTCACCGTTACTGTGCCTGTATTAGTAGTGCAAGTAGGCTGATTTGTTGTTACAGTAGCAACAGCAGGAGTTGTGGGCGCTGTATTAATAGTAATAGGATTTGTTACTGATGTGCATCCGATAGTATTTTGGACTGTTATATTATAAGTTCCGGGGATAAGGTTTACAAATGATGGATTTGCCTGAAAGGTAGCGCCATCTATGCTATATGTTAATCCTGTGCCCACAGGTGAATTTACTGTGATCGATCCTGTCGGAGTAGTACAATTAGGTTGTATAACGTTTGTATTGGCAACAGAAGGAATGGCCGGAGCGGTATTAATAACTATTGGACTCGTGGCTGAAGTACATCCTGATGCATTCATTACTATAACGCTATAAGAACCTGGAGCCAGATTTGTAAATGATGTTCCGTTCTGGAAATTAGCTCCGTCTATACTGTATGTTAATCCTGTTCCTGTTGGGCTATTTATTACAATTGTTCCGGTAGGTGTTGTACATGTAGGTTGTGTAACGGTTGTATCTGCAATAGCAGGAGTTATTGGCGCGCTGTTAATGATGATTGGACTTGTTACCGATGTACATCCTGCTGAATTAACGGTAACAGTATAGTTTCCGGGAATAAGGTTTGCAAAAGTTGTTCCTGCCTGGAAGGTAGTCCCATCAATGCTATAAGTAATACCAGTGCCTAGTGGGCTATTTACCACAATAGTTCCTGTAGCTGTTGAACAGTCAGGTTGTGTTACTGTTGTATTGGCAACTGAAGGTGCAGATGGTACCGTATTAATTGTTATTGGAGTTGTTACCGATGTACATCCTCCTGAATTAACAGTAATAGTATAACTTCCCGGGGTAAGGTTTGCAAATGTTGTTCCTGCCTGAAAAGTAGTTCCGTTAATACTATATGTTAATCCTGTGCCTGTAGGAGTGTTCACTACAATTGTTCCTGTGGGTGTAGTACATGTTGGTTGTGTAACCGTTGTGTTGGCAATTGCCGGAGTAGCCGGGGCAGTATTAATAGTTATTGGACTTGTGACCGATGTACACCCTCCCGAATTAACGGTAATGCTATAATTTCCGGGAGTAAGGTTTGCAAATGTTGTTCCTGCCTGAAAAGTAGTCCCGTCAATACTATAGGTAATACCTGTTCCTGTAGGGCTGTTTACTGCGATTGTTCCTGTTGGTGTTGTACAGTCAGGTTGTGTTACTGTTGTATTGGCAACTGCAGGTGCAGATGGTACCGTATTAATTGTTATTGGAGTTGTTACCGATGTACACCCTCCTGAATTAACAGTAATAGTATAACTTCCCGGGGTAAGGTTTGCAAATGTTGTTCCTGCCTGAAAAGTAGTTCCGTTAATACTATATGTTAATCCTGTGCCTGTAGGAGTGTTCACTACAATTGTTCCTGTGGGTGTAATACATGTTGGTTGTGTAACCGTTGTGTTGGCAATTGCCGGAGTAGCCGGGGCAGTATTGATAGTTATTGGACTTGTGACCGATGTACACCCTCCCGAATTAACGGTAACGGTATAATTTCCTGGAGTAAGGTTTGCAAATGTTGTTCCTGCCTGAAAAGTAGTCCCGTCAATACTATAGGTAATACCTGTTCCTGTAGGAGTGTTTACCACAATTGTTCCTGTAGTTGTTGTACAGTCAGGTTGTATAACAGTTGTGTTGGCCACTGCCGGAGCACCCGGATCAGAATTTATTACGATAGGTAAACTAACAGACGTACAATTATTACTGTTTCTTACTGTAATGATGTATGATCCCGGTGCAAGATTGTTAAAAGTCAAGCCTGGCTGAAAGGTGGTGCCGTTTATGCTGTATGTAAGTCCTGTACCTGTTGGTGCTGTAATAGTAATACTTCCAGTAGCAGTTGTACATGTAGGCTGTGTTGTTGTTGCAGTTGCTACTGGCGGAGCAGGATTAACAACTAATTGAGCAGCATTGCTAACTAACACGCATGCTGAAGATGTTATTTCGCAGTAGTACTGATTGGTATTAAAGCTTAATGGTATTTGTGTTACTGTTAATGAATTTGTTGTAGCTCCTGAATAATTAGTATTGTTTGTTATATTAGTCCATATTCCGGCAGAATTTAAAACTTTCCATTGGTAAGTAAAGCCTGTAGAAGGGTTTACAGCTACGGTATATGTAGTACTTCCGTTTTCACAAACTGTTGCAGATGCCGGATGCGTAATAGTTGGTATAGGGGTAGGCGTAATGGTATGTACTCCCAAATTTTGACAAAATGTATTAGGAACACCTGGTACGTCATTAGGATGTTGGGTGTTATTCCAGTCGTTTACATTGTAAACCGGTACCGGTGCTATTGCATTAGGTTTTCTGATTAGCGTATAGCCAGGACCTGTAAAAGGTACATCTACACGATCTATAACAACCCCGTTTTTTAAAAGTTCGAATTTGTCGTTTCCGTTAAATCCGTTACCCATAGTTTGGTTTGCGGTGGGTGCGGCACAAATAGCCGGATTTGGAGCAGCGCTCGCAATAAGATGTGTAGCTCCAGGTGCAAGAATTCCTGATAATGTCAGTATGTAACCACTTGTAGGTGTTGCGTCTGAAATGTTACCGTAACGCTGAAGTACATAGGAGCTTAAATCGATAGAAGCAGAAGTAGGATTGTATATTTCAATCATTCCTCCGTTTCCGGATTCCTGATCGTAAAGTTCAGAAATGAATATTTCTGAAAAGTTGTTGGTACACGAAGGGGTAAGTACATTAAAAGAGCCCGTTGAACTTCCGTCACAGCCATTGGCAGTAATAGTTATTACGCCTGTTGTAGCGGTTGCAGGTACTGTAGCTTTTATTGTTGTATCTGAAATAACAGTAAAAGATGTTGCGTTTACTCCATTGAATTTTACTGCTGTTGCGTTTGTAAATCCGGTTCCATTAATTGTAACAATTGTATTGACAGGGCCAGATACAGGAAGGAATGATGAGATAACTGCAGCGGTACAGTTAGAAGTAACTACCCCGTTTAATGTAAAATCATCTAACCTGAAGTTTCCGCCGGTTGCTCCGGTAAGGGTAAGGGTAACGGTAACTGTTCCTGTTAGTCCTGTTATTGGAGTACTTACATTAGTAACACCAACCGGTGCACCTACCGTGGGTGTTGTACCATTACCTACATTAGTACCGTTTATGGATAACGCCCATGTTGTTGGGCCTATGCTGCTTCGTTGCCTCCAAAAATCAAATGAGGTTACTTCTAGCTGATAACTACCGGCAACATTAAATGTTAATGTTATTGTATTGATGCCAGGTGCTGTTAGCATTGTAATAGCTGTTGTAGCTCCTGCGCCAGGATTACTGGTCCATGAACCTACACTATTAGCCCATGATGACCCAGATAAGTGACTGTCAATTATTGGCGGTGCAACTGTATAAGGATGAGTTGATATTGCGGATGTACCAAAGTTATGATAGTAAACCTGGGCATGGCTGTGATAGCCTATCAATAACAATAATAAAATGTTTAAAATAGTAATTTTTCTGCCTGTAAAATAAGTATTTAGCATACCTTTTTTTATCAGCCGAAATTATGTCTATTTGGGGTTTGGGGTATTTTGAAATGGTTATATAATGATGAACTTGTTGTGATAAAATTGTAAAGATTGTAAAGAAAAAAAGCCGCATTAGCGGCTTTTAAATATGAATTGTGAAATTTTTAATCTCTTCGATTTAGGTAAACCCAGCCTGTTTGTTGATTACCCGATGATTCAATTACATAATAATAAGTCCCGGTTGGCAGATCTGTATCCTGATTTGTTTGTCCATGCCATTCGTTGGTATAATTATTTTTAGAATACACTTCATGTCCATAACGGTTGAATATACTTAACTTAGTTACATTCATACCTGTAAGGTTAAAATTATCATTCATTCCATCGTTATCGGGAGATATACCTCTCGGTATGTTGCAGAAATAGCTATCAACACCTATTAAAACCGTGTTTTCGCATCCTTCGGCATTAGTAACTGTTACCGTAAACTCAAACGGTAATTGTGTCGAATCTGAGTTGTTTGCCAGGTATTTGGTAACATTAAATGTATTTTCATTGCTGCCAATTGTGTTTCCTGAATTGTCTTTCCATTCGAAATCAGCAGTGTTAATGTCAAATGTAGCATCTAGCGGAAGGGCTTCTACAATATAATTGTTGGCTAAAGTTTTATCGTCACTACATCCTTGTTTTATAGTTATTTGAGGAAGACCCGGTACGGCATTTATTGTTATGGCTGGTGTCGACGAAGTACATCCCGCTGTGTTTTTTACAGTAACTATGTATGTTCCGGGAGCTAAAGTGTTAAAAGTTGTTCCTGACTGAAAGTTTGTATCATCGATACTATATGTTAAGTCACCAGTTATAGGGGAGGTTATAGTAATACTTCCTGTTGGTAAGGCACAGGTTGGTTGTGTGGTTGTCACGGTTGCTACTACAGGGGCATCAGTAATAGGATTAATGATGATTCCTGATGTTGTTGAAATACAACCTGAAGTATTTTTTACTGTAACAGTATAATTTCCTGCAGCAAGATTGTTGAAAATAGTTGATGACTGGAAATCTATACCATTAATACTATAAGTAAGATCTGCACCAACAGGAGTATTAACTATAATACTTCCTATAGGTTGAGCACAGCTAGGTTGTACTGTTGTTACCGTCGGTAATTCCGGAGCGTTTGGTACAGTATTGATGCTTATTGTTGCTGTTTCAGATGTACATCCAGCAGCATTTTTTACGACTATTGTATAATTTCCAGGAGCCAGATTTGTAAATGTTACCCCTGTTTGATATGTAATTCCGTCGATGCTATACGTTAAATCAGCGGCAACAGGAGTGTTAACTATAATGCTGCCGGTAGGTGTAATACAGTCTGGTTGTACAGTTGTAGTATTAGCTACGGCAGGTGCATCAGGTGCTACGTTTATTGTGATAGGTGTTGTAACCGAAGTACATCCTGCAGCATTTTTTACAGTAACAGTATAAGTTCCCGGAATAAGATTTGTGAAAGCAGTTCCTGTCTGATACGTTATTCCATCAATACTGTAAGTAAGATCAGTAGCTAAAGGAGATATAATAGTAATGCTTCCGGTTGTTGTTGAACAAGTTGGTTGTGTTTGTGTTGTTGTTGCTGTAGCCGGAGCACCCGGAGCAGTATTAATATTTATAGGTGAAGTTACTGAAGTACATCCTGCGGCATTTTTTACAGTAATAGTATATGATCCGGGAGTAAGATTTGTAAAAGTAGTACCTGACTGGTAAGTAATACCATCAATACTATAAGTAGTACCTGCTGCAATTGGAGCGGTAACAGTAATGCTTCCTGTAGGTAGGAGACATGTAGGATGAGCTGTCGTTACGGTAGCTATTGCAGGAGCTGACGGTGTAGTATTGATAGTTATTGTGCCTGTTTGAGAGGTACAGCCCGCTGTGTTTTTTACTGTAATGGTATAGTTGCCTGGAGTAAGATTTGCAAAAGTTGTTCCTGACTGAAAGTTTGTACCGTCGATACTATATGTTAAATCAGTGTCAATTGGAGCTGCAACGGTGATGCTTCCTGTAGCTGTCGTACAGGTTGGCTGGCTTGTTGATACAGTTGCTACGGCAGGAGTTGCAGGTGCAGGATTAATAATAATAGCACTTGTTTCAGATGTACAACCTGCTGCATTTTTTACTGTAACAGTATATGTTCCTGGAGTAAGATTTGCAAAAGTTGTTCCTGCCTGATAGGTAGTGCCATTAATACTGTATGTTATATCTGCAGCTATTGGAGCTGTAATGGTAACGCTTCCTGTTGCAGTTGTACATGTAGGCTGAACCGGTGTTACAGTTGCTACAGCCGGTTGTGTCAATAAAGAAAGACGGGCTGCATTACTGATAAGTGTACAGGTTGTACCTGATGTCATTTCGCAATAGTATTGATTCCCGTTAAATGCTGAAGGTATGTTGTTGATGGTTAATGTTGCAGTCGTAGCACCTGAATAGTTAGTGTTATTGGTTACGTTTATCCAGTTTCCTGCAACAAGAACTTTCCATTGGTAGGTAAAGCCAGTTGGGTCGCTTAAAGCAACCGAAAGACTTGTATTGCTATTTTCGCAAGCGGTTACCGAAACAGGGTTAGTTATAGTAGGTGTGGTTCCACCCGGTATAGGGTCAACAATATGGTTTCCTAAATCCTGACAGTAATTGTTAGGAAGGTTAACTCCCGGCTGATCTTCGGGATGTAAAGTAATATTCCAGTCGTTAGCATTATATGTTGTTACCGGAGCTAAAGCATTGGGTTTTCTTATAAGTGTAAAGCCTTTTTGAGAAGGAGTGTTAACCCTGTCAATAACAACATTGTTTTTTAGAAGCTCAAATTTATCATTGTCATTAAAACCATTTCCTAAAGTAGCCGAAGAAGAAGGGGCTACACATATAGAAGCATTTGGAGCAGAACAGGCTATAAGATATACCATTTCTGAGCCAAGTGTTCCTGTTAAGTTTAGAATATATCCTGCGGTTGGGGTAGTATCTGTTATATTGCCATATCGTTGTAATGTATAGCCTGACAGATTGATGGTTGAAGTCGTAGGGTTGTATATTTCTATCATACCTCCGCTTCCGGATTCCTGATCATAAAGCTCAGATATATATAGGTCTGAAGGAGGGAGAGGAACTGTACAATTAGAAGTTGTTACAGTGAATGTTGGTCCTGTACCCGGACAGCTGTTTGTAGTTACGGTAATTTGACCTGATGTTGCACCAGCCGGAATAGTAGCCATTATCTGGCTGTCTGAAATTACTGTGAATGCTGCTTCTGAGCCATTAAATTTTACTGATGAAGTTCCGGTGCCATTTTGAAAACCACTTCCATTAATCGTTACAAAAGTGTTTACGGGTCCTGAAACAGGGTTTAGCGATGTTATAACGGGAGATGCACATGCTGAAGTTACAGTTCCATTAAGTGTAAAGTCGTCTACACGAAAAGTTCCTGCTCCGCTACCTCCACTAAGCGTCATTACTATATTTACTGTGCCTGTCAGTGCTGATACAGGACTTGTAGGTAGTAATGTACCGGTATTTGCCCCGGATGAGGGTATTGTGCCTGAACCAACATTGGTGCCATTAATAGCCATAGACCAGTTTTGACCTCCTGAAGGACTTCTTTGCCTCCAAAAGGAATATGAATCTATAGAGAGTTGTTTTCCCGGTGCTACTGTAAAACTAAGCGTTACAGAAGTTGTACCTGTAAAATTATAAAGGCCAAGCGCCACTCCTGCAGAGCCGTTATAGTTTACCCATGTTCCGGCCTCATTTGTCCAGGCGGAATTGGAAAGATCCGCATTAATTATATTCGGAGCTACAGTGTAAGGATAGGTGTTAATTGTTCCTGTACCAAAATTGTGCTGATAAACAATTTGTGCTGACACTAAGTTAATTAGTGATAAAAGCAGAGCAAATGTTAAGGCTGGCTTTTTTAAAAAAGTATTTTTTTTACGCATATTTAAGTTCTTAATTGACAGATTTTTAATCAATCGATAATGTTGCGCAAGCTACCTTTAAATAAAAAACACCTAATTACTTAAACCTTATAAAATAGTTATGTACTGTATTCTAAATTTAATTTTAGGTTAATGAAAAATAAAAACTCCGGTAACCTAAGAGTTACCGGAGTAGTTTATAAAAATGTATCTAAAACTAGTTTATAACAACACGTTTTGTAGATACTTCTGAACCTGATGTGATAACCATTAGGTAGATTCCTTTTTGAGCGCTGGTCATATCTATAACCTCATTGTCTGAGATCGATTTTTTAACGATCATTTTTCCTGCAGCATCATATACAACAATGTCAGCTGTTTCTGATGCAAGATCAATTTGGAATTGTCCGTTGTTAGGGTTTGGATATACAGTTACTTCTGTGTTTTCAGTAGTTGCTGAATCTGATTTCATCGCAACTCTTGCTCCTGAACCTGCATCATAACAAGTCCATGCAATATCATCAACGATGATTCTGTTACCGCTGTTTACAAGTTCTATTGTAGCATCAGCAGATACATTAACTGCAAAAGAGAAAGTAGAAGCAACATCTGAAGAAACAGTGATGTCTCCACCATACTGGGTACCGTTAACAAATACTTTTAGTGTAGAGTTACCTGTAAATACTCTTTTGTATTTAAAGCTAAGTGTACCTATACCACCAAGGATAGCTTCAGTATTTTTAACGCTTCCTGTTCTAAAAGCTATTGCTTTACCATTTTCAGTTTGGTCAGTTCTTGCATCTGTAGCCGTCCAGTCTATACCGTTATCACCAGTCCAGCTTCTTGTAGTGTAAGTAGATGAAGCCGTACCAATGTTGCTGAATGTTTCTCCGCCACCTGTACAAGTAAATACTGTAGTAGAACCTTCAGTCTCAACAGAAGATGAAGCATAAGCAGGACCATTTACACATTCTACATTGTTGTAAGGATATACAGCAATAGTATAAGTGGTTTCAGGTGTAAGATTATTAATAGTGAAAGATGCATTAGATCCTACATAAGCTACAGCAGCAGTATCAATAACGTCACCTACAATGTAAGTTATACCATTTGTTGGAGCAGAAGTTATTGAACCAGATGTAGAGATAAGAGCAATATAACTGTCAGCAGTAACGCCAGATACAGTTACATCAAGAGTATTATAAGTTTCATTAGAAACAGCTACAGTAGCAACTGAAACATCAGGAGTACTACATTCATTTTGAGAAACAGCATTAAAACTTACAACACATGAGCCTTCATTAGCATCATTGCTTACAATAGTTAAAGTTGCAGGAAATTCACCTTCAGTAGCGGCATTAAATCTTACTATAACATCTTCTGTTCCAAGATAAGGGATTGTTACAGGAGCAATAGGGTTTGTTACTGAATAATTTGTGTTGTCACTAAGTGTAAATGCTGTAATAACAAGATCTTGTAAACCTTCATTCTTAATTGTAAATATAGCTTCGTTAATAGTGCTTGTTTGTACTGTACCAAAGTTTATTTCAAGTTCTCCGCAAGCTTTCTCTATAGCTTCATCATTTAAGATTTGTATTTCGGGTCTGTTAGGTACTTCATAACAGTTCCATACAAGGTCGTCAATTACTGTCCTGTTTCCGCTGTTAACGATTTCTATAGTTACTGGACCATCAAAATCAATATCTTCGCTGTAAGTAGATGCAACGTCAGAAGACACAAGGATGTCAGCACCATACTGAACTCCATTGATGAAAACTTTTAGAGTAGAGTTGTCTGTAAATACTCTTTTGTAGCTGAAAGAAAGATGACCAATACCACCGTTTATAGGTGTAACATTTTTAAGTGTACCTGAACGTAGTGTGATAGCGCGTCCGTTTAAAGTCTGATCATTTCTTGAATCAGTAGCATTCCATTGCCATCCGTTGTCACCAACCCATGTTCTGTTAGTATAAGTGCTTGAGTTTGTACCAAGATTTGTAAATGTCTCATTACCTCCGTTACAAGGAGCAACCGGAGTTGAGAAAGTAGTGTCTATAGATTCAGAAGTGAAGTAAAGAGGACCACCAGTACAATTTGCGCTATTGTAAGGGAATACAAAAGCGTAGTAAGTAGTGTTTTCAGTTAATCCTGCAAGAGAAATGTTTGCAAGACTTCCTTTGTAAGCAACAGTACCGTTACCAATTGCATTTCCAACATTATAAGTAGCTCCATCAACAGGAAGCCCGCCAAGAGGAGTAACGGTAGATAAAACAACAAGGTAAGATTCAGCACCAGTAACGCTTACAGTAGCGTTTACAGAGAATGGAGTCAGGCTATCAAGATCGATATCACCATTTTCAACAACCGGAATTACACATGGGGCAAGACCGGTACCTTTTAATTCTACAACACATGCAGCTTCATTAGCATCGTCACTGTTTACAGTAAGCGTACAAGTTTTGTTACCTGCTGAAGCAGCATTAAAACGAACAAGTACTATAGCAGAGCCAGAGGCAGCTACTGTAAATGAAGAAGTTGAAGGAGATATGATTGAAAAATCTGTAGTGTTGCTAAGAGCAAGTGAAGAAACGTTTAGTGTAGCTGTACCTGTATTTTTAATTGTAAATACAGCATCAGCAGAAACACCTACAGCCTGAGAACCAAAATCAACTGTAAGTTCGCCACAGTTAAAATTAGTGCCTGCAGCATTAGCAATCTGGATTTCAGGTCCTGAAACAGGGTCAGAATAACAGTTCCATACAAGATCATCTACAATAGTCCTGTTTCCGCTGTTTCTGATTTCAATTGTTACATTACCTGATACATTTATAGCCTGAGAAAAAGCAGTAGACGTATCAGATGAAACTGTAATGTCTCCTCCGTACTGAGTACCGTTAACAAAAACTTTTAATGTAGAATTTCCTGTAAATACTCTTTTATAGTTAAAGCTTAGCGTACCAATACCACCACTGATTGTAGTAGTGTTAGCCATAGTACCGGTTCTCATTGCAATTGCTTTACCATTTAGAGTCTGATCTGTTCTGGAATCTGTTGCACTCCAGCCTACGCTATTGTCTCCTGTCCAGGTTCTCGTAGTGTAAGTGCTTGAGTTTGCACCTAAATTTGTGAATGTTTCATTGCCTCCCCCGGCACATTCAACGGCTTTACGGGTTATGCTCGTAGTAGTAACATTTTCAGCAGCTTGAAGCGTAGTTCCAAAAGAAACTATCATCAAAGCTAACGCTAAGAAAAATCGTTTTGTAAACATAATTAATAAATTTAAGTTGGTTTTTAATCGTTGATATTAAGTGAATTACCTGCAGGGTTTTATGACTTAACAACTCAAAATTAATTTTAAAGACGTGTACGAAAACGATTTATAGAATAAGGTTTTATTAAGGAAAAGTAATTAATTGGTTGATATTGTTGTAGTTGTATGTACTAATTTCTAACTTATGGTAAACTTAGTTGATTTGCAAATATTTATATATCAGTTGTTTAAAAAATGGCTTAACATTAAGGGCTTATGAATAAGTGAAAAATTGATAATCAGGGAAAATTGACTTAAGAACTATTCAGATTGAAACAATTTTATTATCTGTTGAAACTTTTTTTATAAAAATAAATAATACTATTTTCGATGCCGTAGTTTTACTTCATTAATTCGATATTGAATTTGATATAAATTACTATTTAAGAACCACTAGATTTATCCATTACAATAGTAATCTCATTAAGCTTGTAAAATGAAGACTTCATTAATTAAAACACTAAAGTTTTTTAATATACTATTTTTTATATGCCTGGTGATAGCGTGCAGTCAAAAGAAAGATGACACTGATTATATTATTAGTAAGGATAGTATAGATTTTGAAACAATTGCTAAAACTGATTTTAAAGAGGCTGAAAGAATTGCTGATCAAACAATAGCAAAAGCAAAAGCAACACAAAATGACACGCTCTTTTTAAAAGGGTATTATTACAGAACGCTTCTTGAAGTAAATTCGGGTGTAAAAGAAAAAGCATTAAAGGATAGTGAGTTAACACTGGTTTACTCTGATAAACTGGCCGAGGAGTATTATAAGCATAAGCTTTTTATAGTTCTTGGAAAATATTATGTCTTGCAAAATGAATATGCCAAGGCAATTAATTACTACCTTAAAGCTCGCGACTATTTCGAAGAGCATAATGACCTAAACAATTTACCTGTAACTTATAATGGTTTGGGTATATTGTATTTTGAAATGGGCGATTTTGATGGAAGTATCTCAAATTTCAATAAATCTTTTGAAATCTATAATAAGCTCGGCGATAAAAGAGGTATGGCTGTATTTTATGCAAATATGGGTAACGTTTACATGATTAAGGAGGATTTTGTGAAAGCAAAAAAATATCAAAAAGAATGTCTTGATACCTTTATTACATTAAAAGACACGGTTAATATAGTTAGTACCATGATTAACCTTAGTAATATTGAATCGAATCTGAAAAATCATGAATCATCGCTTACTATGCTTAATGATGCTCTTGTGTTATCTGAAAAAATAAAAGATTCAAGACTTAAAGAAAGAATTTATCTTAATTATGGTATTACATACTATGAAACTCATGATCTTGATAAAGCTAAGGCATATTTTAATAAACAAATCGAACTTACTAAAAGTATAAAATTTCCAAGGGGAAGACTAGATGCTTTAGAACATTTGGCTAAGATTGCCAAGAATGAAGGTAAGTATAAAGATTATGCGGATTATACCGGAAGCTACTATAAATTAAAAGACAGTGTGTATGGCTCTGAGATTAAGCAAAAGATAGAGGAGCTTAAATGGAGTAATGAATTTGAAAAGTCTGAACTTGAAAAGAATCTCTTGAGAAGTAAATACGATATTGAAAAAGAAAGGAGTAATTATCTGATTTTCTCTATCGTATTGGTTATTCTGATTTCAGTTTTGATAACAGGGATTATATGGTTGTCTTATAATGGAAATAAAAAGACTTTAAAGATCAGTCAGTTTGAGAATGAAAAGCTACAGGAAAATATAATTAGGGAGCAGATTAATAACGAAAAAGAAAAAGCTGAAAATGAGTTGCTTAAACTTAAATCGCAACAACAGGAACTCGAACTGGATTTAAAGAACCGTGAAATTACAAGCATAAGTGTCCAGTTGATAGCTAAAAATAAACTTATGACTGAAATAGCTGATTTACTTGAAAGAAGTAAAAATTCTAAAGCTGCGATAGAGTCAGATCTTAAATCAATTTTAAATCAAAACCAAAATCAGGAAAAAGACTGGGAACAGTTTAGGGAAGTTTTTGAAAAGATACATCCTAATTTCTTTGAGAAGGTAAAAACGAAATTTCCTCAGCTCTCAACCACCGATGTAAGAATTTGCGCTTACATAAAAATTGGAATGTCATTACATGAGGTCTCAAACCTTTTAAATATTACAATGCAAAGTTTACACACTTCGCGATATAGAATCAGAAAAAAACTTAACCTTGAAGCTGATCAGAATCTTGACGATTTTGTAAATGAAATTTAATTTTTTTAAAGTTAAAGATGAATTTCTCAGAGGTTCTTTTAAGAAAAAAACAGTATTTTTTTCTTAAAAATTATTTATTTGGCTCAATGCTATTTTTATCTATTTTTTAACTAAAAAAGATGTGCTTAATCCACTTTTAACATAGTTGTCTATTGCTTTATTTTTGATTTTATTTAATTAAAAGTATTTAACGATCTGTTTTTCAGTGTTTTGTGTAAAAGTAGGATTTGTTCTTGTTGAGTATTTGTCTAGTGGTGTTTTTTAGTTGTATTTAATATAAAATTTACTTTTGAGTTCTATTAACTACTTAAAAACTAAATTTAGATTAACTATGAAAAGAATTACATTACTACTGCTCGTAATGTTACTTTTCTCTTTTGGAAAATCTCACGCTCAATGGAGTGAAAATTTTGAAAATGGGATTCCATCCAATTGGGGAAAATTTACATTACTAAACGGAGCACCGGGTACTGTACCTGCCTGGGTAAATTCCACAGGTGCTACATGTGAGGGGACGACCGGAGCTTATGTTTCGAATGCTCTTATCGGGATAAACAATGTTTCCCAGGCGTGGTTAGTAACTCCACAAATCTTATTGCCTGCCAATGCAGATTTAACCTTCTATGGATTACAAACGTATCCTGCTCAAAACGGAAGTATTTATCAGTTGTGGTTATCTACTACTTCTCAAACTGATGTCTCTACTTTTACGATGGTTAAATCATGGACGGAAAATGAAATGAATCCGGGTAACCAATTAGCATGTTATAAACAAACCGTAGATTTGGGAGCTTATGCAAACCAAAACGTTTACCTGGCTTTTGTAAAAAGAGATACACAATACGGAAATACATTACAGGGTGAGCGATTTACTCTTGATGATGTTAAGATTACGCAAAGATGTTTGCCTGCTACCAGCTCAAGCGGAGTAGCAACAGGAGCAAATACAGCAACAATTACAATTAATGGAGCCACCACAGGATCTTGGGACATCAACCTTATTCCTGGAAGTACAACTGCGCCTAATACAGGCGTTGTTACACATACCGGAACGGCTTCGCCAATTGCTATCTCAGGCTTAACAGGATCTACACCTTATACTTATTACGTTAGGTCTAACTGTAGTGCTACTCAAAGTAGCTGGATCGGACCATATAATTTTACTACTTTTCAGGAAGCTGCATCTTTGCCGCTTATTGATAATTTCGAAGCTACAACAGTTGGGTGGTCTTTAAACAATGGAACACAACTTAATAAGTGGTTTGTAGGTAATGCTACTAACAATGGAGGTCAAAAAGCATTATATGTAAGTAACAATAACGGTACTGCTAATGCTTATACAATTACTCAGTCATCAACAGTTCATGCTTACAGGGATTTGATTATTCCTGCGGGGACAACAAATCTTGGAATTTCTTTCGACTGGAAGGGAGTAGGAGAGACAAATGATTATTTTTATGTTTGGGCTGTTCCAGCTACCTATAACCCGGTTGCGGGTACGGGTATAGTTGCAGCTGCTGACAGAATTAGAATAGCTGATAAATTTAATAGTTCTGTAAATTTCCAGCCATACGCATTTATGCTAAATGCATCTCAGTTTGCGGGTCAGACCATGCGTTTGATTTTCGAATGGAGAAATGATGCCATTAATGGAGTGCAGCCAGCTGCTGCTATTGACAATGTGTCTGTTAAAGTTGTTGATTGTAAAGTTCCGACTAATATTACTTATGCAGGAATTACTACTAATGGAGCAACGATAAACTGGCAGGAAGCAGGTACGGCTACAGAATGGAATGTTCTTATACTTCCTATGGGGGCACCGTTTCCTGCTGAAAGCGTTGCCGGTATCACTACTACACAACCTACTTATACTGTAAACAACCTTAACCCAACTTCCGGTTATGATGTTTATGTAAGATCGGTTTGTTCATCAACAAATAAAAGTATCTGGGCAAAAGCCGCTACAAGGTTAATAACAGCTTGCGGTACAATAATTCCACCTTACACTGAAGGTTTCAACTCAACTTCACCAAGCAAGAACTGCTGGACTGTTGTAGATTCTAATGGAGATAACCTGAAATGGACTCTTACTACAACATATCAGCCTTATGAAGGCGATCAGTTAGCATCACTGACTAAATACTGGAACTCAACCAGTAATGATGACTGGTTAATTAGCCCTGCTATACAATTAAATGGTAACCAAAGGGTAAAATTCCGTTACAGAGTGGTTTCCGCTTCTTATCCAACGGAGATGGAAGTGAAATTATCAACTACAGGTAATGCTGTAGCTAATTTTACAAACACCTTAATGCCACAACAGGTTATTAATAACACTGTTTATGATCAGAAGATATTTTATCTGAACAGCTATAATGGCATAGCTTATATTGCTTTACACGTTCCAAACGTAACTACAAACAGCTGGACATTATGGATTGACGAGTTTGTAGTTGAAGATATTCCTGCATGTGCCGCTCCAACTGCACTTGCTGGTTCTAACTACAGCAATAACACTGCAACATTAACTTGGGCTGCAGGATTTCAGGAAACACAGTGGGAGGTAAAAGTACAGCCTGCAAATACTGGTGTACCTACAACAGATGGTGTTCTGGTTTCATCTAATACGTACAACGCGCAAAGTTTGAACCCTGCTACTTTGTATGAATATTATGTAAGAGCATATTGTTCATCTACAAACAAGAGCGAATGGGCTGGGCCATTTGTATTTAATACAACTGTATGTCCTGCTGAGAATAGATGTAATTATAAATTTAGCATCACTGCTACTAGCGGAAGCGGAACTTTCTCTAATCTGAAAGTGTCGCAAAATGGTATTTTAGTTGGTACTGTGAGTGCATATTCGCTTAACAATACAGGTACAGTAGCTATGTGTCCGGGAATTCCTTTTACACTTAACTGGGATTACAATTCATGGGATCAGTATGTTGCAGAAGTTATTGTAACTGATTCTTATGATGAGATTGTTTACCATTATGTAAAGGGTGTTACTCCGGTAGTTCAGCCTATTACTGTGCCGGTATATTCAGGAACAGCAACATGTACACCGGTTGCGTGTCCTAAACCTCAAAATTTAATTACTACAGCTAACACTTCAAACAGTATAACAATCGACTGGACTGAAGCGGGTACTGCAACTTCATGGGAGGTATTTGCTGTACCGGCAGGACAACCGGAACCGGGAGCTAATAGTGTTGGTGTAGTTACAGGTTCACACCCGTATACGCTTAACGACCTTATACCAGGTAGAAGATATACTTTCTATGTAAGATCTATTTGTAGTGAGACGAGCAAAAGTACATGGACATTACCAAAAACTTTCTACACTCAAATTACAAATGATAACTGTGATACTGCTTATGTATTGCCTGTGAGTACTACAGGTTATTGTGACACACCTTACAGTGCTACGTTATTGGGGGCAACTGCATCACCACAGGGTAATGTATGTGGTATTGCTGCCTATGCTAATGATGATGTATGGTTTGAATTTACGGCGACATCTACATCTCATATATTATATATAAATAACAGAGACGGTTCAAGTACTACTACCCAAAACCTTAGTAAGGTATTATATAGTGGTAGTTGTGGTGCCCTTACACAGGTTCAGTGTATTCAGGGAGCCAACATACAATACAATACTACCTATTTTATAACAGGTACAGGAGCTAATAATAATGACGTATTATTAAACAACCTTACTGTTGGTACAACGTATAAACTTAGAATATTCTCGAATTATTCTACGGCTAATGACACGCGTTTTGATATTTGTATCGCTACACCAAACAAGGCTCTTGTTGTTAACCAAACAACATATACAGAAGAACAGTTGATTAGTGATGTATTGGTAAATGAGAACTGTGCACAGGTATCTAACCTAAACTATATAACAGGTACTAACTATGGTGCTGCTCACAATGGTATTGGTTATTTTAGCGCTAATGGAGCTGATTTCCCATTTGAAAGCGGTATCATACTTTCAACTGGAAAAGCAGGTAGCGCAACTGGTCCAAAAACGATTATTCAGTCTGCAAACTATTTGCAAACAGTATCTCCATATGCTACGCTTTGGTTAGGAGATCAGGATTTATATAATTTTGTTTCTGCATCAGGAACTTCACCAGGTTTGGTAAACTTCTATAATGCTACTTCTATCGAGTTTGATTTTATGGCTTATGGAACAGAAATGTCTTTTGATTATCTGTTTGCATCTGAAGATTATGGATTATTCCAGTGTAATTATGGTGATGCATTTGCTTTCTTCCTAACGGATAGTGATGGTAATACGGTTAACCTTGCCACATTACCGGGAACAACACAACCTGTATCTGTACCTACAACAAGAAACAGTCAGTTTAATTATACAGTTAATGGTAGTAACTGTGTTGCGGGTAATCCTCAGTTTTTCGATAAGTTATTTGATGGTTACAAAGGTGTATCGAGATATGCTGCAGCTGATAACTTTATGGGGCACTCTGTACCTCTAAAAGTTCAGGCTCCGGTAATACCAGGTGAAACATACCATATTAAAATGGTAATCGCTGAAACCAATGACGGTAACTATGATTCAGCTATCTTCCTTGATGCTAACAGCTTTGATGTGGGACGCATTAATTTTGGCGATGATTTGTTAGTAAGCACGAATAATGCAGTGTGTTTTGGAGGAGAGAAGTTACTTGATACTAAGTTAAGCACTTCATACTTCAACTTTGTATGGATGAAAGACAACGTAGTGATCGATGGTGCTACAGGTTCGTCATATACAGTTAATGAGCCTGGTACTTATAAAGTTACTGCAACAGTTATTACAACCGGATGTACAACAGGAGACGAGATAGAAATTGAATTCTTCGATAATATTGATACAGTTGTAAATTCTCCGGCAGATCTTACATTATGTTCTTCGACTACTGCAGCTGATTTTAATTTAGAGCTTAATACGACAGCTATACTTGATAACGTAGCAAATGCTTCTGATTTTGCAGTTAGCTATTTTGAAACACAAGCACTTGCAGAAACAGGAGATGCAGCAGATGCTATTGCTGATTCTTCAGCATATACAGCTGTAAATGATCATACAGTTTACGTTCGTGTTGAAAATACTGTAACAGGTTGTTTCATTACAGATTCATTCAAAACAATTGTAGTTCCTAATACAACAGCGATTATCGAATTCTCTTATAATGCTACTATTTGCGCAATTGCTGCTCAAAATCCTGAGCCTGTTAAAGCTGCCGGATTTGCAGAAGGTGGAACATATAGCGTTCCTGATACTAATATTATAGTTGATTCGTTAACGGGTATTATAGATCTTGCAGCTACTCAGCCGGGTACATATACAGTTTCTTACACATTGCCAACGGCAAACTGTGTAACAGGTGGTACATATGACGCTAGCGTTACCATAACTGCTGCGGCTGCACCTTCAATTGCATTTACTTATGATGATACATGTGTATTGGCAACAAGTGCCCAACCGGTATTACCTACGGGCTTTGTAGCCGGAGGAACGTATTCTTCAACTACATTGACTGTTGATGCGCTGACTGGTGAAATAGATCTTACAGGAGTTACTGAAGGAACTTATAATGTAGAATATTCAGTAAATGCTGATGCAAACAATTGTACTTCAGCAGATTCTTACACTGCAACTATAGAAATAATTGCTGCACAACAACCTGAGATTAGCTTTAGCTATACAGATGTTTGTGAATTAGAAACTGGCTCTCTTCCGGTACTTCCGGCAGGTTTTGTAACAGGAGGATCATATTCTTCAACTACATTAACTGTTGATGTAGTAACAGGTGAAATTGATTTAAGTACAGCAACTGTAGGAACACACAATGTAACATATTCAGTAGTAGAAAATGCTGCAGCATGTACAGGAGCAGATTCCTTTACGGCAACTATAAATGTTACAGCAGCAGCGCTGCCTGAGATTAGCTTTAGCTATGCAGATGTTTGTGTACTGGCAGCTAATGCACAGCCAATATTACCAACAGGCTTTGTAACCGGAGGAACATATTCATCAGCTACATTAACAGTAGATGCATTGACAGGTGAAATAGACCTTAACGGAGCGGCTGAAGGTACTTATGAGGTTGTTTATCAGGTAGGTGAAAATAGTGTAAACTGTACAGCAGGGGCTTCATTCACAGCAACAATTGTAGTTTCTGATGCTATAGAACCTGTTACATCATTTACGTATGAGTCGGTAGCTTATTGTTTAGGTACATCTGTTGTTAGTCCACAATTAGCGTCAGGGTTTAGTACAGGTGGAGAATTTAGTGCTGACAGTAATGACATTGCTATAAATCCTGTCGATGGTTCGGTTAATGTTTCAGCAAGTAAGGCCGGTACGTATGTTATAACGTACACTTATACTGCACAACAGGATTGTGAAGAAGATGGAACAAGCTCATTTACACTTACACTTCAGGATGGATTGAGTGCAACAGTTAATGACGAATGCCGTAACAATGCGCTTTGGTTACAAGTAGTTCCGGCTAACGATTCGTATGATGCTGCATCTGCAACTTATGTATGGAAAGATGAGAACGGGATAACTGTTGGTAACGACAGCGAGCTTCTAAATGTCACTGAATATATTGCTGCAAATTCTAATGTTACATTACCGGTTACATTTACTGTAACAGTAACGTCCGGACAGTGTACAGTAACAGAAGAGTATGAAGTGTTTAATGTGCTTTGTGAAGTACAGAGAGGTATATCTCCTAATAATGATGGAATAAACGATAATCTTGACCTGAGAGGTATGGATGTTACTAAACTTACCATCTTTAACAGATATGGTGCTAAAGTTTACGAACAGCAGAACTATACGAACCAATGGTCAGGACAAAGTAATTCTAATTCAGAACTTCCAACAGGTACATATTTCTACGTTCTTGAATTAAAGAATGCTGAAAATAAAACCGGATGGATTTATATAAATAGGCAAGATTAGGTAGCTTGTTTGCTTAGGTTAGGCGGCATATTTATTAGCATTTTTTTGTCGCCTTAGCCTTTGCAGTTTTAGAAATTAATTGGTACTAAGTGAGGCTGTATAATCAGTCTCACTTTTGTAGTTATATAAACACCACGATTGTTTAATCAGAATATCCTGCTAAACAATAATAAAAATTGCTATTCTTTCTTAATGCGACAGTGGATCGTATTAATTTAAATTGAAAAATTGAGCTGATGAAAAAGGCATATTTATACATAATGATGTTTCTTTTACTATCCGGTTATACACAGGCACAAACCGGATGTAATGATCTTCCCGCTAGTCTGACACAGGTTACACCTTCGGACTTTGCAAACAATATTTATACTATTGATTTTGCACGCCCAATCTCATTAACTGCAGATGTAGACCCAACAGGTATAGATCCAACAGCAGTTATTTACCAATGGGATTTTGGTAACGGAGTCATATTATATGGTAAAACAATTACTTATACTTCTGTACAGGAAGGACAGGTTACGCTTACACTAACCACTACCTATCAGGGGTGTGTTACTGTAAGGACTTTTACATTTAATGTACAGAAAGGAGTTCCGTTTTCATTATACAGGCAGTTTAATGGAAGGTACGATTATACAGCGATTGGAAATACACTAAACCTGCAGGAAAATGCAGGAATTTTGGTTAGTGATGAATGTGGTGTATTAACCCAGTCTTCGGCTACTCTCAGTTTACAACCCGGTCATACTATTGTAGCTGCTTATCTATATTGGGCTGGCTCAGGATTAGGTGATTTTGATGTAAAGCTTAATAACATTGATGTTACAGCTCAAAGAACATTTTATTCTACAATTTCAGTGAGCGCTAATAATCCCAAACCATCATTTGGTGCATTTGCCGATGTTACAAATATTGTAGCCAGTAGCGGAACATATACGTTGTCCGATCTTGATATTACACAAACTATTGCTGATGATACTGATTATTGTTATTCTGCAATAAATTTTGCAGGATGGTCGGTAATTATAATTTACGCTGACAATACATTACCATATAATCAGGTGGCTGTTTATGATGGCTTTAAAGGCGTTGATGCACAAAATCCGACGCTTAATATATACCTGGATAACCTTAATGTTATAAGTAATACAGGTGCGAAAATAGGTTTTCTTGCATGGGAAGGTGATAATGGCATAGCGGTTAACGAAACGGTTAATGTAAACGGATCGGTTTTAAGTAATCCTCCATTGAATCCTGCCAATAATGCATTTAATGGAACTAACAGTTTTACAGGAGCTTCTGATCTTTGGAATATGGATATTGATTATTATAATATCCAAAACTACATTGCTGTTGGCGATACAGATTTAGATGTATCACTTACTTCAGGACAGGATGGTATTATAATGAATAATATTGTTACTGTTATAAATAGTGAGCTTCCCGATGCAAGTATTGAGATGATATTTTTGAGTGGTAACGAAGTGTGCCTTAACCGTGATCTCCAATTGGTTTACATGGCAAAAAACTATAATAGTACAGATGTGCTTCCTGCGAATACTCCTATAGCGATTTATGCAGACGATGTTTTAATAGCCACTACAGCTACAACAGCTGATCTTCCTATTGATGGATCTGAAGTTAACGTTTTGAGTGTTACTTTGCCTTCACAGATTCCTGACGAGTTCACGCTTAAATTCGTAATAGATGATAACGGTACAGGAACAGGTATTGTAAGAGAAACAGATGAAACAAATAATGAATATTCTGAAACTGTAATTTTACGACAGGGGATAGAGCCGCAAGATGTAGAAAGTGAATTGTTTACATGTTTCAATGGAACTACAGGTACGTTTGATCTTACTCAGGCTACTGAAAATGTAACCGCTGATTATGCTTATGATTTTTATGCCACACAGGCAGATGCTGATGCAGAGTCGAATCCGATTATAAATGATACGAATTACATATCCGGCAATGCGACTGTATATGTGAGAATATATGATTTTTATTCTCCGACATGTTATGAAATAATGCCAATTACACTCACACTTGTAGATTGTCAGCCTCATAAACCTGAAGATGTCGAAGTTTGTGCGCCAATAGGTCAAAATTTTGTTGCATTTAACCTAAACAATTTTGAAGCTGAGATTCTTGATGGCAGACCTGCTGCAGATTATACGATTACTTTCCATAATACAGCATTGGGGGCTCAGGATGATAATGATTTTGTTTCTGACCCTGCAACATTTGTGGTGAATTCGGGTACTCAGGTAACGGTTTACATTCGTATGGAAACTTCGGGTAATGCTAATTTATTTGGTACTACCGATTTTGCTATAAATGTAATTTCACCACCTACAGTTTCCCCGGCGACTCCATTAGAGGAATGTGCAGACAACTTTGACGGCTATGCGTATTTTGACCTTACTCCGGCAGGAGTAGAGATATTAAACGGCCAGAGCGGTCTTACGATCACCTACCACAGCACGCAGGCAGCCGCAGAGTTTGGCGTAAACCCTATTACGGATCCTACAAACTACCACAGTATACTGGGTACAGTCTATGCGAGTGTGGTACAGACAGGCACCACGACCAACTGCCGTTCTGTAGTACCGATCCAGCTGATCGTACACCCACGCCCTGCTATCCCTGTGATGACAGCATATGAGTTATGTGATGATGATACTGATGGCCTTCAGGTATTTGATCTAACCACCAAAGACCTTGAGGCAACGGGAGGAGACACAACATTAACTACAGAATACTACCTTAGTTCAACCGATGCACAGGCGGGTAATAATCCAATAGCAAACCCTGCCACTTTCGGTAATACCACTCCAAATAGCCAACCGGTATGGGTAGCTGTTATTACAGGCTTTGGCTGCCGCAGCATCGCTTCCTTCAATGTAGTTGTAAACCCGCTACCGGTATTAAGCACAGACCCTATCGGACTTTGAAGCGACCGAGTGTGAGGAAACACCGGGCAATGCATGGTTCCATCTTGATGAGATCGCCACAGCGATTACTGGAGGCGCCTCAGGCTATACGGTAGTATTCTATGAGACAGGCCCTGAAGCCCAGAGTGGAAGCGGTACCCCGCTGGCATCCCCATACCCTTCACCGGACA
>NZ_JBHUMD010000009.1:0-766 GCF_042684765.1 Flavobacterium suzhouense | reverse complement strand
CTCAAGGGTATTTATATGTATACAACACTGTAAACCAAATTGGGGGTAATGACGGATATATTCCTCAGGGAACTATAGCGGCCATTGGCGAACTAACTCCTAACACCACCTACTACTGGTGGGTAGCTTCAGCATGTGAGCCTCAGCAATGGGTACAGGGCGGATCGTTTACTACTCTTCCGGCAACAACACCAACAGGATGTAATCCGCCAACAAATATGAACAACGGACTGATATCTGCTACAACTGCCAAGTTGCAATGGACGGCTGCCAATCCGGCTCCCGAAGGATATTATGTAACATGGAACACTGTTAATGATATGGATGGTGATTATGGATGGACTGATGGAACCAATGCATTATTAACCGAACTGACCCCAAGCACTACATACTATTGGTGGATCGCTTCTGATTGCGAACCTGAACAATGGGTATCGGGTGGAACTTTTACAACTACGGCATTGCCTACAGTATGTAATCCGCCAACAAATGCACATATAGTTACTGCTGAACTTACTCCTACTACTGCAACAGTAGCATGGACTGGAGCCGTTCCGATGCCTGAAGGATACTTTGTTGTATGGAATACCGTAAACGTTATCAACGGTAGCTATGGATGGATTATGGGAACCGAGGCTACTTTAGAAGACCTGACTCCTAACACAACCTATTACTGGTGGGTGGCTTCTAACTGTGAGCCTGATCAATGGGTGTCGGGTGGAACTTTTACAACTCCTGCTATAGCAACATGTAATGCTCCAACTAA
>NZ_JBHUMD010000008.1:0-87478 GCF_042684765.1 Flavobacterium suzhouense | reverse complement strand
AGTACATTCAGGGGTAGTTCCGCTGGAAGCGACTATATTAAATGTGGTAGTTTCAGTAATAACAGTACCTGCAACAACAAGTGCATTAGTAGTTGCATTATAGTAATTGTTATTTGCACTAAGTACAGGAAGCTCATAGCTGCCACAAGCAGTAACGTCAGCCGGAGCATCAGCAACCGGTGTAGGTATTACCGCTACATTAACTGTAGAAGTAGCAGTACAACCTGTTCTGTCAAGAACTACAGTATAGGCACCGGCCTCAGTAACTGTAATCGAAGCGGTAGCTTCGGCAAGCGGAGCTCCGTCTTTAGTCCAGGTATAGGTAACAGGAGTCGTATCAGTATCAGTAATTACAACCTCGATAGTTCCTGAAGTTCCTTCACAAATTGAGTAATCAGGCGTGATAGTATATACAGGCGTAAGATCCTGAACAATCAGGTCAAACGGTTTCACGCCATAACATCCTGTTGTGCTGTATACCGTTCTGGTCCACAGTGTTTGCAGGTTAGCTGTTGTATTGGCAAACGTAGTATAGGTTGCTGAATCAATAGCATTCACACCGTTATTAGCATCATCTTGAGTTAAGTGAATTGAAACTGTAAAGTCGGCCGGAGTTGTTACCGGAGCAAGCAGTGCAGTTACATTAGGAGTCAGGTCAAAAGTACTGAAACCTGAAGCATCACATGCTGTAAGGTTTGCAGGAGTACCGGTAAGACCGTTAATTGAATTATAGTTTTCAATAACTACTTTACCTTCATAGGTACAAGATATATTATCCATGCTTACCTGAACACCATAAGTTCCCGGTTCAGTAACAACATAAGTAGGTTCAGTAGCACCAGGTATAGTAATACCATCTTTAAACCATTCATAGTTGTATTGGTTACCTGTCATTCCACTGTCAAGTGTATAGGTTTCGGTGTCACATAGTGCAGTACCATCAGCTACCAAACGGTCACCTCCAAGGTTAAGTTCTCCAATATCAAAGCTACCTCCACCAAGGAATACGGCAGATGCTCTGGCTCTGTCATTGTAGTCGGCAATAACTAGTTTTATATGATAAATTTCTCCCGGAATAACATCAGCTTCAGCTTTCATAGGAACTGTCTGGCCATTAAAGTTAATAGCAGCTCCTAATGGCTGAGCAAAGTTATTTTGTCCAAAATATTCAATGTTCTGAGAACCACAACTTACGTTATACTGGCCATCTTTAATATTCGTTACTGTAACAGGAATAGTAGTTCCCGGAATAACAGCCAGGTTCTTCTTATTACCGTTTGGTTCGGTAAGGATAAATGCAAATGCATCGGTAAAAGTACATTGATATGCACCATATTCTGTTGAGGCAAATAAGAAATCGAAACTAAACTTATTTGTTAATGGTACGAAGTCAAATTCCAAAACTGACGCATCGTTAGTTCCTGAAGCCTGTGTTGCATCATTAGCTACAATAATGCTGTTAAGCTCTGCGTCACCAGGCCATGTATTCGCATCAGATCCAATATTAGAGCTGTTTACGAATGGACCTTCAGCCAGCTGCGCTTTACCTGTAGACATTACAACGCCGTAATTGAAAGGGAAAGTAGCGCCATTAGCATCAAAGTAAGCAATACTCGCTGTACCGTTTACATCTGCTAAAGATTTAGAAGTAATGTTGCTCACCAATGCACATTCAGAGTTTATCAATACTTCGCTGACAAGTTGCTCTGTACTATAAGTATCTGTAACTACACTAATAGGTGTGTTAGGTATTCTTACACATATATTAAACTGCGATGTTTGGTTAGGATCGGCAGTATTAGTATACACCCTTATTTTATAGGTATTACCTACAACAAGATTAGCCGCTGTACTTGCGTTTGCATCACTACAATATAGTTGTGTTAACGAACCGCATTGATTTCCTGAATATACCACGTGGTATAAATCTGAAGTAGTACCGGTAATGTAAGATAGCGATATTAGGTGTGTAGTATGAGTTGCTGTAAACTCAAACCAGATATCATCATCATCATTTGTATTTCCACATGTGTTAGGTTCAGGTGATGCTGTAGCTCCATATACGTTAGCAACAGTACTTAAATTACAGTTTGCATCCTGGTTAACTCCTAATACTATAGCATTTGCACATTCATCATTAGGTGCCGGTGGAGGTGGAGTACTAACACAAAGCTGGAATTTAGAACTTTGATTAGGAGTAGAAGTAGCACTCCATACTCTTATCTTATAAGTTTGGCCAACTGTAAGATTGGACGCTAGGCTCTGGTTTATGTCGCTACAATAAAGCTGTGTAAGCGATCCGCATGCGCTACCCTGGTAAACCGAATGGTAAAGATCATCTGTACCTGAGTTAACGTTTTTAAGGTCTATAATGTGGGCTGTGCTTGTTGCTACAAATTCAAACCATACATCATCGTCTGCTGTATTGCTGCAAGTGTTTGCCTGAGGTGAAGCTGTCGCAGAGGCGATAGTTCCATTAACAACGTTATCACAAACGGTTGTAGGGTTAGTAAGTACAACAATAGCATTAGCACACTCATCATTTACAGGTGCCGGTGGAGGTGTTCCTATACAAACGCTAAAAGTTGTATTTTGTTTAATTGTCGCTGTATTGGCAACTTTTGTGTAAACTCTTATGTAATAGGTTTGACCTATAGTCAGATTATTAGCAAAACTCTCGTCAGGATCACTACAATATAAAGGCGTGGTAGCAGTACCTGCCGCTGCATGCAGTTCATGATATAAATCGGTAGTAGATCCGTTAATACCTGTAATCTTTATTTTGTGAGTTGTGTTTTGTGCTACAAACTTAAACCAGACATCGTTTGTTGCTATTAGTCCTGTTGCTGTACAAATAAGAGGTACAGAAGACTGTGAAGCCGAAATCACGCTTCCTGCCAATGGGTTTTCACAATCATAATTAGGACTTACAGGAACCGTTAATGCACCTGCAAATTCATCATTTGCCGGTGGAGCAGGCGGAGTGGTAAGACACAACTGGAATGTTGTTTTCTGTAATGGTGTAGATGTAAATGTCCAGATTCTTATTTTATACGTCTGACCTACCACAAGCCCAGTATGCGTAGTAGCATTTGCAGTTATTGTACCACAAGAAACAACCTGAGATAAAGCAGTGCAGTTTCCTGAGTATAGTGTATGGACAAGCTGAGTTGAGTTTGTTATATTGCTAAAGTTTACATTTACTGAAGTACTTGTAGCAACAAATTCGTACCAAATATCGTCATCAGGAGTTCCTGTACATGTGGTAGTAATTCCTGATGATGCCGTTGCTCCATAAACATTACCTGAAGCAAAATTAGTGCATGTTAAATCAGGGCTAACTGTAAGCGTTGTAGGGTTGCTACAATCATCGTTAAGTGGTTTTAATGCAAAATAGAAAGGCCCTGCCCATTGGCTTTTGCCAACGGTACTTCCGCAGTTAGTTCTGATATAATATACATATTGTGTACCATAAGTGACAGCACCCGGCGATAATGTATATTCGCTTACTCCTGCATAAGGAACACCCGAAGTTGATGCTGTAGGAGGGATGTGGCCATCTGCCTCATCTAAAAATATCTCCCAGTTCGATGCCGTACCTGTCTGATCCCAGTCTAGTGTAGCGGTTGTATTAGTAACATTTTTTACAGCCAGGTTTGTAGGTTTGTCGCAGGTAACAACTCTAACGTTAAGGTTGTCAAGAGCTGCTGCCGGAAGGCCAACGTTGTTAAAGTCGTTTCTCCACTCAAATACGAGTCTTCTGGTTGTTCCTGCATAAGCAGTTACCGGAGTGGCAAGATATTTTGTTGTCCATTCAGGTGAATTGTTAAGATCGCCACCTACTTTTATTCTGTCTCCTGCTCCGGCAGCAGCAGCTAGTATTTGTGTTCCCGGTGTTGGTGCAAAAGTAACTGGCACCATCCATACTCTCATATAATCTACAGGTAGGGATCCGGATCCAGTTTCTCCAAGACATTTAAAATCAAATTCAATTGCAACTTCTGTTGCTCCTACAGGAATGTTAATATCTCTGTATGCATGAACAACACATGCCGGTGAACTGTTAGCATAACCATTAGTCAGGCCTTCATCATTTGTAATATATAATGATTTTGTAGCACTACTGCTTGTTGCCGAGCCTACCACCCATTTGTTTATCTGTGTTCCGTTTAGGAAAGAAAATTCATGGCTAGGTCCATCGAAGTTTTGTGTCAGGTCAAGATTCGCCGGTACCTGAGGTATAATTACAGATACAGGTCCTGTCCAGAAACTTTTTCCAGATGCACCACAGCTGCTTCTTACCCATACATAATAGGTTTGCGAAGATGAGAGTGATGGTATAGTAGCGCTAGTTGCAGGGGCTGATACGCTTCCTTGAGCCACAGTGGTTTCTGTAGGAGCAGTTGTGGTTGTTGAATAGTAATATTCATATTCTGATGGTGTAGTTCCTCCCGGTGCTACCCAGTTAAATGTTGCACTGCTAGGTGTCGCCGATACGAGTGTAAGTGCTGTTGGCGAAGAACAACTGATAACTTTTACAGCAAGATTATCAATAGCTCCCGGTGTTTGTGTACCTACAGCAGTGTTATTAGTCCATTCAAATACCAGTCTTCTGGTAGAGTTTGAAAGGGCGGCAGCTTCTACTACAAGGTTTTGTAGTGTCCAGTCCGGAGTAAGCTGTAAATTACCGCCAACCTGAATTCCACCGCTATTAGCAGTAGTTATCGCAGTACCGGCTGTAGGTACAAATGTTGTAGGTACAAGCCATGCTCTTACATAGTCGGCATTACTTTGCCCGTTTACTTTTAAATCAAAAGATACACTAAGCTGACCAACAGCAGCGGGTATTATAATATCTCTATATGCATGAACTATTGATGCAGAAGTTATGGTATAGGCATTTGTTAAACCATTATCATTACTTATATATAAAGATTTCGTAGCGCTGTTAGATGTAGCATCTCCTACATGCCATTTGTTTGCCTGGCTTCCGTTTACTATTGAAAAACCATGTGTTGCAGCATCAAAATTTTCTATATAAGGTAAAGCAACAGAAACCTGAGTTGTAGAGAAAGCAAATGGGCCCGACCATATACTATAGGTGCCGTTATTACAGTTTGCTCTTACATAGTACTCATAATTAGTAGCAGGACTAAAGTTTACACCTGCTGTTGTAGCCGTAATATTCAGGTTTGTATTTTGGGTTACATTTTGCACGTTACCTGTAGGTAGTCCTAAACCTGCGTTTTGCACTACAATTTGCCATGCAGTAGCAGAACTCGTCCACGATAAATTTACAGATGTAGCTGTATTTCCATTTGCTGTAAGCGCGGTTGGTTCGCTACATGCTACCTGTTGTATTGATAATGTATATGGTGTTGTTTGTGGGCTACCATTACTACTTACTACAAAATAATATGTAGTATTGGCAGTTACTGCAAAAGAAGGTATGATTGCAGAAGCAGAAGAAGATGCAACTGCCCCCGCAAGACAGCTGGTTCCTATAGATGAACATGAATTGTATACAAAAAGGCCTGCGGCACCCCCCGTATTAGATAGTGAGATGTGAATGTTTCCGTTTGTAGTAGCAGTATATGAATATATAACTTCATTGCCATTAAGATAGTTTCCGGTTGCTACACAACTTGTTCCCGGTGTTCCGTCTACGTGGTCGCCAAAATTAGCTGTGTTATTTGTAGTGCTGTACGGTAATGTAGCAGGTATAATTATTGGGTCAGAACAGTATTCGCCCAAAGCATTAGTTGAATATGGGAATGGACCTACCCAATCACTTTTTACCCCGCCTGTACAAACAGATCGTACATAGAATTTGTAATCACTATTTTCTGTTAGCCCACCTTGTGTATATGGAAGTGTTCCTGAATAACTTACACCTGTGCCTGTTGGTATACCTAAAGCCGGTAAGTTCTCAATTTCCCATGATAGTGCGCCTGTGGGACTCGACCAGTTTAGTTCAGCACTACTAGTAGTAATATTTGCCACACTAAGATTAGAAGGAGGATCGCAAGGAGTAACAACTTCTACATTGTCAATGAGCCATCTGTCCATATTGTCACCTTCCATTATAAATGCTATACGGATTTGCTGGCCAATATAGGCAGCAGGGAGAGCAAACGATTTTTGATTGTAAACAGTTTGTGTAGGGTTAAGTACAAATTCCGACATAGGTGCTACAAGATCTACCCATGGAAGGTTTTGTACAGGTACTGATGAATCAGTGACAATCGCTATCTTAATTTTGTAAATACTTCCCTGATCTCCAAGAACTGTAAGTCGTGAAGAGAAATTTAATTTAGCATTTAAGGGACCGTTAAACTGTGGTGTAATTAACCAGTTTGTGGGTATAGGTGCTCCCGGCGATACATTTTCTCTTTGCAGGTATGCTGCATAAGATCCTGTTTCAGGTGGGGTGTTGGTATCACCTAAAGTGCTTTGTTTCCAGGTGATGTTTCCTATCTGATTGTATACAACCCAACCTCCCTGGGGTGCAGCCGGGGTACCTGTCCATGGAGATTCAAATCCTTCCATAGCAAGCTGCCCATAAGTACAAAAAGACAGTAATGATACTATGATCATCAATGTAAATTTCCTCATAATTATAACGTTAGCTTAATTTGAGGGCAAAGTTATCTAAAGATTAAATAGGAGGTTAATTAAAATTGAACTTTTCTGTCTTTTTTCTTTAACACTTTTGAGTTATTTGTTATAGAATTATTATTTTATAGATTAATTGTTGTTTTTAACTTTTTTAAAAGTAGGAATTATTTATATATTAAATAGCTGATAATGTATAAAAATAAAGGGCTGCCTGAGAGGCAGCCCTTTGTAATGTATATAACTTATTTGTGTTTAAAAGTTACAAAAATTAATTTTGACGATTAATATATATCCAACCGGTAGTAGATTCACCTGTAGAACGTTCTATCATATAGAAGTATGTTCCTGTTGGTAATTCATCACCTTTATTGGTTTGACCAACCCATTCATTCTTATAATCGTTTTTAGTATATACTTCCTGACCATAACGGTTGTAAATGCTCAGTTTTTTAACGTTAAGAGTAGAAAGGTCAAATGCATCGTTGTATCCATCACCGTTTGGTGATATACCTCTCTGAATATCACAGCTGGTGTCTGAAATCACAATAGAGTCTTCTCCAATACATCCATCAGGTGTAGTAATGGTTATAAAATATTCACCTGATGAAGGAGCAGCAAACTTACGTGCGGCAGATGTAAATCCATTAGGGCCTGTCCATGAGTAAGTGGCTGTATCAATATTGAATGAACCATCTATATCTGTCACTTCGATCATGAACTCTCCACCTTCACAACCATCAACAATCAGAAGATCTATCTGGGCAGTATTTTGACTTACCAGAACGCTTTCAGAATGAGTACAGTTGTTTACAGTTACAGTTAGGGTATATGTTCCGAATCCTGAAGCAACTATACTGCTTCCTCCTGTTAGAGGAGCTCCTTCAAGAGACCACTCATAGGTAGCATCACCAAGATTAAAGTTGGCTCCGCTAACATTTATAGTGATGTTAGAAGCAACACAAGAAGACTGAGGTTCTCCAAGACTAAATACCGGAGTAGGAGTTACAGTTACAGTAAACATATGCTCATCAGAACAGTTTCCGTTTTGGGCAAATACATAAATCTGTTGAGAAGAAGAAATAAGATCTCCTGCTGCAAGCGGATTACCTGTACCACCAGGACCAGTATAATAGTTTCCTGTAGTAAGAGCCGGAAGCACATAGCTGTCACAAACGCTTACATCACCAGGTGTGTCTACCACAGGAGTTGGGGTAATAGTTACTGTAAAGCTTTCTTCACCAAAACAGTTTGGAGTACCACCTGTTTCTTCATATACATAAATTAACTGAGTACTTGTAATTACATCACCTTCACTAAGCATAGTGCCTGTTCCGTTTGGACCAGTATAGTAGTTGTTGCTTGAATGAACAAGTGCAGGAAGCTCGTAGCTATCGCAAGCAATCTGGTCACCCGGAGATGCAACTACTGGGTTAGGCGTAATAGTAATAGTAAATGTGTTTTCAGAAGTACAGTTAGGAGTAGTACCACTTTCTGCACGAACAATCAATGTTTGTGAAGATGTAATAATCTCACCGGCATTAACAGGAACATTAGCTAAAGTAAAGTAACCATTTCCTGGGCTAAGTGCAGGTAAAGTATAGCCACCGCAAATTGCCACATTAGCAGGAGCGTCTGCAACAGGAATTGGAGTTACCACAACGTTAACTGTCGCGCTTGTTGAACATCCTGTTCTGTCAAGAACTACCGTATATGCTCCACCTTCTGTAACTGTTATTGATGGAGTAGTGTCAGGAAGTGGATTTCCGTCTTTAGTCCATGTATATGTTACAGGGTTAGGGTCAGTGTCAGTAATTACTACATCAATAGTGTCAGATGTTCCGTCGCATATTGAGAAGTCACTATCAATGGTGTATTGAGGAGTAAGATCCTGAACTACCAGATCAAATGATTTAATACCAACACATGTTGTTACATTATATACTGTTCTTGTCCAAAGAGTCTGAAGGTCTTCAGTAGTATTTGCAAAAGCAGTATATGTAGCAGGGTCGATAGCGTTTACAGCATTGTTAGCATCATCTTCAGTTAAATAGATAGAAACATCAAAGTTAGCTGGATCTGTAGGTAACGATAGTAGCGCATTTACATTTGGAGTCAGGTCAAAAGTACTGAAACCAGAAGCGTCACATTGAACCAGATTTACAGGGTCTCCTGTAAGTTCGTTAACCGGAGTATAGAACTCAACAACTACGATACCTTCATATGAGCAAGAGATATTATCTATTGTAACCTCTACACCATAAGTACCAGATTCGGTAACTTCATAAGTAGGCTGGTCAGCATTAGGGATAAGATCGCCGTCTTTGTACCATGCATAGTTGTACTGATCACCAATAAGGCCGGAATCAAGGGTTTTACTTTGAGTATCACAAAGTGCAGTTCCGTTATCTACAGTAAGGTTACCACCCATGTCGATTTCTCCAATATCAAATGTACCACCACCTAAGAATACGGCAGAGTTAAATAATGAATCTGAGTAATCGGCAATAACAAGCTTAATATGATAACTTGTATTTGGTATAACATCGGCTTCTGCTGTCAGAGGTTTTGTTTGCCCCTGGAAGTTGATAGCTGCTGCCATCGGATCCGTTTGGTTCATTTGTCCAAAATACTGAACGTTCTGAGAACCACAACCTGTGTTGTACTGCGAGTCTCTAATATTGGTAACACTCACAGGAATGTTAGTATTAGGAAGAACGGCAAGGTTTTGTTCATTACCATCTGAGTCGGTAAGGATAAATGCAAACGCATCAGAGAATGTACATTGGAAAGTACCATATTCAGAAGATGCAAACAGGAAGTCGAATGTAAATTTATTCGTTAGCGGAATAAAGTCAAATTCAAGAAGCGTTGCATTTTGAGTACCATTTACCTGTGCCGGGTTGTTGGCAACGATAATATCATTCAGGTCGGCATCGCCTACCCAGTTCAATGCACCACCTCCGGTATTAGTACCTGTATAAGGTCCCTGAGCAAGTACAGCATCACTAGTTGCAAGTACAACCCCATAAGAGAATGGGAAAGTAGCACCATTAGCGTCAAAATAACTGATACTTGTTGCTCCACCAAAATTTGACTGTGATACAGACGTAATGTTACTCACAAGAGCACATTCTGAGTTAATCAATACTTCATTTACTAACTGGTCTACAGTGTATAAGTTAGGGTTAACAACTATAGGCGTATTAGGAATTCTTATACATACATCAAACTGTGTAGTTTGAGCTGTTGTTGCATTAGAGTATACTCTGATCTTATACTCGTTTCCAACAATAAGACCACTTGCAACACTTGAGTTAGCGTCACTACAATATACCTGAGTAAGAGTACCACAGTTAGTACCTGAATAAAGAACATGGTATAAATCGGTTGTACTACCTATAATATTAGTTAAAGATATCAGGTGAGTTGTATGAGTTGCTGTAAACTTAAACCAAACGTCGTCATCGTCATTAGTATTTCCGCAAGTATTTGCTTCAGGCGATGCTGTTGCACCATATACGCTTGCAGTAGCTGTTAGCGTACAGTTAGAGTCCTGGTTAACCGGTACAGTGATAGCAGTCGCACACTCATCATTTGTTGGAGGAGGTGGAGGAGTGCTTACACATAGTTGGAAGGCACTTGTCTGGTTAAGAGTAGCTGTATTAGTCCACACTCTTACCTTATATGTTTGCCCCGCAGTTAAACCTGTAGCAAGACTATAGTTAGGATCACTACAGTACAATTGTGTTAATGTACCGCATACATCACCAACATAAACAGCGTGGTAAAGATCTGTTGTAGAACCTGTAATGTTTTTAAGTTCTATAATGTGCGCTGTGCCGGTAGCAACAAATTCAAACCAAACATCATCGTCATCATTAACGTTACCACATGTATTTGCTTCAGGAGATGCAGTTGCCGATTGAACAGTTCCGTCTACTACATCTTCGCATATCATAGTTGGGTTAACCGGAGCCGTTATCGCACCGGCACATTCATCATTTGCAGGAGGTGGAGGTGGAGTTCCTACACACACATTAAATGCTGATGTCTGTCCTGCAGTTGCTGTCCATGAATATATACGTATATAATAGGTTTGTCCAACAGTTAGGTTGTTAGCCCAGCTATCATTAGGGTCGCTACAGTATAATTGCGTTAGAGCTCCACAGTTTGTACCAGAGTAAAGCACGTGGAATAAATCTGTAGTACCCCCTGTAATGTTTAGAAGGCTGATTCTGTGAGTTGCATTAGTGGCTACGAATTTAAACCATACGTCATCATCATCAGTACCTCCACAAGTATTTGCTTCCGGTGAAGCTGTCGCAGAATAGATAGTTCCGGCTGCAGTATCAGAACATACTAAAGTAGGATTTACAGGTACAGTAACTGCTCCTGCACAGTCGTCGTTTGCCGGCGGTGGTGGCGGAGTAGTGATACATACCTGGAATGCTGATGTCTGTCCTGCGGTTGCAGTCCATGAATATACTCTTATGTAATAAGTTTGTCCTACAACAAGGTTATTAGCCACACTGTTATTAGGATCACTACAGTAAAGCTGAGTTAATGCACCACAGTTGTTTCCTGAATATACAACGTGGAAAAGGTCGGTAGTACTTCCTGTTACATTGTTCAGGTTGATGTTGTGGGCTGTGTTGGTAGCTACGAATGTAAACCAAACATCGTCGTCTTTAGTACCGCCACACGTAGTAGTTTCAGTAGATGCAGTTGCACCTAAAATACTTCCGTTTACAAAATTCGTACAGTTTAAGTCCGGATTTGTAAGCACAGGTGTAGCATTAGCACAGTCGTCATTTGCCGGTTTAAGTGCAAAGGTAAACGGTCCTGCCCATTTACTGTTTCCGTCAGTGCCACCACAAATGGATCTTACGTAGAATACATATTGTGTACCAGGCATAAACGTACCTACAGCTGGTGTAAGTTCGCTTGTTCCTGTAACTGGAGTTCCTGTTGTTGTTGCAGTAGGAGCTACTGCGCCCGTTGCAGGCATGTAAACAACTTCCCAGCTGGTTGCCGATCCCGGTTCTGTCCAGTCTAGCGTTGCATTAGTACTTGTAACGTTAGTTGCAGTAAGATTAGCCGGTTTAGGACAGGTAACTACAGATACATTGATATTATCAACTGCACCTGCAGGCTGCGCACCTAAAATACCGTCATTTCTCCATTCAAATACTAAACGTCTTGTCTGGTTTTGGTAAGTAGCAACCGGAGTGTCAAATGAAATATTTGTCCAGTCAGGAGTAGTTTGAAGGTTGCCTCCCAGCTGTACCCTGTCTCCCGAACCTACAGCAGCTGCTGTAATTTGTGTTCCTGTAGTTGGTACAAAAGTAGTTGGTACCATCCATACCCTGATGTAGTCCCATCCTGCTTCTCCCACAGTTTTGTAGTCAAAGGTTACTGATATTTCACCAGCAGTCGCAGGGATAGTAATATCTCTGTATGCATGAACTACAGATGCAAGGTTAACATTATAACCGTTAGTAGCTCCGTTGTCATTAGTTACATACAAAGAGTTTGATGGGCTTAAACTTGTTGCCGATCCAACAACCCAAATATTAGGCTGAGTTCCATTGCTAAGTGAGAAGTTGTGAGCTCCTGAGTCAAAATTCTGAACAAGATTTAAAGTTGCCGGAATTTGAGGAACTACAACAGCTACCGGGCCTATCCAGAAACTCTTGTCTGTTGCACCACATGTGCTTCTTACCCACATATAATAGGTTTCAGACGGGTTTAGAGGAGATATGGTTGCAGTTGTTGTTGTACCACCTACGACGCTTCCTGATGGAGCTGTAGTAGCAGTAGGTCCTGCAGCTGAGTTTTGAGAATAGTAATACTCATAACCTGCAGGTGGAGTGCCAGAAGGAGCTGTCCATGTATATGTTGCACTTGATTGTGTAGCCGATGCCATAGTGAGTGCTGTCGGAGCCGGACATGTAACAACCTTAATATTAAGATTGTCTATAGCTCCGGCTGGTTGTGCACCTGTAAAGGCGTCATTTCTCCATTCAAATACAAGTCTTCTTGTACCTGTTATCGCAGAAACGTTTACTGTGTTATTTACAGTTGTCCATGTTGGGTAAAGATGGAAGTTTCCACCTACCTGAACCCCACCACTGTTTGCTGCTGTAATTTGAGTGCCCGGCGTAGGTGTAAAGCTAACCGGTACCAGCCATGCTCTAATGTAGTCAGTAGCGCTTTGTCCACCGGCCTTAACATCAAAAGACACACTGATTTGACCTGTACCTGCAGGAATAGTAATATCTCTAAATGCATGTACAACAGACGCTGTAGTTATGGTATAAGCATTAGTAATACCATTGTCGTTACTTATATATAAAGAGTTTGTAGGGCTATTGAAAGTAGCTCCTCCTACATACCATTTATTTGCCTGTGTACCATTGTTGATCGAGAATCCATGAGCCGCCGGCCCATCAAAATTCTGGTTGTACTCTAAAGCTACCGGAACCTGAGTAGTTGAAAAAGCAAAAGGTCCGGTCCAGATACTATAAGTTCCGTTTCCACAATCTGCTCTTACATAGTATTCATAGTTCGTGGCTTCAGTGAAGTTTTGGATGTTGCTGCTTCCTATAGTTGAAGAAACAGGAAGGTTAGTATTTTGCGTTACAGTTTGCCCTGCTCCGGTTGGTAATCCGCTGCCTGGTGTTTGCACCACAATTTGCCATGAAGTAGCTGTGCCTGCAGCCCATGAAAGCTGAGCTGATGTTGGTGTCTGCCCACTTGCCGTAAGACCTGTAGGAGCGGCACAGTTTACCTGTTGTAATATTAATGTATAAGGAGTAGTTTGTGGGGTTCCGTTTGTACTTACCACTATGTAGTATGTTGTATTAGCAGTAACTGCAAATGTAGGTATCACACCGGCAGCAGTAGCCGAAGCAGTTACACCGGCAAGACAGCTAACACCTATTGAAGTACAGTTTGCATAAACAAACAATCCTGCATTTCCGCCTGTACCCGATAGGCTTATATAAATGTTTCCACTGGTAGTAGGGGTATATGAATATACTACATCATTACCGGCAAGGTAGTTCCCTGTAGCATTACACCCTGTACCAGGAATACCTTCATAGGTATCGGCAAAGTTTACAGTGTTATTGGTTGTAGTGTATGGTAATGTACTTGGAATTACCAATGGATTACTACAAATTGCGCCTGTAGCGGCTGTGTTGTAAAAGAAAGGACCTATCCAGTCGCTTTGCCCTCCATCACTACATATTGAGCGTACATAAAATTTGTAAGGTGTGTTTTCTGTAAGTCCACCCTGTGCATATGGTGGTAATCCGTTATAAGTGATTCCTGTACCTGTAGGAGGATTCGCAGCCGGAAGATTTTCAATTTCAAATGTCGTTACACCATTAGGACTTACCCAGTTTAAGTTAGCACCTGAAGTGGTTACGTTACTTACTGATTGTGTTGAAGGCGGGCTACATTGAGAGACCACTCTTACATTATCAATCAGCCAACGATCCATGTTATCACCCTGCATAATAAAGGCGATACGAATTTGTTGTCCAACATAGGTAGCAGGAACAGGGAATACCTTGTTTACATACTCCGTTTGTGTTGGATTCATAGCAAGTTCTCCCATTGGAGCTACAAGATCTACCCATGTTAAGCTTTGTACAGGTAGTGCAGGATTGTCTACTGCAATCATAATCTTGTAAGTACCTCCCTGGTCGCCCAGTACAGTTAAACGAGAATAAAATTCAAGCTGACCGTTTGTTGGTCCGTTAAAGGCTTTGGTAATGAGCCAGTTTGACGGGATTGGAGCAGACGGTGCTACGTTTTCCCGGTTAAGGTAAGCAGCATGGCTTCCCAAATAAGCAGGTGTAGTAGTGTTTCCTGCGGTAGTTTGAACCCATGTAATGGTTCCTATCTCACTGTATACTGCCCAGCCGCCAGGTGGTGCTGCAGGAGTTCCCGTCCAAGCGGTCTCAAACTCCTCCAGGGCGAGCTGCCCATAGCTACAGAAAGATAGCAAAGACGCAATAAGCATCAAAGTAATTTTCCTCATAGTATTTAAGTTTAGCTAAGTTAATTCTCAAAATTAACTAAAAAATAAGATAAATCTAACGTTAGTGTTAATAGTTTTAGGAATTATTTGTCAATTGTGCTTTTTGGTGGTGATTGAGTGTTTTTTATGTGAAAAAACTGATGTTTTTTATGTAAGAATAGTTCAATATGAAGTATGTTGGATAGTTGTACTTCCTTAGTAAATAAAGGTTGTTTTGTGAAGGTATTCAATAATTGTTAATGGATATAATTGTAAAATCTAACAAGTAGCGATGATATTGTTAAATTTTGAGAACTATATTTTTTTTGTAAGATTATTTTTATTTATAAGTGTTTCATAGCTTGTTTTTTAGGTATATTGTTGTTGAAAAATGAAAGGAAATTCACCGATGTGATATTATGAGAAGTTAATTATTATTTAATCGTTCATTAACATCATCATTTTATTAAGGGGGTAAGTTTGGCGTTTTAAAGAAAACGTTTAGTATGTTTAGTAAACTTAAATATTATTTCATTGCGGCGGTAATGGCTGGTTCGGTAGCTTTATCCCTCTCATTTACCTCTGAATCAGAATATAAAGAGTATCCGGTAGCTATTGCTCAGTTTACGGCTGATTTTAAAGAGGCAGCAATGCTTTTAGATAAAACAGCGGCCGATTTTCGTGCAGGGAAAGTTAGTGTTGACTCTCTAAGAAATACATTGGCCAGCACACGTATCAGTTACAAGAAGATTGAATTTTATCTGGCATATAATTATCCTGAATACGCAAATGAACATTTTAACGGAGCTCCCTTATTGCATATCGAAAAATCGGGGACCAGTCCGGTAGTATTGGCTCCGGAAGGATTGCAGGTGTTGGATGAGTTGGTTTTTTCTGATGAGGTAACAAATGAAAAAGCGCAAGTGTCGGCATTGGCTAAAAAGTTAAACAATAGCTATATCCTGCTTTTTGATAGCATGAATACCAAAACAGCAGGTAAAGAAAATATTTTTGCGTTAAGGTTGCAGTTGGTAAGGATATATGCATTAGGATTAACAGGGTTTGATACACCGGGCTCATTGAATGTTATTCCGGAAGCAAAATCTTCGCTTGAAGGCATGAAGACCTTTGTTGCCGAAAGTTATAGTCAGGAGCAGGTTAAAGCAATACTTGATTTATTTGATGGGGCTATAAGTTACCTTGATAAAAACGATTCTTTTGAAACGCTTGATCGTCTTGAGATTTTCAGGAAGTATATCGATCCATTATATAGACGTTTGGGTGAAATTGAATCAGGTAATCCTTCTCAGTTTCTAAAACAGACAGCTGCCTGGAATCCGGAGAGTAAATCAATTTTTGGTAACGATTTTCTGAATCCTTACTTTTTTACAGATTTAAAAGCGGGTGAAGATAGTGCTGAGCTGCGTAAATTGGGTGAAGCTTTATTCTATGATACTGCAATTAGCGGAGACGGAAAAATGAATTGCGCCAGCTGCCACCAACCGGAAAAAGGATTTGCTGATGGTATGCCTAAATCATTAAGCAATGTTCAAGGTAAAACGGTTCTGCGTAATGCACCTACTTTAATAAATGCGGTTTATGCCGATCGTTATTTTTATGACTTGCGTGCTTTTACATTGGAACAGCAGGCTGAACACGTAATCTTTAATGCTGATGAGTTTAATACTGCTTATTCGGCAATCCTTAAAAAACTTGCGGAAAGCCCTAAATATAAAACACAGTTTAAAGAAGTGTACGGAAAAGGTGAGATTACAAGAGAGAAGTTTTCTAAGGCTTTGGCTTCTTACGTACTATCATTACGTTCCTTTAATAGTGATTTTGATAAATATATAAGAGGAGAATCGGATGTACTGAGTCAGGAGGTTAAAAACGGATTCAATTTGTTTATGGGTAAGGCAAATTGTGCAACCTGTCATTTTGTGCCAACTTTTGCGGGTCTTGTTCCTCCTTTATACAGTGAGAATGAAAGTGAGATATTAGGAGTGTTGGCCGATCCTAATGCTAAACAGCCTAAGCTTGATTCGGATGAGGGAAGATGGTCAAATGCATTGCTTATTGAGTATGCGTGGATTTATGAAAAATCATTTAAAACCAATACAGTCAGGAATGCAGGGCTTACGGCACCCTATTTTCACAATGGGGCTTATGGTACGTTGGACGAGGTAATTGATTTTTATAACAATGGCGGTGGCGGTGGTCTTGGATTGAATGTTAGTAATCAGACACTTTCTCCGGATCCTTTAAATCTAACGGCTAAAGAGAAAAAAGAACTTATTGCCTTTATAAACTCTTTAAATGATATTCCTGTAAAAAGATAGTTTTTAAAATGTTAAGAAAACCGGGCTTAAGCCCGGTTTTTCGTTTAATATACACGTGATTAATTAAAGTTTAGTTTAAAAACCAAACCATTAGATAATCAATTCTTAAGAAGCTCTTCAGGCTAAGGAAATATTGCGAATCTACTTTTGTCTTTATAAAACAAAAACTAATTGACATCATGAAAAAACGTTTACTTAGTGTAAGTGCTCTATTGCTTTCAGCTGCAATTTATGCTCAGATTGGAAGCTACCCTGTAAGCAAGGGGTCACAATGGAAGTACCTTGATAATGGTACAAGCCAGGATGCTACAGACTGGAATATGCCAACTGCTGCAAACGCAGGATGGTTGTCAGGAAATGCTCCACTTGGATATGGAGATCCTACAGCTACGGTAATATCTTATGGTCCTGATTCAGGAAATAAATTCATTACTTCTTACTTTTATAGAGATATAGAAGTTAACGCTTCTACTCTTACTGAAATGGTAGAGTTTGGTGTTAGAAGAGACGATGGTGTTATTGTTTATGTAAACGGAGTTGAGGTTTTTAGAGACAATATGCCGGCAGAGCCAACAAATTACATGACTTTCTCATCTTCTACAATTGATGGTGCAAACGAAAAAAGATACTATATTTTTCAGGTGCCTAAATCAGCTTTTACTACAGGTCTTAACAGAATTTCTGCAGAAGTTCACAACCGTGACGGTTCAAGTTCTGATTTAGGGTTTGATATGTTTATCAGAAACACTAATGCAGATCTTGCTATTAGCTGTGATGAACCACATATTGGATGCTTTAGCTCAATCGCACCTACAGCTCAGCTTGATCACCTAATCATGGCTCCTGAATTCCGTTATCAGCTTCTTTTTAAAGAAGGTGAAAACTATATGACAGGTACAGGTACTGTTCCCGGTAACCACGATTTTACTGCTTATGTTCCAACCGGAGGAAGCAGCACTGTAGGACACCTTTCTGTTAATCAGGAAAATACTCCGGGTGGTGTTTCAATGCTAAACATACACTTAGATGAAGAAACTAAACTTTGGGTAGTTGACGATTCTAAAGCTGTTGATATGTATGATGCAAATCTTGTAACTACTTCAAGAAACTGTTCAGGAGGTCTTACTCCATGGGGAACTGTTATAACTACTGAAGAGGATACAGCTGCAGGTGATGCTAACGGTGATGGTTATGAAGATTTAGGATGGTTTGTAGAAATCGATCCTGTAACAGCTTCTGTTAAAGATTACGGAAACAACAAAAAAGAGAAACTTTGGGCTCTTGGCAGAATGAACCACGAGAACATTGTAATCACTCCGGATGGTACAACAGCTTATTATGGTGAAGATGGTGGTACACACTGTGTATACAAATTTGTTGCAGATACTCCTAATAACTTCACTTCAGGTAAGGTATATGTTCTTAAATTAGATTTGGCGCTTTCTAACGACGAGCCAAGTTCTGCTACTGCTACATGGGTATTAGTACCTAACACAACTCAGGCAGACCGTAACAACCTTAGAACTGTTGCCGGTACTCTTGGTGGTACTAACTTTAACGGTGTTGAAGATTGTGAGATTAGCCCAATCGACGGGAAAATCTACTTTACAAGTAAAGGTAAAAACCGTATCTACAGCTTTAGAGATAATGGTCTTACTATATCAGAATTTGAAACTTTTGCAGGAGGTATGGATTATACTATTGCCGGACCAAACGGAGCTGTAACTGAGCCATGGGCTGATGGTAATGATAACCTTACTTTTGACGATAAAGGTAACCTTTGGGTTCTTCAGGATGGTGGTCTTAACTACATTTGGGTAATCCGTCCTAACCATACACAAAGCAACCCTAAAATTGAGCTTTTTGCTTCAATGCCGGCTGGTGCTGAGCCAACAGGACTTACATTTACGCCAGACTTTAAATACGGATTCTTCTCTGTACAACACCCTAACGGTAACAATGCTGCTCAACAGGATGCTACTTTCGGAGATGTTACCTTTAACGCTTCTGCTGCAATAGTATTCGCTCTTGATGCTAATCTTGGTGCTCATACTCCGGCTGCTGATTTTACAGCTGACGTAACTACGGTTAACGAAGGTGAAACCGTAACATTTACAGACCTTAGTACAAACAACCCTACAAGCTGGTCTTGGACTTTTGAAGGTGGTGATCCGGCGACTTCTACTGAAGAAAACCCTGTTGTAACTTATGCTACTCCTGGTACTTATAATGTAACGCTTACAACATCTAACGTTGCAGGTACAAGCCCTGAGGTTGTTAAAGTTGAGTATATCGTTGTTGAAGAGATTCTTGGTACTGAAAACCCTCTTAAAGGTATGGTTAGCCTATATCCAAACCCAACTGACGGTAGAGTTACTGTAGACATCAACGGTGAGGCCGGTAGTGATGTTCTTGTTGAAGTATATGATATGCTTGGAAGAAAAGTTTCTGAAACTAAAGGACAATCTATAGGTGGAAACCAAAAACTTGATATAAACCTTTCTGCATCAGGTGAGCAAATCTATATCGTGAATGTTCACATTGGAGACAAAACTGGTACTTATAAACTTATTAAGAAAAACTAAGTAGTTGATTAATTTTTTCAGGGTCGGTATGCCATTATACCGGCCCTTTTTTGATTTTATGAAAATGAATAAAAAAACCGTTTCGGTATTGCTTTTGGCTATTTCTGCATTTTGGGGAACAACCACATTTGCTCAGGCTGTTAACCCTATTAAAGCACCTGTTTATTATAGTGTTGCCGATGCTTTAAAAGCAACAGGTGTTACCCAGCTTAACCTTAGGGACAGGCATTATTTTTCGGTGCCCAATGAAGTAGGGCAGCTAAAAGAGCTTCGCTTTATCAATTTAATGGGGAACAACCTGGAACACTGGGATGAGCCATTGTTTGAACTAACCCATCTTGAAATATTAAACCTTCAGGGTAATACGCTTAAATATATACCGTCGGAGATTGGTGTTTTTAAATCATTACAGGCACTTAACCTTTCTGATAATGATATTGCTACAATACCCGATGAAATCGAAAAACTGAAGAAACTGAAGTCGCTTCACCTTTCGGAAAATTTAATTACATCTTTGCCTACAGACATTGGCAAATGCAGTAACCTCGAAGTACTTGCTGTAGATAATAATCAGTTAAGCTATTTGCCGCAGAGCATTTCACAACTTAAAAAATTAAGAACACTGCATATTGGACGCAATCAGTTTAATGAGTTCGATAACGAATGGCTGAAACTGAAATCGCTTACAGACTTAAATATAGAATACAATCAGTTACGCAATTTTCCTAAAACTTTAGGCTCGTTAAAACAGCTTAAAACCATAATGGCCGATCATAATAAGCTTACCGCTTTGCCTGATGATATCACTAAGCTTGAGGTGCTTGAAATGTTATCGCTGGCCCATAATTCACTTACTCAGCTTCCGAAAGAGATAGCTAATATGAAAGGCTTAAGAACACTTATTCTTACTGGTAATCCTATTGGCGAAGCTGAAAAAAACAGGATTAAATTAGCATTGCCGGATTGCGCCATATATTTTTAAAATAAGCTATTTGGTCAGGAAAGTTTATATTTGCGGTAAATAAGAATACCCATTTACAGAAACTTACTTATGAAAACCATTTATATTATCTTGTTTTTTGCGGCTGCTTTTATGGCACTCTTCGAACAGTCTAAAGCGAAGCCAAATATGTTTATCATGATAGCATGCATAGTGATTTTCATGATGGGGATGATGAAGCTTATGTCTAAGGTTCCTTCTAAAAACCAGAGGAACGAAAAAGAATCAGGAGAAGATGAAGTTTAATGTTGGCGATGAGGTAATCGTACTGGACGATTCATTTAGTGGGCGTGTTAAGGCTTATAAAAACGGTAAAGTTATAATTGAAACTACTGATGGTTTTGAGTTGGTGTTTGAGGAAAATGAACTGGTTAAAAACCATAACAGTGGAGAGTTAAAATCTTTTTTTTCTAAGCAGAGCCTGGGTTCTGTGATAAGGGAAAAAGAAGAACCTAAGAAACGAAGCTTTGTAAAAGAAAAGAAATCCAGGAAAGATGAGTTTGTTCTTGAAGTAGATCTTCATATTGAAAAGCTTGTTCCAAGCAAAAGAGGAATGTCTAACTACGATATTCTTACCCTGCAGTCTGAAACGGCGAAGAGGCAACTTGACTTTGCCATAAAAAACAGGATGCAGAAAATTGTGTTCATACACGGTGTAGGTGAAGGGGTGCTAAAAGCAGAACTTGACTTTTTATTGGGACGTTATGAAGGTATTGACTTTCGTGATGCCGACTATCAAAAGTACGGGCTTGGAGCCACCGAAGTATTTATAAGGCAAAACGTAGACAGAAGATAAAAAAATCCGCCGTGGCGGATTTTTTTATTCTATATCAAGATTGTATTTGTTTAGTAAGCCGGGCAATCCATCTAAAGAGAATTTTGCACCTTCTATACGGTTGTTTTCCGGATCAAGGCTAAAATTGACAGCACTTCTCAGGTCGGCTTTTTCTAAGTTGGTGTTTTCAAAAACAGCATTACGCAAATTGCACTCGTCAAATGAAGCGCCCCTAAAATCGGCCTGAATCAGGTCAGACTCTTCAAGATTACATTTTTTAAAACGTATGTTTTTAAGTTTTAAGCCGTAAAATGAAGCAAGGTTAAGCTGGCAATCCGAAAACTGCATCGCAAGCAAGAATGGTTCGCAGATGCTAAAGTTTAATCCGGTCATTTTACATCCGTTAAATTCAACCTCCTTAAAAGCAGTACCTTTCAGGTTTGCCATTGTAAAATTGCAGTCGTTGAAAACACACTCTGTAAATACCATGCCTGTAAGATCTACAGATGAAAAATTGCAATTGTAAAATGTACAGTTGTCATATTCGCCTTTTTTCAGCGCCTGTGTTGTGTAGTCTAGCTTTTCGTATATTTTTTCCTGTAGTAACAGCATGATTTTTAAATTTTGGCTAAAATAGCAAAACCCCGCTTACGGCAGGATTTTGTTATTTAATTTAAAGTTAAGAATTTATCGTTTTTTCATGGCAAATTTCTCTGATGCCGGCTTGCCTTTCTGGATTCCGGATATTTCAGCAACTAACGAATCGTTGCCTACTTTGTTGTATGTTATTTTATTTGGGAAATCGTGTTTAGGGTTTTCAAAAACTATCTGATTAGTTGTCGATGAGGTCATTTCAAAATCAACAGCTTCGCCATTATTTTGGTTGGGTACGGTTACAGTATAAGTAAGCTTGCCATTTGCCTCCCATAATTTTACATGTTCTGCAAAAACGGTGTCCTTGTTCTCTTTCACAAAATAAGACTCACCATGAAAAACAGAATCATTCTCTTTTTTCCAGCGTTCGGTAAGTTCACCCTCGTTAGATGTGTTTGCCCACTCACCAAGAAACCAGTTTGCCTTTTCAATATTGCTATAAGTTTTTTCAGTGGTGCCTTCTGTAGTGGAAATATCTGTAGAAGTTTCCTTTTTACAGGCCGTTAGCATCAAAAAGGTTGTAACTATAGCTAATGTAATTTGTTGTTTCATAATTGATTTTTTAGAAGGATTAACAAAGATGCAAAATATTAATGTAGATACACAGTAAGAATAATACTAAACAAAAATGCAGGCCGAAGCCTGCACTAAAATAACCAATTTTAAACCATTATTGTTTGGTGAACCTTTCTTTTGTTGTGCCGCCATCCCAACTGACATCAGCTTGGGTATCGCTTGTAAACGTTACATTTATAAGATCAATATTCTCATTTGAGAAAGTGATTTTGTAGGCATTGTTGCCCATATTTTTCCATGAATGGTTGTTAGTGGTATTTCCATTCTGGCAATCTTTTTCAAATTCATTTCCGCTTCCGTCGCTCTTAAATGTTATGTTGTATGCCCAGCACTCATTAGTGTCATCAGCTACAAAAGTGCCTTGCTCATCATAGTAACCATTATAGACCCATGTGCCTATAATTTTATCGTTTGGGTTTGAATTACCGGTATTTTTACTGTCGTCGTCACCGCAAGCTACAAAGACAAGTAGAAGTATTACTGTTGCCAGTTTTGAAAATAAAGTTTTTTTCATGATTTTGGTTGTTAGGGTTAAGCTGCAAATTTCTGCCAAAACCAATTATTATAAAATCCCTATTTTTTGGTATTTTTTACTGAAAATCAGCGGCACACAAATCATTATTGATGGTAACACCGGCTCTTGTTCCGGCTTCTGCTGCCATTATAACAGCGCGTCCCATGCTGGTGCAGTCACCCGAGGCAAATACGTCGGGAATGTTTGTGCGTTTAAATTCGTCTACTTCAATTAATCCTGAATCGTCTAGTATGATACCAAGATCTTCGGGTATAAAAGTGTGCTGTACAGCAGGTATTTTGGCATACATGGCTTTAAAATGATGAATGTTTCCATCTTTCAGTGTAATACTTTCCATATAACCATTTGTGTGCTGTACGCTTTCTATTTCAGTTTCAATGATTTCGATATTACGCTTCCTGAATTTGGCAGCGACTTCTTCACTTACTGTCGATTTTCCATTGGTGAATAAAGTAAGATCTTTGGTCCATTGTAACAGCAAAGGCAGAAAGTGCTCAGCAATTGGTCCATTCGCCATAAGCGCCGTTTTTTCTCCCTTTACCTCATAGCCGTGGCAATACGGACAATGAATAACTGATATGCCCCAACATTCGGCAAATCCGTCAATGTCCGGCATAATATCTTTAACCCCTGTTGCGAGTAATAATTTTTTAGTGCTAAAAGTTTTTCCGCTTTCGGTAGTAATGTCAAATCCCGTTTCGGTCTTAATACCTTTTAGAGCTCTGTCTTGTATAAACGTAACTGTAGGGTAGGTAAGAACCTGTTCTTTTGCTTTTGCAGAAATTACGGAGGGGACTTCGCCGTCATGGGTAATAAAATTATGAGAGTGTGGCGTTTGCCTGTTGCAGGGCTCTCCCGCATCTATTACCAGTGTTTTTCGCGATGCCCTGCCCAAAGCCATAGCGGCAGATAGCCCGGAATAGCTTCCACCAATGATGATTATTTCGTAACTGTTCATGATTTGTAGTGATTAATGATTTGGCAAAGCTAACTATTTTTTGTATTATTGCAATGTGATTGCATTAATTTACTGCAACAAATTTGCATTAACAAAATGAAAAGAAGAAATACACCTGCAAAAGCAGCTATTTTAAGTCTGCTGAAGGATGCTAATGCGGCATTAAGCCAGGAAATGATTGAGAATGAAATTAAGGGCGAAATGGATCGCGTTACCATTTACCGTGTGTTGAACAGCTTTTGCGAAGATGGCATTACACATAAGATTCTGGCCGATGATGGTAAGTATTACTTTGCTTTGTGCCATAGCTGTAATGAGCATACGCACGACCACGATCATTTTCATTTTAAGTGCATTAGCTGCCAGAAGGTAGAATGCCTTGAAGAAAAAGTTACCGTTAATTTACCGGAGGGTTATGTGCAAAAAAGCGTTACCAGCTGGGTAACGGGTAACTGTAAAAACTGTTCTTAACCGGAATGGTTTTTGTATTGAATATACCGCATTGAGAATCAAAAAAAATGCGTAATTTTGCACCTCCAAATAAGGAATTAAAGATATGTTAGACAGGTTACAGATAATAAAGCAGAAGTTTGACGAGATTTCGGATCTTATCATCCAGCCGGATGTAATTGCGGACCAAAAGCGTTATGTTCAGCTTAATAAAGAATATAAAGACCTTAAAGGGCTTGTAGAAAAGCGTGAAGAGTACATTAAGGTTACGGGTAACATGGCCGAGGCTCAGGAGATTATTGCTGATGGCAGTGATGCAGAAATGGTAGAGATGGCTAAGATGGAACTTGATGCTGCTAAGGAAAGACTTCCGCAGCTTGAAGAAGAGATCAAATTCATGCTTATCCCTAAAGACCCTGAAGATGCTAAGAACGTAATGGTTGAGATCCGTGCAGGTACGGGTGGTGATGAGGCGAGTATCTTTGCAGGTGACCTTTACAGGATGTATACCAAATACTGCGAAGGCATGGGCTGGAGAACCAGCGTTGTAGATATAAGCGAAGGTACTTCGGGTGGTTTTAAAGAGGTTATTTTTGAAGTTACCGGAGAAGATGTTTATGGTACCCTTAAGTTTGAAGCAGGTGTACACCGTGTACAGCGTGTACCTCAGACAGAAACTCAGGGACGTATCCACACTTCGGCAGCTACCGTAATGGTACTTCCGGAAGCAGAGGAATTTGACGTGCAAATCGACATGAACGATGTACGTATCGACCTTTTCTGTTCATCTGGTCCGGGTGGTCAGTCGGTAAACACGACGAAATCAGCCGTGCGTATGACACACATTCCTACAGGTCTTGTGGCACAGTGTCAGGACGAAAAATCACAGCATAAAAATAAAGATAAAGCACTACAGGTACTACGTTCACGTCTTTACGAGATGGAGCTTGCTAAAAAACAGGAAGAGGACGCAGCAAAACGTAACTCTCAGGTAAGTAGTGGTGACCGTTCAGCTAAGATCCGTACCTACAACTACCCTCAGGGACGTGTAACTGACCACAGAATTGGTCTTACACTTTATGACCTTGATGGTGTAATGAATGGTAACGTTCAGAAGCTTATTGACGAGCTTCAGTTGGTAAACAATACAGAAAAGCTTAAAGAAAGCGAATATTAATACTGGTTTTAGCTCTTAGGTTTTAGGTATTAGCAATATCCGGTATGTAATGAGAAATTTCAGGGATTTAGATGTTTGGAAAAGTTCTGTTCTATTTGTAAAGAAGATTTATCAAATAACAGATACTTTTCCAGCAACTGAAAAATATGGGCTTTCCTCTCAAATTTCTAGATGCGCCGTTTCAATACCTTCAAATATTGCTGAAGGGTGTTCCCGGAATTCTCAAAGGGATTTTTCAAGATTCCTTCAAATAAGTTTAGGTTCGTCTTTTGAGTTAGAAACACAAATTGAAATCGCAAAAGAACTTAATTTTATAAAAAACGAGCAGTATTTTAATTTAATTTCTGAACTTCATACTATTCAGAAAAGGATACAGGCTTTGAAAAAATATGTAGAAAATAATCTATAACTTAATGGCTAACGACAAACACCCAATACCCAATACCCAACACCTATTTGAACAGATTCAGAAGAAGAAATCATTCTTATGCATTGGATTAGATGTAGATTTGAATAAAATTCCACAGCATCTTTTAGCAACAGAAGACCCGATCTTTGAATTCAATAAAGCTATTATCGATGCTACGCACGACCTTGCCGTATCCTATAAGCCTAATACGGCTTTTTATGAAGCCTACGGACTTAAAGGCTGGATGTCGCTTGAAAAAACGATCAAGTACCTGAACGAAAAACACCCTGATATCTTTACCATTGCCGATGCTAAACGTGGCGATATCGGTAATACTTCTACCATGTATGCCAAAGCATTCCTTGAGGACCTGAATTTTGATTCGGTTACCGTGGCGCCTTATATGGGTAAAGACAGCGTGGAACCATTTCTGGCTTTCGAGAATAAGTTTACTATTCTTTTGGCTCTTACCTCTAATGAAGGTGCTTTCGATTTTCAGACCAAAACTGCCGAAGGCGAAGAGCTTTACAAGATGGTGCTGAAAACGTCGAAGGAATGGAAGAACAGCCAAAACCTGATGTATGTGGTTGGTGCTACCAAAGCAGAATATTTTACAGGCATTCGCCAAATCGTTCCTGACAGTTTCCTTTTAGTTCCCGGAGTGGGAGCACAGGGAGGCAGCCTTCAGGAGGTCTGCAAATACGGAATGAATGATAAGGTTGGTTTGCTTATCAACTCGTCAAGAGGGATTATTTACGCATCGAACGGTGAAGATTTTGCTGAAAAAGCAAGAGAGGAAGCACTAAAGATGCAACAGGAAATGGAAGCTCTTTTAGGTTAAATTTATTTAGAGTCCTGAGTTCAGCGTTCTGAGTAAGAACCCTAAACTCCAAACCCAGAACATTAGTCAATGAAAACATTCACCGACCAAATAGGTAACACCCATACTTTTACAGAAACTCCTAAGCGTATCGTATCACTTGTACCATCGCAAACCGAATTGCTTTTCGATTTGGGGCTGGAGGATAAGATTGTTGGGATAACTAAATTCTGTGTACATCCATACCATTTAAAATCGACCAAAAAGATAATTGGTGGTACTAAAAAGGTGCATATAGAAAAGATAAGGTTGCTTCAGCCGGATATTATCATTGCCAATAAAGAAGAGAATACCCTCGAGATTGTTGAGTCGCTAAAAGACATAGCACCAGTGTGGGTTAGCGATATCATTACAATCGACAATAATATTGCAATGATTGAGCAATTGGGGCAAATCTTCTCTGTACGCACTCAGGCACGCCAGTGGATTGATAAGATAAACTTTGGTCTTGCTGATTTTAAAGAGTACATAAAGGATAAGCCTGAAAAAAGAGCAGCTTATTTTATATGGAAAAACCCTTATATGGTTGCCGGTAATGATACCTTTATCAACGAGCTTCTTAAATTAAATAAGATAACGAACATCTACGAAAAGAACGAAGGGCGCTATCCTGAAGTGATTGTGCAAAAAATGCGAATTCAGGGTGATCCGCATATCATATTCCTTTCGTCTGAGCCTTATCCCTTTAAGGATGAAGATGCTTTTGAGCTGGGGAGACATACGCATCATGCACAGACTATATTTGTAGATGGCGAAATGTTCTCATGGTATGGTAGCAGGCTTGTAAAAGCATTTCCTTATTTTAAGCAGTTAAGAGAACGTATGGTTGACCACGATCATGATCACGACCACGGTCATCATCATTAAGTTTCTATAGTCGGTTAAAATATTTATATTTGGCTGTTAAACTAAACTACTGCCATGAAAAAGATATTTGCCACTATACTGCTTTTTACCTTTACATCGCTTTTTGCGCAACATGCTGTTATTCCCGGAGACACCATATTTGAAACCAAATATATTCAGCCGGAACGTTACCAAATGAAGTGGTATATTGTTCAGGAAGGGAACAAGCATGAAGTAGCCCGTATTAATACCTCTATCCAGCCCGGGAAATATAAGATTGCTATTGTTAACGATATAGATGTAAACAATGCTAAAACTACCTGGATAGATTCGACAATTACGCTAAGGTCTAATTTATCGCCTATACGACATTATTCTGATAATCTTGAACGTGCTGTTAAGCTTAAGTTTGGAGCATCTGTAACAGGCAGCTATAATGATAAGATTCAGAAAAAAGAGGTTAAGGTAAATGAGGAAGTTGCTGCTGGTAAATATTTTGACAGTAACTTTTTCCCTTATTTAGTGCGTCTGCTTCCGTACAAAGACGGTTATACTAAAGAGATAACTACCTATGACTATCATCCGGCTAAAAAGGGGATTGTTATCCAAAAAATAATGGATGTGAAATCGGGAACTTACAGGAACAAGAACGGACTGAATTTAGTATGGATAGTAACCACCATGGAAACAATTAAAGGTATTACCTCTCAGGTAAAATATTATATTGATAAATCAGACAGGAAAATTTTTAAGCAGGAAATTTTTGATGGTCAGCTAAACACGCTTATTGAGCGTTCGGAATAGTTGGATTATCGGGACATTTTTTTAAACATCACAATATATTCTTTTACGGTTTCTTTGTCTTCATAACCTGATTTGGCAAGGACTTTACCGTTTTTATCCAGCATTACGAAGTAGGGGAAAAAGCCGTCACGATTGTACTTTTCGGTCAGGATCATTTTCATGTCGTTTACGTTTACAGGTTCGGGGTTACCCTTTTTCTGTAAAAAATCAGCACGGAGCAATATCCAGTTTTTTTCGGCAGCCGCTATGAACTCTTCGCTTGGCCACACTTCTTTTTCAAGATACATGCATGGCATACACCAGTCGGATCCCGAGAAAACCAATAGTATGTTCTTGTTTGCTGCAGTAGCTTTCTTTTTAGCAACTGCAAGGTCGGTGTTCCATTCCTGTGCAGTGGCTAAGGTGCTTATCATCATAAGGCATAAAACGAGTACGCTCTTTTTCACTTCTCCTATTTTTTAGCAAAAATAGGAAACTATAGCAACTATAAGGCCGCATGGCTGAAAATTTAAGAATTGGTTATAAAAAAACCGCTGTTGGGGATGCAGCGGCTTTATCATTATGAAAAAGAGTATTGCTTACTCTTTCCATGAATCATGAATCGCCATTCTTTGTAATGGTATAACAGCATTAGAAAAACACCGGCGAGAGGTATTCCGGTTTCTATAAGTTCATCCGGCCTGTTGTCCAAAAGCAGGTGGAAAAGAAAAATAGAAGAAATAACCGGTAGTAAAACAATTGTGCCCAGTAACCTTGTCCTTGGAAACACGAGCAAAATGCCTGCAAACACCTCTAATGAGCCCACCACTTTTGTAAAGCCCGAGCTGCAAAGTGCAGTCATCAGGTTAATATAATCCTGAGGTAGTGTGCTCTCAGGGCCATAAACATTACAGGGGGAGATAAAGTGTTTGTCTACGCCGTTGTAAACAAAAAAGACACCCAATGACGCGCCGATGAGCGCGATGAGTATCGGGTAAAGTGGTTTCATAAGTTCTTTAGTTTTGGTAATTAAAAAGTTATAAATGTAAAAATATGTTAAATTTAACATTTATTTATCAAAAGAATATCATTTTTAGGTAAATATTTTTCTTACAAAAAACAAAAATGCCGGTAGTTGTATACCGGCATTTTTTTAACTAACCCTAACCAAAATGTGAGAAAACCATTTATTTGCACCTGCAAATTACTTAAATAATTTCCGCAACAATGTTAAGGATATGTTATATCTATTTGTTTGATAATAAAAACTTTAGCTACTTGTTGTCCTGTGCTGCGAACACTTTTTTAAGAAGCACCGAAGTACGGGCGTTTACATTGTTTCGAATATCTTTTTCTTCAACGGCAATCATTTTATATACTCCGTCAAGTGCTTCGTTAGTAACATAGTCTGTTAAATCTGGGTTAACTTTTTTAACCAAAGGCACCGCATTGTACTTGGTTATTATGTTTTTCCATACTTTATCGGCACCTACTTTACTGAAAGACGACTTTATAACCGGGTTGAATTTGGCATACAAGGGCGATGTGGTTTTTGTTCTTAGATAAGAAGTTGCAGCCTCGTCATTGCCCATCAGGATATTTTTAGCATCTGTAAAGGTGATTTCCTTAACGGCAGTTACAAATATCGGTGTAGCTTCTTTTACGGCATCCTCCGCAGCGCGGTTCATTAATTTAAGACCTTCGTCGGCAAGGCTGCCAAGACCAATATCACGAAGCGTTTTATCTACCTGTTGCAGTTCAGAAGGTAAAAGTATCTTGACCATCTGGTTTTTATAGAAACCATCTACTGCGGTAAGTTTGGTAACCTGCTTGTCGATACCGTTATCCAAAGCCTCGCGAAGTCCTGCTGCTATATCAGCATTAGAAAGTATTCCGGTAGTTTGTGGTAACTGGCTGGCTACCTGTTGTAGTTCGGCGCAGCCTGAAAGGGTTAAGCTGATTGCGATAAGTGGGATAAAAAGTCGTTTCATGGTATATGCTTAGGTGTTATTTCTTATCCTGTAAAGCAAATACTTTTTTCAGTAAATCTGATGTTCGTGATGATAAATTTGTCCTAATATTTTTTTCTTCTACCGTAATCATTTTAAACACACCATCCATCGCTTTATCGGTAACATAATCGGTAAGATCAGGATTAACTTTGGTTACAAGAGGAAAGCTGTTGTATTTTTCGATAATACTTTTCCAGATCACATCGGCTCCGACATTGTTTAATGAAGTCTGTACAACAGGACTGAATTTAGAATACAAAGGTGTTGAGGTTGTTTTTTGCAGATAGGCAGTCGCCGAATTATCTGCACCCATAAGGATGTTCTTTGCATCGGTAAAGCTCATGCTTGTTATCGCGTTAACGAATATTGGAGTAGCTTCTTTTACGGCATCCTCGGCAGCACGGTTTAGCAGTAGTAAGCCTTCGTCGGCCATTTTGCTCATTCCCATCTGGCGCATTTTTTTATCCACTTTCTGTAGTTCTTCAGGCAGGAGGATCTTTACGGCTTCGTTTTTATAGAAACCGTCAACAGCGGTAAGTTTGCTAACCTGTTTGGTTACACCTTCCTGAAGGGCGGCTTTAAGTCCGTTGCCTATTTCGGTATTGCTTAGTGTTGATTTTCCGGTAGCAATGTTTACAGTACTTTTTGCTTTGTCAAGAAGTCCGCCTAATTGTGCGTTTGCTGCAGCCGGCACCATTGCCGCTACCATAAGGGAAAGAAGGAATTTTTTCATGTGTGAATTTTTTTCAAAGCTAAAACAAAAACCATTCCTTTTTATTGTGAAGTTGATTTGTTGGTGTGGTGATTTGATTATTTAGAGCGAATTTATTCCCTACGGGAAATTTTTTCGATACCAAATTTCGATTGCTACCAACATTATTTCCCTACGGGAAACGTGGTTGAAAATATCGCATAGCGATTTAATGTTGGTAGAGAATGTGAGGGAGATAATTGTTTCCTGTAGGGAATTAATTCTTTTCAAATTCAGTATAGGCAGAAAGCAGTGTATTGATAGCATTTAGTTCCTCTAAATAATCTTTATTATCATAAATAGCGTCAGCGCGGCTGAGTAAAAAGCGGTATTCATCAGCATTTGCAATTTTGCCTTTTTTCAATATGCGTTTTACTTTTTGGATGTCTTTTTTGTTTACAAGACTGAAATCGAAACCAAATTTTTCTTTTATAAGGGCGTTAATTTCAGTAAGCTCTTCTTTTTTAGATGTCATTGTTGCCATCTCGTTCATGTCACTATATACATATCTCATTCCTCGTAAATTTTGTTTTTCAAAGCCATCACAGATAGCTTCTTTGAGCATCTTAAAGTTAGAATTGGGGTATTTGGTAATCATATAGTTCACAATTGTTAAAGACCATTCATATATATGGTTCAGTTCCTGTAATTGCGCTTCAGTAAGTTTTTTTGCCATGGAGTTTATTTTTCAATAGCCTTCATTTTCAGATAACTTCCAATATTAAATACTACAATTGATACCAATATCAGCGAATACGAAAGAATCTGCTCAAAAGTAATGTCTTCTTTGTAATACAATATTGCCAAAGCAAATGCGATAAGAGGGTTCAGGTAAATTAATATCCCGATAGTGGATGAGTTGATGCCTTTCATGGCAAAGAGGTTCAGGAACATTGGGATGATGGTGAACAACACGGCAATTAGCAGTATGAACAAATAGAATGTAACTTCTATCGGAGGTGTACTGCTATACACAGGGTAGAAAGGCAGTAATATCAATGCTACAATCCCTATTTGGAGTGTAAGCAATATAAATCTGTCCGGCATGGTGATGCGTTTCTGTAATACAAGGTATAGGGCATAGGTAGCAGCAACCACAATACTAAACATGGCATCACGCAGGTCGTTATAGGATAGTATGGCACAACTAACAAAACTCATAAATACTGCCAGCCATTGTATTTTGTGCAGTCTTTCTTTCAGGATGATAAATGCAAAAAACGTAGTAAGGATAGGGCATACCAGGTAAGCAAACGATGCTGCCTTAACGCTGATCTGGTTCATGACATAAATAAACAATCCCCAGTTGCCGGTAAGCAATACCGAACTTCCTGCTATTAAAAGCCACTGGTTTCGTCTTTCGGTTTTGGTAAGTGCTTTCAGGTAGGTTCGCGTTTCCTTTATCTTATCCCTTCGTACTGTGAAATTGATAATTACCATAAGGATTATACACGTAAATACACGGTAAAAAAGGATGTCTTGTGAAGGATAATCGTGGATGGGTTTTAGCCCGAAACTGAAGAACCCCCAAATAACAAAGGCGGTTACTGCAGCGAGGTAGTATTTAGGGAATTTCATTATCTCTTTTATAGTTAGCGGCTTTGTGTTCTCTTAACCACAAGGAACACTATGAAGCCACTAAGCGCACAAAGCTTTGTGAGCGTAGTGAATACTTCGTGACCTTTGTGGTTGAATTCATCTCTGAATAATGAGTTCACCAGGCTGAATGCAAAAATAACAAATATATATACCGAATGGCTCGGGTTTTGATATTTATATAACTGCTGCAAAGTATGTGTTACTATTTTAGTAATTAACGGTTTAAAAAGCTATAATGGTTTCGTTTTTTTAGTATTGAGGTAAGAATTTTATGAATATCGGAAAAGTGGAAGATTTAGCATTTAATTACCTTTTGTTTTACATTTTGCCTTTGCAATTATCATTAAATTAGTGGTTTGCACCACACACAGAAGATGAATATTATTGAACTCGAAATTCTTAGTGACGATCTCGCCGCTACGGAAAAATTTTATAAAAAGACTTTAGGGCTTACTCCGTTTTTTACCGAAAAGGATGCTCTGTTCTTTCAGGTAGGTTTTACCAAGCTGATCTTTAAAAAATCTGAAGGATTAAAACCGGTATATCATTTTGCTATTGATGTACCCAACAACCGCTTTTTTGATGCGCACCACCATATCCGGGAACAAGTGGGCCTTATACCTGTAGAAGGCGAGGAGATAGTCAATTTTATAAACTGGGACGCCAAGTCGTTTTACTTTTATGACAATAATGGCAATATTGTAGAATTTATTACCCGATACCCTAATCGCGCTTATGATGATGAACCTTACAGCAGCAGGTCATACATTTCCATAAGTGAGATTGGCCTGGTGACAAATAATGTAAAAGAACTTGCCGATACCCTGGCCAAGGAAGAGGGTGTGCCCATCTTTAAACGCCAGCCGCGTGCCGATGCTTTTACGGCATCAGGTGATGATGAGGGCTTGTTCATTATAGCTGCCAAAGGGCGTGACTGGTATCCTACCAATGTAAAATCGCAGTCGTTCCGTACCCGAGTGCTCTTTATGCAAGATGGAGAACTGGAGCATATTGTAAGGTAGTTCCTTATATTTTACTATAACGATTTTTCTAGGGGCATTTTGCTTTGAAAAATTTAATATTTCCGTAACTTGCGCCATCAAAATTGAATATAATTCAGAATGGAACAAGCACAACCTTATATTCCTAATAATAAAGTAAGAATTGTTACTGCTGCATCCCTGTTCGACGGGCACGATGCTGCTATTAATATCATGCGCCGAATCATTCAGGCTACCGGTGTTGAGGTTATTCACCTTGGGCACGACCGTAGTGTGGAAGAAGTGGTGAATACTGCTATTCAGGAAGATGCAAACGCTATTGCCATGACCTCTTACCAGGGTGGGCATAACGAATATTTTAAATACATGTACGACCTGCTTAAAGAAAAAGGAGCAGGGCACATTAAGATCTTCGGTGGCGGAGGAGGAGTAATCCTTCCTGAGGAAATTAAGGAACTTCATGAGTACGGAATCACCCGTATCTATTCTCCGGACGACGGGCGTGAGCTTGGTCTTCAGGGGATGATCAATGACCTTGTGCAAAGAGCTGATTTTCCTGTGGGAGATACCCTAAACGGTGAGCTAAATCATCTGGCTGAAAAAAATCCTACGGCTATAGCAAGGGTAATCTCTTCGGCGGAGAACTTCCCTGAAATTGCTAAGGACACACTTGATGCTATCCATAAACAAAACGAAACAACCAATATTCCGGTACTGGGTATTACAGGTACGGGGGGTGCAGGTAAATCATCGCTTGTAGATGAGCTTGTACGTCGTTTCCTTATCGATTTCCCGGAGAAAACCATCGGTCTTATTTCGGTTGACCCTTCAAAACGTAAAACAGGCGGTGCGCTTTTAGGTGACCGTATCCGTATGAATGCCATCAACAACCCAAGGGTATATATGCGTTCATTGGCTACACGTCAGTCTAACCTTGCACTTTCAAAATATGTTGCCGAGGCCATTCAGGTACTTAAGGCAGCTAAATATGATCTTATCATTCTTGAGACATCAGGTATCGGACAATCAGATACCGAAATCCTTGAGCACTCTGATGTTTCGCTTTATGTAATGACACCTGAGTTTGGTGCTGCTACCCAGTTGGAGAAAATCGACATGCTTGATTTTGCCGACCTTGTAGCTATCAACAAATTTGACAAACGCGGTTCGCTTGATGCACTTCGTGATGTTAAGAAACAATACCAGCGTAACCACAACCTGTGGGATGCTAACCCTGACGACCTTCCTGTATTTGGTACCATCGCTTCGCAGTTTAACGACCCGGGCATGAATACCCTTTACAAAAAGATCATGGACAGGGTAGAGGAGAAAACAGGTGCAGGACTTAAGTCGACTTTCGAGATTACGCGCGAAATGAGCGAGAAGATATTTGTTATCCCTCCGCACAGAACGCGTTACCTTTCTGAAATTGCAGAGAACAACCGTAAGTATGATGAGGTTGCCCTAAGCCAGCAGGATGTTGCCCAAAAACTATATGGTATCTTCAAAACCATAGAGACTGTTGCAGGTGTAACGCCTACAATTGATAAATCGGGTATTGTTGAGACTTCTGTTGAAGTTAAGGAAGAAGACAAAAAACAATTCATGTCGCTACTTCTTAAGGAGTTTGACAGAGTGAAAATGAACCTTGATCCCTACAACTGGGAAATCATCCTTACATGGGATGACAAGGTAAACAAATACAAAAATCCTGTTTATTCTTTCAAAGTAAGGGATAAAGAGATTAAAATACAAACGCATACCGAATCGCTTTCGCATTCGCAGATACCAAAGGTTGCCCTGCCTAAATATCAGGCTTGGGGTGATATCCTTAGATGGTGTCTTCAGGAAAATGTACCGGGCGAATTCCCGTTCACGTCAGGATTATATCCGTTCAAGCGTGAGGGCGAAGACCCTACGCGTATGTTTGCAGGAGAGGGCGGACCGGAGCGTACTAACCGCCGTTTCCATTACGTGAGTTTAGGTATGCCGGCAAAACGTCTTTCTACAGCATTTGACTCTGTTACCCTTTATGGTAATGACCCTGACCACCGTCCGGATATTTACGGTAAAATTGGTAATGCAGGGGTTTCTATCTGTTGTCTTGACGATGCCAAGAAACTATACTCAGGCTTTAACCTTGCCCACCCAATGACATCGGTGAGTATGACCATCAATGGTCCTGCACCAATGCTGTTAGGTTTCTTTATGAATGCCGCTATCGATCAGCAATGTGAAATTTACATTAAAGAGAACGGCCTTGAGAAAGAAGTTGAGAAAAAAATAAACGATATATACAAAGCTAAAGGCGTGGAGCGTCCGCGCTACAATGGCGACCTTCCACAAGGTAATGATGGCCTAGGGTTAATGCTTTTAGGTGTTACCGGAGATCAGGTGCTGCCTGCTGATGTATATAATGAAATAAAAGTGCGTACCCTTACACAGGTTCGTGGTACCGTTCAGGCGGATATCCTTAAAGAAGACCAGGCACAAAATACCTGTATCTTCTCTACGGAGTTTGCGCTTCGACTGATGGGTGACGTTCAGGAGTATTTCATCACTAAAAATGTGAGGAACTTCTATTCGGTTTCGATTTCAGGTTACCACATTGCCGAGGCGGGTGCGAACCCAATCACACAGTTGGCGTTTACGCTGGCTAACGGATTCACTTATGTAGAATACTACCTGAGCCGTGGCATGAACATTAACGACTTTGGTCCGAACCTGTCGTTCTTCTTTAGTAACGGTATTGATCCTGAGTATGCAGTAATCGGGCGTGTAGCGCGTAAGATTTGGGCGAAAGCACTTAAGAACAAATATGGCGCTAACGAGCGTGCTCAGATGTTGAAATACCACATCCAGACATCAGGTCGTTCACTTCACGCACAGGAAATAGATTTTAATGATATCCGTACAACGCTTCAGGCGCTGTATGCAATCTATGATAACTGTAACTCACTGCATACTAATGCTTATGACGAGGCAATTACTACGCCAACGGAAGAAAGCGTACGCCGTGCAATGGCTATTCAGCTTATCATCAACAAAGAGCTTGGTCTTGCGAAAAATGAAAACCCAATCCAGGGATCGTTTATCATCGAAGAGCTTACCGACCTTGTCGAAGAAGCGGTATTGGCAGAGTTTGACCGTATCACAGAGCGTGGCGGTGTACTTGGTGCTATGGAAACCATGTACCAGCGTTCTAAGATACAGGAAGAGTCGCTATACTACGAAACCCTTAAGCATACAGGCGAGTTCCCTATTATTGGGGTAAATACGTTCCTGAGTTCTAAAGGTTCGCCAACAGTAGTTCCTGCTGAGGTTATCCGTGCTACGGAAGAAGAAAAGCTGTTCCAGATCAAAACGCTTGAAACGCTTCATGCTGCCAATGCAAAACAGGTAGAAGAGCGCCTTGCGATTATTCAGGATGCTGCGATTAACAACAAAAACATATTCGATGAGCTAATGGAAGCTGCTAAAGTGTGCTCCCTTGGCCAGATTACTGCTGCCCTGTTTGAAGTGGGTGGGCAGTACAGAAGGAATATGTAATCTTTTAGATTTAAAGATTTAATAATTGAAATATTTAAAGATTGCCTCCGCGAAAGTGGGGGCTTTTTTTGTAACAACCCTGCCAACATCTGCATCATGATTTTTGGTTGTTGCTAATAGTATTGTTTTCTTTACGTAACAAATCATCAACCATGAAAACCATTACTATAAAATCCGAAAAGAGAAAGTACACCGCCCGTTGTAACGATGAGGTTATAGGAGTTATGGAATATCCTAAATGGTATTCGCAAATGGCGGTCATTACTATTGGTGAAAGTGTTTACAGGATATGTCCCACAGGCTTTTGGAATTTCAGGTATGAGGTGATAAAAGACGGTAAGGTAGTGTTTACGGTTAAGAACACCTGGAAGGGCTATGTGATTACTCAAGCTATGGATGAAGAGCGTCCGTTAACGCTAACGCCCAAAGGTTTCTTTAAAGGGGGATATGTAATAAAGAACCATAGAAATGAAATATTGTTGGAAGTGCATTCCAATTTTCAGTGGAATAAATTTTCTCAGGATTACCGGGTAATGCTCAGTGATGCTTTTGCTGATGAAGAACAGGATAAAATGCTTTGGCTTTTATCGGTTTACTTTTATATCGAAGCACAAGCTGCCGCAGCCGGAGCTGCATAGGGCTGTCTAAAAAACGTGCCCCAGCAGCCAGTATAGTATTATAAATACAATAATGGTTCCTATACAGCCGAAGCCCGCTTTCTTGGCGCCCCAGCCTGCTAATAATGCTCTTAATAAATCTCTCATAGCGGTTTGTTTTTAATGTTTACTTAAAGGTAAAAACATTACTATAGGAGCAGAAATCATTTAACTTTTGCTAAAGAAATTTTACATCGGTTTTCATTGTAAAAATTTATCTTGTAGTTTTGCCTGAACAAACTAAATCAAATTATGAAAACCAAGTTGGTATGTGCTCTAATGGCACTTTTTTTTATTTCTTGTAGCAGTGATGACAGTACTCCGGTGGATAATACTGTCCCTGAACAATCACCCAAAAAACTTGATAAAGTTTTATATACTAATTATGAAAATAATGGAGAGGTATCTTCAACAACAGAATATATTTTTGATGACCATGATAAAATACTTTCCAATAAGAGCTTTTCTGCTGAAGGAATTGTAACGTTTCAGTCTATATATACTTACGGAGATACAGGTTTACTTTCTAAAACAGAGAGTGAGGATTCTGATTTTGATGTTCGTAGTAAAACTGAATTTACTTATGATAATTCAGGTAGGCTTATAGAATATCTTTATACATTGGATACTGCTGAAATGTCACAATTGCAATATTATTTATATACTTTCCAATATAATAGCGATGGTACCATTTCTAATAATCTAAAGGGATATCTACAAAGTAACAATTCAGGACAGGAAAATGAAGAAATAGTATTTTATACAGAGCAACGTACTTATTTTGTAGATGCGGTTGGAAATATAATCAAAAGAACTTCTGATTCTTCTGCTCTCGATATGGAGAGTGTTTTTGATGGCCTGGATTTACAAAGCTATTCTTCAGCAACAGGCTCAGGTACAATTACGTTAAGTTATGGTATAGGGAATGCTCTTAAAGGACAGTATCATAATATGTTTGTGAACTCTTATGGTAACAGGCAGAATGCAGTATTGACGAATTCCTTCAGTGTTCTAGCGTTCGGTAGCACAAAATATGTTACACAAAGTGTTGAACCAGGCGATTCGGGTTCAATAATATTTAATTATAACTATGAGTTTGATGTGTTTGGTTATCCAATAAAAATAACTAAATATAAAAATGGTGGAAGTCAGCCATCGCAGATAGTGACGATAACTTATAAATAATATATAACCCATTCGCTTAGAATGGGTTTTTTATTTGTTTTTTTGATATGTGATAAATTTGCTCTTACTTAGCAGTATAAAATAGTCCCCCACTATGAAAACCAGATTACTGCTTGCATGTTTTGCCATGGTAATGGCATCGTGCTCAAACGACGACAATTCCGGTAAAGACACTTCCGGAGAGAATAGCGAAAAAATACTTCGTGAAATTGTACAAACGGAATTCAACCCTGATGGTTCGGTAAAACTTACTTCCAAAACCTATTTTGACGAAGACAAAGCTGTACTTGAAGAGCAATACAATAATCTCAATGAGCTTTCGGCGAAAAGCGAGTTTGCTTATAATGCCTCAGGTACCTTAGAGAGTATGACGCATTATTCGGCTGCAAGCGGCCTGCAAACACCTGATTATGGTTATGTGCTTACCTATGACAACTTAGGTAGGGTAGTGTCTAAAAATGAAACGGGTACTACAACAGCTTCTACTACCTTTGTTTATACCGAAAACAGTACTAATACCATTACTGCTACCACCACAGGTTCAGGAGAACCGGTTTATGCGGTATATTACATCAATAATGCAGGTCAATTGTATAAAAAGACAGTAGGTTCTGCCACCGAGGAACTTACATATACCGATGATAATATTTTAAAGTATAAAAACGGATCCTTTATTTCGGATTTTGAATATATCAACGAGCCAGCTCCTTTAGGGCATCAGCATAAAATAGTGCTTAACCTGTTTAAAGGCAATGCAATCAATGCGCTCCTGATAAATGGTTTTTTAACCCAAAGCCTGGGCAATACAAAATATGTTGCAAAGCGCACCGATAGCAATGGAGATGCTTTTAACTATGAATACCAATTTAACGCCGGTAATTATCCTGTAAAAGTGAGATGTTTTAAAAATAATGGCTCAATACCGTACTCGATAAGAGAGGTGTATTATGAGTAAGAAATCCTAACACTCAATCTGTTTTTTGTCGGTTAACTTTCGGGTTATGTCGAATTATTCTTAATTTTTAAGTTGATGTATTTTGGTTTCTTATACTTTTACAGTGTTAGTAAAGACCAACGACAAATGAAGTCAACGTTACTCATATTAAATGAAACAACCGAAATTCACTATAAATAAAACTAAAAACTGAAATTTGAAACCATTTGCTAATGTGAATGGTTTTTTTATTTGTTTCCGTAATCACTACCTTTATCATATAAAACTATAAGTAGTGAAAAATTGGGTTTTAATAGTGGTTTTGTTAGTAACAGGCAATTGGGCTTCGGCCCAGGTTTTTGGCTGTACCGACCCACTAAGCTCAAACTATAACCCTTTAGCTACCCATAATGACGGAAGTTGCCAGTATTCGTCGGTGTCAGTACAGGCTGTGTCAACGGTTGTACTTCCGGCTGAAGTTGTAGAAACCTCAGGGCTTATTTTTAGCAATGATACATTATATACCCATAATGATAATACCGATGTTAACCTATACGCTCTGGATAGCATTACGGGAGCTATCATCAAAACGCTGCCCATTACCGGAGCTGTAAATCAGGATTGGGAAGAAATAGCACAGGATAGTGACAATTTTTACATTGGTGATTTTGGAAATAACGTAGGTGGAAACAGGCAAAACCTTGAGATCCTTAAAGTGAGTAAAACGTCGGTTATGGCAGGAAATCCAATAATTGAATCCATCAGGTTCAGTTATGCCGACCAGACTGATTTTTCTCCGAAAAACAACAATAGTACTGATTTTGACTGTGAGGCAATGGTGGTTTCGCAGGATAGCATTTATCTTTTTACAAAGCAGTGGGTTAGCAAAAAGACAAGTGTATATGCATTATCTAAAACTCCGGGTACTTATGTTGCTCAGCTTAAAGGTACTTTAGATGTAAAGGGACTCATAACCGGGGCAACTTTTATAGAAGATAAAAAACTCGTTGTTTTGTGCGGATACAGTGGTATTGTTACTCCCTTTTTGTATCTGTTGTATGATTTTAAGGGATATGATTTCCTTTCAGGAAATAAAAGGAAAGTTGGCATAAATGGACTTGGTTTTCATCAGACGGAAGGTATTGCAACCCAAAACGGACGCTCTTATTTTGTCTCCAATGAGCATCTTGAAAAACAGCCTTTCGTGAATGTTGTACAAAAATTGCATCGCTTTGATTTATCTCCTTTTTTGGCAAATTACCTGGAGAATTTCGAGTTGAGTATACCTCAGAATGAGGTGCGTGATCTTGTACGGATTTATCCGAATCCTACCCGGGAAATTGTCTATATCGATGCTGATAATTCGATAAAAGATCAGGCTTATTTTTTTTATGATAGTAGTGGGAAAGAAGTGTTGAGAGGAACCATAGTCTCGGAGCATAACCGTATCGATATAACAAAGTTAGCAACTGGAATTTATTATATTAAACTCGATAAATACCCAGAATATTCTTACAGTTTATTTAAAAAATAAATCTTTTTTTTAGATTTACTTAAGCCGAAAACTCTTGTCAAAAAAATACGCATTTCATCGGTAAAATATGTACTTAATCTGTATGTTTAGTTCTTTTGAAAGGGGTTTCTCAATAAAAAATAATTTTTCTTACAATGTTCGTTTTTTAAATAGTGTGAAAAACGTGAGATTTTTTCAATAAAAAACTTGTAAATAAGTTAAGTATCGAATATTTTAGCGCTTTCATCGAATAAATTCAAAAATATTTATAAATTAACAATAAGTTTATTTTATGATTGGTTTTTACTATTTTTGTTAAAGCCCCCTAAAACGTTGTTTAATGAAAAAAATCTTACTTTTTTTCGCCCTATTGGTTGGTTTAAACTGCTTCGCCCAGGATAATTCGCCAAAACATTTGCTCGAGCAAGGAATTGAAGAAATTTCGAAAAATAATTTCAGTAGCGGTATATCGTTGCTGAAGGAAAGTGCGACACTTGCCAGAGAGAACAAAGATGAAAGGACAATGGGTAAAGCCTACACTGCTTTAGCTACTGCCTACCTTAAAAACGACAATACTGCCGAAGCCCTGAAAAACTACATATTGGCTTTACCGGCATTTAAAAACACAAGAGACAATCTTGGAGTAGCTAATACTTCCAAAGAAATAGGCCTTTTGTATGTTAAACAAAACAGAGACGATTTAGCTGTTCAGTATTTCACTGAAGCGATAAAGCTTGGTAAGCAACTTAATAACGAGATGCTTACTGCCGATGCGCTTACAGGGATTGGACCTGCCTATGAAAATCTTCATAAAATAGATAAATCTCTTGAAGCCTATAGCCAGGCACTGGCCATATACAGGGCGCGTGGTATGGAAATTCAGGCGGGGCAAACGCTTAGCCATATGGGTAATGCATACAAAAAGCTTGGCGATTTTCCTCAGTCTATCCTGAACTATAAAGAAGCCTTAGGGTACTTTAACAGTGCTAATGACCGCTTTAAGGTGGCCGATGTTTTATGTAGCCTTGGTGGAGTGCTTGCCATGATGGAGGATTATAACGAATCGCTTCGTCTTTATGAGCAGGCTTATCTGGATGCTACTTCTATAAAATATGACGAAGTTATAATGAACGCCAGCCTTGGTATGGCTAATGCTTATGAGAATCTGAGACAGTATCCTGAATCGGTACGTTACCACAAAATCCATGAGCAGAAGAAAGAGGCTTTTATCAATGCTAAGCATTCTAAAGAAATTGCCGAGCTTAAGGCAAAGGCATCAAAAACCAAAGTTGTTACTACACAGATTGATGATAATAGTAGCAGTATAAGTACTGCCGGCTACGATTTTTACCTCTATACTTTTATTGGGGTAGTGGTGCTTATCGTTTTGGTAATTGTGGGCTTTGTGCTAAGAAGAAATGCACTTAAAAAGAATAAAGAAGACAATATGTTTAGCGAAGCCGAAGGGCAGGAGCGTTTAAGGATGGTGCAGAACCTGCACAATGACCTTGACTCTAAGCTTGAGGAAATCAACTCGCTGAGCGAATCTATCGTGGAAAGGGCTAACGGGCTTCCTTCTATAAAAAGCCAGGGTGAGGCTATGCAGGAAACCACACGTAAGATCGAAGAGAATATTCGTGATATCGTTTGGTTGCTTACGCCAAAAACTACAACGCTTACTAATTATTCAGGAAGTATTAAAGAGTATGTTCTTGATTACTTTAAGGACAGTCCGGTTGAGGTTCTTATCTCTGAGCCAGACAGTATCTCTAATACGGTAATTACAAAAGAAAGTCAGGTAGGGTTGCTTTCGGTAATTAAGGATAGTCTTGTGTTTGTTAAGGAAGATCCACAGGTTTCTAAGGTATTCTTTGGAATTACCTACACAGGTACCCGTTTGATGGTTTCTATTAAAGACAACGGTCAGGGTATTGAAAAATCGGAAGCTGATAAAAAACGTCTTGACAGCCACCTGAATTCAACCGGTGGTATCATGAGGATTGACTGCGATCCGGGATGGGGTAGCGTAGTTAAGATCATTATTCCTGTGGAGAAAAAACCAAGGGGTAAAAAAACAGTAATGCTGAATTTCTAAACCTTTAGTTTTAGATAACCTATATGAAGTTCATCATCAGTGCCCTCATTTTTTGAGATGCTGATGGTGAATTTTTCTTTTAATGCAGGGTCAAGGATATCTTCCACATTATGCATATCATCTACGTCAAGGGCATATTTGTCGTCAATATGTGAAGCGCCGCCTTTAGGGAGGTTATAATGTTTAAAGAAAGTGGACTTCTTGGCTTCTTTCACCGCTTCGGCCATAGATTTAGCAACAATCAGGGTTTTATAATGGTACTCTTCAAACTCACCGGCTTTGTAACCGCCCAGGTTCAGGAAAAATAACTTTTCTTCTGTGATGATAGCTTCGCTTTTAGGAGCAATAGAAATGGTATAGCCGTTTATATAAGTAACTTCGCGCCAGGAGTCTACATGGAGGCGTCCGCCATCAGGCCAAAAACGGTACATATCGCTTACAAGTCCTTCAACAGAAGTGCCTATCCCGAAAAAAATATCGTGCTGTTCGGTTAGCCTGCCTTTGGGCGTGCAGCCCAGCAAAACCATGTATAATTTTAAATTACTCTCCATCATATACAAAGGTATCCAAAACTTTTTTTAGTGAATTTTTATTGAATTAAATTTTTGGTTCGGTTTTTGGAATTGTATCTTTAAACTGTAAAATTAAATCAACAATTAAACACATTTTAAATCATGAAAAAGATATTTTTACTACTAAGCATTGTGAGTGTATTTGGGCTCACGAGTTGTAACAATGACGATAATGGAAATTATACAGATTACGATACTTATCCGGAAGTTTTTGAGGTTGACAATGTAAATTTTGTTGCAAGCGGTAATTATCAGGCTTTAGTTCCATTAAATCCAAAAATTTATTCATCCGATGTTGTTCTGGTTTATAGATTGTCCGGGACGAATCAGTTAGGTAATGATATTTGGGAACCAATCCCTACGACTTACAATCTTCCACAAGGACAACTTAATTATAATTTTGACTTCTCTCAGGATGAAGTGGTAATTTATCTGGATGCTACATTTGATCCGATTGAAAGACAAGATTTTTCGCTTAATCAGGTGTTCAGAATTGTTCTTGTTCCGGGTTGGGTAGCTCAGAATCTAGATTCGAATAATTATGATGTTGTTATGAGTGCTTTAAAAAACCAAAAAGGCGCTGTACAAATTGAAAAATTAAATTAAGAGCCTTTTTCTCAATCGCTCTGCTATATAACTCAAGAGGCCCCTGCAATGCAGGGGCCTCTCTATTTGGGTACACATCAAGGTGTGGTTTACTAAGTTTAGAATTCAAGTGAGCGTAAAGCGGCAATCTTTGCGGCTCTTTGTTTTCTCCTGAAATATACCATATCGGCATTACCAAAGTATTTAGTGATGGTTAGCCTTGCCATAAGGTAGCTCACAGTGCTTTCGGCGCCCTGATTCAGGTTAACGTTATGTTCTTCCAGTCCGTCAAAGCAGCCTCCTGTACAAGGATTGTAAATAATCTGTTGCAGGTGATTATTGCCAAGGAACCAGTTAAAAGCCATTTCCATCTTGTTAAGGTATTCTTCCGATTTGAATATATCATGGAATTTTCGAAGTGCAAGTATGGTGTAGGCTACGTCAATAGGTTGTTCGCCATAACGTTCTCTTTCACCGCCTCTGTGTAGCCAGCTTTTGTTAGAAATAATTCGGATGGATTCATCATCAAATGTTTGTGAGATAAGGAAGTCGAAAGCCTCTTTAGCAACATCTCTGTAGGTTTCATCATTGGTAATGGTATAACAAAGCAGAAGCGCTTCAGGAAGTACGCTATTAGCATATGTTAAGTAGCCTTCAAACCATTTCCATTCTGCATCAGCTTCATGGCGGTACATCTGTACCATGCGGTCGGCAAAAAGCTTTATGTATATAAGAGTATCAGCGTCTTTAATTTTTCGGTTGTAATAGTACAACCCTTTGATTACGAAAGCCATTGCTCTTGTTGAGTAGATGTTCTTAGTCAGCGAAAGCGACTTTTGGAACATTGCTGCTGCTTTATCGGTTATGTCTTTAGGCAGGATGTTGCTCAACGAGACTACATAGCCTAATGCCCACATAGCACGTCCGGCACTGTCTTCAAGGTTTTCATTCTTGTTTTGTGTAGTAAACTGCCTGTTGATATCTACATAATTCATGAATCGGCCATCTTTAAACTGGCAGAATTCTACGAAATCAAGGTAAATATTTATGTAGCGTAATGCTTCAGGGTCTTTATACTGCTTATAGTATTGTGTCATAGCGATCATTGCTCGTGCATTATCATCCAGGGTGTAGCCCGATGTAGGGTCAGGCCTGTTAAGCTGGCTGAACTGAAGCATGCCGAAATCGGTTGTCATTGCTTTAATGTGGTTCAGGTTTACGGCAGGATTGCGGTATTCCAGTTTTATACCTCCCATTTCAGAAAGCAGTTTGGCGTGATCTACGGCTGAGTTTTCCCATGCGGTATGTATAATTTTGTGCAGTCCGTTCAGTACCATTGTTCTTCTTAATCCTTCATCAGATAATAAGGTGTTGATACGATCGGCAAGCTGCCCGGAATTTCCAAAGTCGAATGTAAATCCTGTTTCACCTGCCAGTACTTCTTTAGCGTGTGGGATAGGAGTAGATACAATAGGGCATCCGCAGCTAAGGGCGTAAGAGAAAGTTCCGCTTACGGCCTGATTAGGATCTTTTGATGTAAACAGATAAACATCGGTAAGCTGAAGGTATTCCAGTAACTCGTCCAGGTCAACATATTTATTGATGAATTTTACATTTTCCTCAATACCCAGTTCCGTAATTTTTGCAATCAGCGAATCGCGATATACTTCGCCTTCGTTTAGCGCTACGGTAGGGTGTGTTTTACCAATGATAAGGAAAAGTACATCGGGTGTGTTGCTGATAACGGCAGGAAGTGCATCGAGAGTGGTCTCAATGCTTTTCCCTGCACTAAGCAGTCCGAAGGTAGAGAGTATGGTTCTGCCTTCAAATCCATATTTACGTTTTAGCTCATTTTTGTCGGTGTGGGCAACAAGGTGTGTGCCGTGCGGAATCACGGTAATCTTATTACGGTTCACGATATAGTCGCGAACCAGTATATCGGATGCATTGTTGGTCATTACTATTAAGGAGTCGGCGCGGTCAAGTATATGCTGAACGTTTGCTCTTAATTCATCATTTGGACCCGGTAATACGGTATGGAATACTACTGCTAATGGTTTTTTTACATCATTGATGAAGAAGTTAAAATTGGAAACACTTTCGTGAACCAGTCCAAACTCATGCTGCATAAGTACAACCTTAATATTGTCATCTTCATTTATGGCCTGAGCCAACTGATTGTATGATTCGGGGTCAGATACATCAAGAATGTATTTAACTGCCGGATCGCTATAGGTATGCTTTTCATTTTTGTTCTCTAAAGCACATACCTTAATAGAGAACGAATCTACATAATGATCGTTAAGCGCCTTGATAAGGTCCTGAGAATAGGTTGCTATGCCACATTGCCTTGGCGGAAAAGTGGTTATGACTAAAATTTCGGGCAATACTTTATTGTCGGCATCGGCTGCCTGTGCAGCGAGCTGTTCTATCAGGCTGTTATAGGGCTGGAATTTTTTCCCTGCATTTTTTCTTGTCTTCATGGCGCATTACGGATATTAAGTAGTTTTTTAGTTCTTCATTAAGTCAATTACATATATATAGAGTAGAAAAAAACCGGTCATACTACCTGTGTATAGATAAGAAAACCGGTTTTATCGTGGGTTGGGTTACTGTAAAAGGCTTAGTTTAGCTGTTTACGCTGTTTACCCATTCGTTAGCTCTGTCTTTGGCGGCATTAACAGCCTCTTTAACATCACTTCCTGTGCCTTTAAGCTCTTTTTGTGCTTTGCGTTGCAATTCGTTTAGTTTACCTCTAAAGTGTGCTTTGGCATTTTCAATATCCAGCTGATGGTTTCTTTTAGCTCTTTTGCGTGCAATTACCACTGCTGCTCCGGCAAGTATGGCAGCTCCTGCTGCTATACCTATAATAAGTTTCTTGTTTTTCATGGCAGATTATATTTTAGTGTTATCAGATTATCTTTTACTAAATTATATAATCCTCATCCTGAAGGCAATATGCTTAGGATATATTTAACTCAATTAACAAAGCTTTGAGGAATTTAAAATTTCGTTAACTGAAAATGGCTGCTTTTTAAAAATAATGCAAAAAACAAAAACCACTCTATGTAAATTTAATAAAAAATATCTTTTCTTTTTAAAACGGGGGTATTATTGTGTATTTGGTAAAATAATTATTTTTTGACCCCTAAAAAAATGGGGGTGTGTAAAATTTGAAACAATTTTTTGTACATTTGCACAGAATTTAATTCTTCATTAACATTAAAAAATTAGTTTCATGTCAACATTTCGTTTTCAGGCACTTCAGCAAACAGCTAACCGCAAGCCGGTTAAAGTTGAAGAACTAGACAGAAAATCAATCATTTTTGGTAGTAATGTGTTCAATGACAAAGCGATGCGTCAATTCTTAACTCCTGATGCTTACCAGGCAGTTAAAAACGCAATGCAGCATGGAACTAAAATCGACAGAAAGATTGCTGATTATGTAGCAATGGGTATGAAAGAGTGGGCTCTTTCTAAAGGTGTAACACACTACACTCACTGGTTTCAGCCACTAACAGGTACTACTGCAGAAAAGCACGATGCTTTCTTCGAAACATCTTATGATGGCAGCGACCCGGTAGAGAAATTCGGTGGTAGCCAGCTTGTACAACAAGAGCCGGATGCATCATCTTTCCCTAACGGTGGTATCCGTAACACTTTTGAGGCTCGCGGATATACAGCCTGGGATCCTACATCGCCTGCATTCATTTATGGAACTACACTATGTATCCCTACTGTGTTTATTTCATACACAGGAGAGGCACTGGATTATAAAACTCCTCTACTAAGAGCGCTTCACGCTGTTGACGAGGCTGCAACTGAAGTATGCCGTTACTTCGACAAAAATGTTAAGAAAGTAACTGCTACCCTGGGATGGGAGCAGGAGTATTTCCTTGTTGATGCTGCACTTGCTAACTCAAGACCTGACATTACACTTACAGGACGTACTCTACTTGGACATACATCTGCTAAAGGACAACAGTTAGAAGACCACTATTTTGGTTCTATCCCAACACGTGTTCTTAACTATATGCGTGACCTTGAAAACGAGTGTATGCTACTTGGTATACCAGTTAAAACACGTCACAATGAGGTAGCTCCAAATCAGTTTGAGCTTGCTCCGATATTTGAAGAGACTAACCTTGCGGTAGACCACAACTCACTACTTATGGACGTAATGCAGAAAGTTGCAGAGCGCCATGACTTTAAAGTGCTTTTCCACGAAAAACCATTTAAAGGTGTAAACGGTTCTGGTAAACACAACAACTGGTCGCTTGCGACTGATACAGGTGTTAACCTTCTTGGACCTGGTAAAACGCCAATGAGCAACCTGCAGTTCCTTACGTTCTTCATCAACACTATCAAAGCGGTGTACACTCATGAAGAACTAATGAGAGCTTCTATTGCTACTGCTACTAACGACCACAGGCTGGGTGCTAATGAGGCTCCTCCTGCAATCATATCTGTATTCATCGGTCAGCAACTGACTAAAGTTCTTGAAGAACTTGAAGGTGTATCTAACGGTAAACTTTCTCCTGAAGAGAAAACTGACCTTAAACTTAACGTTGTAGGTAAACTTCCGGACGTACTTCTTGACAACACTGACAGAAACAGAACTTCTCCGTTTGCCTTTACAGGTAACAAATTTGAGTTCCGTGCTGTAGGTTCAAGCGCTAACTGTGCTAACGCAATGACTATCGTTAACTCTATCGTTGCTAAACAACTTAAAGAGTTTAAAGTAGCTGTTGATGCGCTTATCGAAGAGAAAGGTATGAAGAAAGATGACGCTATCTTTAACGTACTGAGAGAATACATCAAAGAAACTAAAGCTATCCTTTTTGAAGGTGACGGTTATAGCGAAGCTTGGGAGCAGGAAGCTGCTAAACGTGGACTAAGTAACTTTAAAACTACGCCATCTGCGCTTAAAGCTAAAGTTTCTAAACAATCACTTGAGCTATTCGAAGGTCTTGGTGTAATGAACCACGTTGAGGCTGAAGCACGTTACGAAATCGAACTTGAAGAGTACACTAAGAAAATCCAGATTGAAGGACGTGTTCTTGGTGATATCGCAAGAAACCACGTAATCCCTACAGCTATCCGTTACCAAAATATTCTTATTGAGAACGTAAAAGGTCTTAAAGAGATCTTTGGAGCGAAAGACTTTGAAGCAGTTGCTAAAGAGCAAATCACGCTTATCAAAGAAATTTCAGGCCACATCTCTGAGATCAACGCTAAAGTTGAGGATATGACTGAAGCTCGTAAGAAAGCTAACGCTCTTACTTCTGCTGAAGAAATGGCTCACGCTTACTGCGATAACGTAAAACCTTATTTTGACGTAATCAGAGAGCACGCTGATAAGCTTGAGCTTCTTGTTGACGACGAGATCTGGACACTTACTAAATACAGAGAATTATTGTTTACACGATAATATTTCATATATCTTATTTGAGTCAGAATCCCCATTCGCCGCGGCGAATGGGGATTTTTGTTTGCCGTGTTTTGTCATTGCGAGCGAAGTGAAACGTAGCGTGGCAATCTAAAAGCAATCGTGGTTTCCCCTCCTTTGGAGAGATACCCGTAGGGTGGGGTGGTTTTACAATTATATTTTAACCACCCCGGCTTTCAGCCACCCCTCCAAAGGAGGGGAATCCTACTCACACGTTTAAGTGTGATGAAGTTAATTGCTACATTTTCACATTGAACAATTGCTACATTAAAATAATTGTATATTACTACCGTTATACTAAAATGCCTACAGCCAACTATATGAAACCAATACTACTACTATTTTGTTTGTTCTGCCTTTCGGCGAATGCCCAGCAAAAATTTACTGTTTTTTTTGATACCGGAGCTGCCGAAGCTACAAAATCTTCGTTGAGTAAATTTCAGGAGTGGGTTATTGCCAACCCTGATATTGCTATTGAAACGGTAAACGGTTATACAGATAAAACGGGAAAGTCGGATTACAATCAGCAGCTTTCGGAAAAAAGAGCAGCTTATGTATATGCTTTGCTGAAAGCCAATGGTGTGAATATAGATTACGCTATTAAAAATGCGTATGGCGAAGAACAGGCAACGGCTTATAATTATTCACCTGATCGCAAAGTGGAGATTAGCTACATAAAGGCGGAGTACTCCAAGCCACAACAGTCTGCCGATACGACTCTTGAAAAAGAAATTGTAAATGCAAAAGTGGGGGATATCATCATTCTCAGGAATATGCTTTTTTATGGTGGTACAACCTATGTGCTACCGGAATCCAGACCCATACTCAAAGAACTTCTTGCCATAATGCTGAGCCATCCCAAACTTAAGATTGACATACAAGGACATATATGCTGCGATGTAGATGATACAGGCAATCTTTCGGGGCGCAGGGCACAAGAGGTGGAAAGCTATCTTATAAACAATGGCATAGATAAAAAAAGAGTCACGACTAAAGGCTTTGGCGGACGCAAACCCCTTTATGATATCCCTGAATGGTCAGACGAGCAACGCTACGCCAATCGCAGGGTAGAGATTGAGATTATATCCAATTAATCAATGTGATAATTTTTTAATGTAGCAATTAGCTTCATCATCAAGATAGGACAAGCATGTTTGAGTGAAGTTGTTCCCCTCTTGAGAGGGGTAGGGGTGTGTTAATTGTTACATTGATTAATTGCTACATTAAGAAATTAACCAACCTATGAAACAGATACTACCATTAATTTTATTTTACTGCCTTTCGGCGAATGCCCAGGAACAGTATACTGTTTATTTTGAAACGGGCAAAGATTCTCTGAATAAGGTTTATTCGTCTGACCTACAGAACTGGATGGACTGGCACAAAGGGGTTAATGTTGTAAAGGTTCAGGGATTTGCTGATCGTGTAGGAAAAACAGTTGCAAATGACAGTCTTTCGTGGCGCAGGGCTAATACCATAGTTGCATTATTGGAAAAGAATGGTGTTACACTCGATGAAAAAATTGTGGTGCAGGGACTGGGCGAAATAGGTAAAGATCAAAGCGAATTATTGAACCGAAAAGCAGTTATTTGGTTCGACAAGACAAAACCGAAAATAACCACACTTGAAAAACAGGTGAAAAAGGCAAAGGTGGGTAGCAGGATTACGCTTAATAAACTCGTTTTTGAACGCAATTCGGGCAGAGCATTGCCGGGTTCATCAACACAGCTTAATAATCTGGTGGGTATTATGCAGGCCAATCCAAATATGAAGATCGATATTCAGGGGCATATCTGCTGCAATGCCGATGATCCTAAAAACCTCGGACTTCTAAGGGCAAGAACCGTATATAATCATTTGATAAATGCAGGAGTAGATAAAAGCAGGGTGACGTACCAAAGCTTTGGCAGCACGCGTCCCATTTATCCCATACCCGAAAAAAATGCTGTTGAAGCCGAAGCCAACCGCAGGGTAGAGATTGAGGTTATTGCTAATTAATCATTTTTTTAATGTGAAAATGTAACAATTGTTTAATGTAGCAATTAGCTTCACTCGAACATAAGAAGAGATAGATAACCCCTTTTACGGAGGGACTACGCTACGGATAAGGACAATGTTACATTAGTACATTGAACCATTGCTACATTAAATTGTTAAATTAAATAATTGCTATATTGGTACATTAAAACTTTTCGTTATACAAACAAATCAACTCTCATGAAAAAGCTGTTTACAGTACTGGCCTTTACCTTGTTTATTTCGATTGCTGCCAAAGCACAGGAGCAGTTCTCGTTGTATTTTGATACCAACAAATATGAACTTAAAAAAGGGGAGGATAAAAGGCTGAACGACTGGCTCGCTGCCAATAAAACTTCTAAGATACTTGCCATAAACGGCTATACCGATGAAGACGGAAGTGTAGGTATGAATGATACTCTTGCGCAACGCAGGGTTAGCCATGTATTCGGACTGATTCAGGGAAAAGTAAAGATTCGTGAGGATTTTAAGACGAGAAGTTTCGGGAAGCTGCATAAAATGTCGCCTGTAAAGTCGGAGAACCGTAAGGTTACCATCTATTACCTGTTAGAGAAAGACCTTGCCCGCGAGAATGAGATACTCGGCATTACCGAAACAGCACCTAAACCGGTGGTTAAAAAGGGTCCGGTAGTATATCCGTCAACCGTAATGGCAATGGGTCCAGGCGGTAAAGAAGTGGAACTGAAACTTGATGTTGACTTTATGAAAAAACTTGGCGAGGCAAAAGCAGGTGAAAAACTGCGCATAGATAACCTGAACTTTCAGGAGAACACCTATATTGTTATGCCTGATTCAAGGCCAAAGTTATACGAACTGTTAGAAACCATGAAGCTTAACCCGGGACTAAAAATAAAACTGGAAGGTCATGTATGCTGTATGAAAGCCGACCGTAATAACCTCTCTTACGAAAGAGCAAAAGCGGTAATGAGGTTCCTTAATCTTAACGGTATCGAGAAAAGCCGACTTTCGTTTGAAGGTTTCGGCGTAAGCCAGCCAATATACCCAATCCCTGAAAAAACACCCGAAGAACGCGAAGCCAACCGCAGGGTAGAGGTGCTTATTGTGGAGAATAATTAGTTTTAGTTGTCGGTTGATGGTTGTTAGTTATTGGTAAGCTTCACTCTGTTTCAGTCGCAGTATTCAGTCACAGTTGGCAGGAGCTTCACTCATGGTCTATAGTAACGTTCTGTCATTGCGAGCGCAATGCAATGAAGCGCGGCAATCTCTTTGCGGGCATGGATTGCAAATCTGCACTATCAAGAGATTGCCACATTCCGCTACACTCCATTCGCAATGACTACATCACCTTGGATTTGTGTACTGATTGTCATTGCGAGAAGGTACGACGCGGCACCCGAGGCTTAAAGCCGAACGGACGAAGTAATCTCTACGTAACGTTCTGTCATTCTGATCGGAGTGCAGCGAAGTCAGCGGCATCTCTTTGTGGGCACGGATTGCAAATCCTTGCTATCCAGGTACGAGCGTAACACTCTCATCAGCGGGGAAAAATACCCTAATAAGCATCTTCTCTTTCAAGTTTTATTTTTGCAAGTTTTATCAAATACAGGAAACTTTCTCTATAAGCTTTCTCAGCGATGTTAGTCTCTTTGGCCTCATATACCGATGAGGTTTTGTATTCCAATACCCATGTAGTTCCATCTGTCATGAGGAAATATTTTTTATTAGGAAGGGTCGAATATTTTATCTTCTCAAATAAATCACGAAAATTATTCCATTCATTAGATGTTAAATTTTTATGTCCGGATTCTTTAATTCCCTGAGGGCTATAACCACCAGCGCCTTTACCAATATTCCATGAAAGTTTAGCTGTCTTAGTGTTTTTTTCAAGGGTTAGGCATATAGGATAATTAAAAGATGGTAGTGCAGTATATCTGTAAATTTGAGTTTTGTCGGAAATTTGTTTTTGAAAAAGACTACTTTCTCCTAAACCCTGTAATTGTTCTGTAATATATTCTGATGAAGAGTCCGAAGATTCGCTTGCAAATAAATAATTGATTGTAAAATCGCATTCCCAATTTTGATTTTTGTTTATAAAATGTCCTGCCGGAAAAAAAGAATTTTTGTTTTCAGGTAAATTATATTTGTCTGCTGAATCAATTTTTAAAAAGCATTCTAGCTGCTTTATTGGAAAATAAATTATTCCTCTTGAATTTGGGGTGATAATCCATAGCTTTTCAAAATAACCTAATGCTTTTTCGGCATATTCTTTTTGAAAAGCTTTTTCCTCTTCTTTCCTTTTTTTAATTTCTTTGTCCTGTTCTTTTATTGCTGCTGAAAATTCAGTGCCTAAAGACGTATCATTATACAAATTAACATCTCTGTCTACTTCTGTGGGATAAATAAAGCTTCTATAGTATTCTTCAGCAAGGTTATAAGTTGCTTCAATGTTATTAGGCTCAATTTCAAGAGCTTTGTTTAGGAATTCTTTTTTTTGAGAATATTCGACATTGAGATAATGTATAAATCTACTTTTTAAGAGGTATGGCTCAGCATTTTTTGGGAATGTTTGTGTCAGCTTGTCAAAAAATATATTTACCGAATCTATATCACGGTCACTATAATACTCAAATATATAATCTATTGCAATTTCATTAAATGGCTCTTTATCCTGAAGTTGTCGGGCAAGTTTTATTTTATCGCCTTCTTTTTCTCCTGATCGAAGTACTCTAAGTTCGTATTCGAGTTCGTTAACAGTTTGTGAGTAGGTCTGTAGAGATAATAATATAAATACGAGTTTGAGAAAAAATTTCATAATAGATGGTTGATTGGTTGGATTTGTGTAAATCTACAAATTCCTGTACATAATTTGTATATCTCACATTGCTACATTAAATAATCGTTACATTGCATAATTACTACATTAACCCTATCTTTGCGGCTTAATTACAAACCCATATCCATGAGTTCTGATAACAGCAAACGTTACAGCCAGAGAGGTGTTTCGGCTTCTAAAGAGGATGTTCACAACGCCATAAAAAATATTGATAAAGGTCTGTTTCCAAAGGCTTTCTGTAAAATTGTTCCTGATTACCTAACCGGTGACAACGATTACTGCCTTATAATGCATGCCGACGGTGCAGGGACAAAATCATCCCTTGCCTACATGTACTGGAAAGAAACAGGCGATATCTCTGTATGGAAAGGCATTGCTCAGGATGCACTTATCATGAATATTGACGACCTGCTTTGCGTAGGTGCGGTAGATAACATCATGCTGTCATCAACTATTGGGCGTAACAAAAACCTAGTTCCGGGTGAGGTTATCTCTGCCATCATCAACGGTACCGAGGAGCTTATCGAAGAACTGAAATCGTTTGGTGTTACCATCCACTCTACAGGTGGTGAAACGGCTGATGTGGGCGACCTTGTTCGTACCATCATCGTAGACTCTACCGTAACAGCACGTATGAACCGCAGTGACGTTATTGACAATGCCAACATTCAGGCGGGTGACGTTATCGTAGGGCTTGAGTCATACGGTCAGGCTTCTTACGAGAAGGGTTACAACGGCGGTATGGGAAGTAACGGACTTACATCTGCACGCCATGATGTGTTTGATAATTACCTTGCAAAAGCATACCCTGAAAGCTACGACGCGGCTGTTCCTGCCGAGCTTGTCTATTCAGGAAAAACCAAACTTACCGATGCCGTTGAGGGCAGCCCTATCGATGCCGGTAAACTGGTGCTTTCGCCTACGCGTACGTATGCGCCTATCATCAAAAAGATACTGGAGAAATACACTCCGAACGAAATACACGGAATGGTACACTGTTCGGGTGGCGCACAAACAAAAGTGCTTCACTTTGTAGACAACGTTCACGTGATAAAAGACAACCTGTTCCCTGTACCGCCGCTATTTAAGCTTATTCAGGAGAACTCAGGTACCGACTGGAAAGAAATGTACCAGGTATTTAACTGTGGTCACCGTATGGAGCTTTATGTTCCGCAGGCAATCGCAGAGGATATCATCGCTATCTCTAAGTCTTTCAACGTAGATGCACAGATAGTAGGAAGGGTAGAAGCTTCAGATAAAAAAGAGCTTACCATTACCAGCGAGTACGGTACTTTTAACTACTAAGATATATTTACCTCAATATAGAATCCACCTTCGGGTGGATTTTTTTATTTAGACTCACTTATCGGTATTATTTGTAATTGCGAGCGACTAGAGGGCTTGCCCTACTGGCGAAGTAAATGCAATGAAGCGTGGCAATCTCTTATTAATTCCAAAAGATTGCCACATTACGCTGCGCTTCATTCGCAATGACATCCGTACAGGTAAGAAGGTTTGAGTGAAGCGAATTCAAATCTTTTAGCCGAGTTCAATGTTTTGTAGCCCTAAGGAGTTCAGCCTTAAATTTTTGGTTCTTTTGTTTCAAGACAAAAGAACAATTTATTATCTTAGGCTTATGCAACAAACTATACCAATTAAAAAAAGGACATTTCTTGATGCCCAATGGCGCAAGCTTGTCATGATGAACTTTAAGGTAGATCCGGAAGTACTCAAGCCGTACCTGCCTTTTGAAACCGAACTCGACCTGTGGAATGACACCTGTTACATCAGTCTTGTAGGCTTTATGTTTCAGGAGACCAGGATGCTGAAAATGAAGATTCCTTTTCATGTAAATTTTGAAGAAATCAATCTGCGCTTTTACGTAAAGTATAAAGATACCGAAGGCTACAGGCGTGGCGTTGTCTTTATTAAAGAAATAGTACCGATGCCATCGCTGACTCTGGTCGCTAATGCATTCTACAGTGAAAACTACGAAACCCTTACCACAAGCCATGCATGGCTGGAAGATGCCGATTCGCTTACGGTAAAATATGGCTGGAAGAAAGACGGCAGGTGGAATGTTATGAGAACAACCTCAGAAAAAGAACCTGTAGATATCGTTGAAGGCAGCGAAGAAGAATTCATTACCGAGCATTTTTGGGGTTATACCAAAATAAAAGACAATGTATCTGCCGAGTATGAGGTGCAACACCCACGCTGGCAGGTGTATCCGGTAAAAGACTACGGATTGCGAGTAAACTTTGAAAAGACCTACGGACCCGATTTTGCCTTTATGCAAAACCTTAAGCCGGTATCGGTTTTCCTTGCTGAAGGTTCTGAGATTGTTGTAAAACAAGGCAGAAAGATAAAAGCTGAGGCTTTAGAGGTGTAACTTTGATTTGTTCCCTATCGGAAATTATATTACTGTTGCTTTTCATTTTCTACCAACATTAAATCGCTACACGATGCTCATCGGAGTGGTTTCCCGTAGGGGAATAATGTTGGTAGCAATAATAAATGCGAGGTGATAATTTCCCGAAGGGAATTTATATTTTAGAAAGAGCCTGAAAGGTTTATATATTATAGCCGATAGCATCGCCTTTGGGGATGAGTGGGAAAAATCCGCGGCATCCGCTCGATCCGTCCCGATAGCTATCGGGATCCGCGTTCAAATTATTATATGATTTGAGATTCCTCAATTTCGCTACGCTGCATTCGGAATGACAGAGTGCGACAAGAGCATGAGTGAAGCTACCTGCAAACTGCGACTGAATACTGAATACTAAATCTCATCCAGATTGATTACCTTTTTCTCAAACAAATCTACCACATCCTCTTCGCCTTTTTGCAGGTTCCAAACCTGAAAACCAAGGGCAGCAGCTGCATCGGTGTTGAATTTCTTATCGTCTACAAACAGGGTGCGCTTCGGCTGAATGTCGTGTTTATTGAGTATATAGTTAAAGGCTTCAGTATCGGGTTTACGATGGCCTATTTCGTGGGAGAAATATACCTTTTCAAAGCACTGGTAAAAGTCCATGTAAAATGATGCCTCTACATCGCGTTCAAATTTCTCTATATGAATAGGATCGGTATTGCTTAAAAGGAACAGTCGGTAATTGTTAGACAGGTTTTGCAGGAACTCCAGTCGGTACAACGGAAAATCATCCATTCCGGCATTCCAGGCGGCTTTAATTTCTTTCAGGGTAGCATTGGGCATCGATTTTTGAAGGCCTTTTAAAAAACCTTCAGCATCAATCTTGCCGGTTTCCAGTTTCAGTTCCAGTTTTTCGTGCTCATCGGTCCACGCTTTCAGGCCAAGGTCGGCCAGCGCTTTATCTTTAGCAGCACTGTTTTTGTTAATGAAAATATCCCCGAAATCAAATATTATTGCCTTCACCATAATTCCTGTAAATTATAAGTTCGTCATCCAGTATCCTTTCACTGTGTATGGGCTGGGCGGCAAACTGCGGGGCAGGGGTTCCGTCATGAAAAATAACAGACCCTTTAAAAACGCGGGCTTCGTCCCACAGGTTGGCATCAATAAAGGTTTGAAGCGTTTGGCGCCCTCCCTCAATGATAACCGACTGCAGGTTGTGCTTATACAGCACGTTGGAGATGTTTTTTGGCAGTTTGTCGTCAAAAGCTATGCTTTCATACAACAGGGTATCTAAGTTAGGCAAATTGTGCGTTTCTGTCAAAAAAATTGATTTAATTTTATGATTTTTAACCGAATACCATTCAGGAATGCGATTAGTACGGTCTAACACAATACGTACCGGATTTGGTCCCGACCATGAACGAACATCAAGACTCGGATTATCGTCAAGAACCGTTTGCGTACCCACCAGTATCGCCATTTCTTCACTGCGCCATTTGTGAACGAGCTGACGGGAATATTTGTTGGTAATCCATATCGGAGCTGGGTTGTTCGATTTTTGGATTTTTGGATTCTTAGATTGTTCGATATTTTGATTTTTCGAATCATCCAAAAATCCAACAGTCGAATCATCCAACAATCTATCCGAAGGACTCAAAAAACCATCGGCACTTTCAGCCCATTTTAATATGATGTACGGACGCTGTTTTTCGTGAAAGGTAAAAAAGCGGCGGTTGAACTCACGACATTCCTTTGCAAGCACCCCTACGGTAACATTCTTTCCGGCTTCCTGCAATTTTCGGATACCGTTACCAGCTACCTTTTCGTTAGGGTCTACACAGCCGATGATGATGTTCTGAATCTCGTTTTTGATAATAAGGTCACAACAGGGCGGTGTTTTACCATAGTGGCTGCACGGCTCAAGGCTCACGTATAATGTAGCTTTTGGAATAAGGTGTTTGTCACTTTCGGAAACCGAATTCAGACAGTTTACCTCACCATGCGGACCGCCAAAAGGTGAAGTATGGCCTTCGCCAATGATCCTGCCTTCATAAACCAGCACCGCACCAACTGAAGGGTTAGGCATGGCTTTGCGAAGTCCGTTGGCAGCCAGTTCCAGGCAGCGTTGCATATAGTGTTCGTGGGGTGTTTGTGACATAGTGATAATTGAATGTCAAATTTACGAAATGTTTTACCACAAAGGACACTACGGTTGCACTAAGTGACACAAAGCGTTGTGTGCATTGTGATAAGCTTTATGTTCCTTGTGGTTAATAATTATTCATTCCTTACGGGAAATAATTACCTAAAACCTATTTTCTACGAACATTATTTCCCTAACGGGAAACTATTTCCTCCGGGTATCGCGTAGCAATTAAATGTTGGTAGCAAAGATGTTGCCTATGGGATTATTTCCCGTAGGGAATAAATAATAGTTGTAACACAGAGTAGCGCTAAGAAACTCAGAGACTCACAAAGATTTTATTTTGAGAGTTCTCAGAGTTTTATCCTGCCTACGGCAGGATTCTCTGTGTACTCAGCTTAAAATAAAACTCAGCGAATCTCTGTGAAATTCTCTGTGAATCTCTGTGTGACAACCCGGCTAAGATAATTCCCAAATTCCGTAGCTTTGCGGTAATGAATACCATTATCCGAAAAATAGAAGAAAAAGACAATGCCGAAGTGGCAGCACTCATCCGCAACGTGCTGATAGAACATAATGTGCCAAAGGTGGGTACGGCCTACGCCGATGCCTCACTCGACTGTATGTTTGAGACCTATTCGGCAAACAATGCGCAGTATTTTGTGGTAGAGAAAGACGGAAAACTGATAGGCGGAGCAGGTATAGCACCCCTGGAAAATGGCCCCACAGGCGTATGCGAACTCCAAAAGATGTACTTCCTGCCCGAAGCCCGTGGCACAGGAATGGGGAGTGCCATGATGGACACCTGTCTTACCTTTGCAACCGAAGCGGGCTTTGCCCAATGCTACCTCGAAACCATGCCCTATATGGAAGCTGCCCAAAAGCTATACCGCAAAAGCGGATTCGAATACCTCGACGCTCCACTGGGCGATACCGGACATAGTTCGTGCCCCGTGTGGATGTTGAAGGAATTGGTTGTCGGTTGATGGTTGTCAGTTGTCGGAGGTCCGATGTCCGAGGACACCCCCTTTCCCGATAGCTATCGGGACTCTCAAGAGGGGAACCAGCTTCACTCATACCTTAGGAGTGAGCGGGCAAGAGTAAGAGTTCCCCTCTTGAGAGGGGCTAGGGGTGTGTCAACCCGCAACCCGATAACCCAATAACCCAATAACACTTAACAATGAAACTAAAACAATATCGGACATACTTCCTTGAAAAACTCACTCCACTATTCGACAGCATGGAGGCAGAGCAGTTTTTTGCCATAACCCTAGAAGAACTCAAAGGATGGAAACGCACCGACCTTGCCCTGAATCCCGATGCGGAACTTTCTGGAGCCGAAATCGAGAAGTGGAATGCCGTGCTTGGCGAACTCGAAACGCAAAAGCCTATTCAGTACATTTTTGGCAAAGCACACTTTTACGGACTGGAGTTTGAGGTCAATTCAAATACGCTTATTCCGCGTCCTGAGACGGAGGAACTGGTAGAGTGGATCATTGCTGAAAATCAGTACAAAGGGCAACTAAGTCTGCTGGATATAGGTACAGGAACGGGATGCATTGCCATTTCACTGGCTAAGAATTTACCTGATGCTTCGGTGTCGGCAATAGATGTTTCGGAAGGTGCTTTGGCTACTGCCAAAAGGAATGCACAGCATAATTCCGTTGAGGTAAACTTTATGCTAAAGGATATACTGGCTGCCGAAACGCTTCCGCAGGTGTATGATGTAATCGTTTCTAATCCGCCTTATGTGCGTAACCTTGAAAAAGAAGAGATAAAAGAAAATGTATTGCAGTACGAACCGCATCTGGCATTGTTTGTAGACGATAACGACCCATTACTCTTTTACCGTAAAATAGCCCAATTAACGAAAACCCAACTTTCGTCCAATGGCAGACTATACTTCGAAATCAACCAGTACCTCGGTCCCGAAACCGTACAAATGCTCGAAGACTTGGGCTTTGTAAATGTTGTCCTTAAAAAGGATATTTACGGAAATGACAGGATGATCTCTTGTAGTTTACAGTTATAAGTTAACGGTTTACAGTTTTTACACACCCCTAACCCCTCTCAAGAGGGGAACCAGCTTCACTCATTCCCATACGAGTGAGCGGGCAAGAGTAAGAGTTACCCTCTTGAGAGGGGTTAGGGGTGTGTCTATAGAATACGGGTAAGCAACCCGCAACACAATAACCCGATAACAAAAAAACTACTCATACCTAAGCGCCTCCACAGGGTCGAGGGCAGCAGCTTTGATAGCCGGGAACAGTCCCGATACAACCGTTACGATAAGAGTCGTTACCAATGCGGCAAACATGGCTGTCCACGGAATGGTAAAAGCTGTTTTAAACAGGAAGGTGGTAAGTGCACCACCGATGGCCATACCCAGGATAAGCCCGATGGCACCACCTATAAAGCTGATAACAAGAGTTTCGGTAAAGAACTGCATGGCAATAGTGCTCTTTTTGGCGCCAAGCGATTTGCGAACGCCAATCTCTCGAGTACGCTCACTTACCGATACCAGCATGATATTCATAAGGGCTATGGATGAACCAAAAACGGTTATGATACCTATTACCCATGCAGAATAGCCAAGGGCTTCGGTTTCAGACATTAGCTGTTTTAAAAGCTCGTCGCTGCGCTCTACGCCAAAGTTAGTTTCCTGAACCGGATTAAGCTTTCGCACACGGCGCATAGTTAGTACAGCTTCATCTACAGCGGCATTTAGCATATCGTGCTTGCCTATCATAACTTTTACCTCATAATCAATATTGGGCATGGTAAACAACGAACGTGCAATTTGTATAGGTATAATAAGGCGTAAATCCTGACGGTTGCCAAAAGTAGACCCCATTTCTTTCAGTACCCCGATAACCTTAAAGCGGGCACCGCGTACCGAAATAACCTTATCTATGGGATTCACATCTTTCAGGAGTCCGCTTTTTACAAAATCAGACCCAACAATGCATACATAGTTGTTATTGGCAATATCAAAATTGGTAAAGTTTCGTCCCTGTACAGCTTCAAGTCCTGAGTTAGGCAGGAAATACTCATCAGCCCCTACAATGTTTACTTCGGGGTCGGTTTTTTTGTCTTCGTGTTTTACTTCAATATTGCTTGCCGCGGTAAACGACAGCGATGTTGTAGCCGATGGGAAATGGTATTTATCCTGAAATTCCCTTGCCTGCGGGTAGCTGATGATGGGGTTTACCTTTACATCGCCGCTGTTGCGACGTAGTTGCCTTGAAAAGTCGTAACGGCTGATGGAAAATGTATTGGTACCCATAGAGGCAAAGTTGCCGGTAATGGTGTTTTCAAAACCGTTCACAAAAGTTAGTACGCCCACGAGCGCTAAAATACCAAGGCCGATGATAAATACGGTCAAAGTGGTTCGTAGCATCTGGCTTCGTATCGAATCAATTGCTATCTTTGTATTTTCCCTGAACAGGTTAAACATAGTTCGTTTTTTGATGCCACTAAAATAATGAATTTGTTTCAGGTTTAAAGTTTAAAGTTGTAAAGTTTTACGGATACGATGGTGTGGTTTAGCACGCTCCCGCCCCTCTCAAGAGGTGAGCCAGCTACACTCGGCTGTAAAATGCAGGAGTGAGCGGGCGGGAGTAAGAGTTCCCCTCTTGAGAGGGGTTAGGGGTGTGTCTTTGGACTTCCCTGCATCGGACATCCGACAAAAAGCTTTCCTCAATATTTCCACATATACATTTACATGAGCGGTACCCGCTATTTCAATTTTCCTGTTGCATTACTTCAGGATTTTATGGCCAATTCCCAAAAATGCCTAAACGACATTATGTATTATTCGGTTTATGCGCATTCGGCAAGGCTTAATTATGGAGATGAAGTTCTTCGGATAAGGCAAAGCGTAGTTCATTATGGATTACCTGTAAATTCGTCAGAGCTGATAGTCCTAAACGGGAAATTGCTGTATGAGAGTATTCCGAAAGCCAGTCCGATGTCGGGCATAAGCACCAAAATGTTTTATGAATTTCTCACCAACGAAAAGAAAGAGTTCGAGAAGATTTGCCTTTTGGGTTTTTTGGCCTTGAAGAGTATCATTGGCAAAAAGCCCTATTGCAAGGTAGACAATAAGTTTTGGCTTTCGCGCATGGCAGGTAATAGTAAATCAGTTGATTTAGAGCAATTGCCGGATATCATCAAAAAGTATTCGAGCGAATACATGACGAAAAAGATTAAGAGCGAGCTTAAAAAGCATTGGGGACTCAAGTCTTATAGCCGTTATACAAGAGGTTTTTATGTAAGTTTTGACATGAAGTTCGAAGCCCTTGTAAACGAAGTTGAGATGAAGCGTAAAGGGCTGAAGGAAAAGCAGCTTCGCGAAGCTGAAAATGCGATTGTAGCTAAGGTTCTCGAAAAGCTGCATACTCCTAAAATAGCTTTACAGGAAAGTGAGCCCCCGGCATCTATTCGTAAAATTGGAGCATTTTCATTAAAGCAGGCACGGAATCTGCATACTAAATAATACCAATTACCCCGACTCAGGTTGGGGTATTTTTTTGGCATCCGCCAAAGTGGGTTAGGTTTGGGTTCTTGTTGGTTTTTCTGTTAACAGTAAGCTGGCCTCAAGGTTAGCTTAAGGGTGGCTTACGCTATGCGTAAACATATGATAATCATATAAAAAAGACATGTTTTAACCTATTGAAATTCAGTACTTGTTGCTTGACCATTTGCTTAAGTAAAAATGTTAATATTCAGAATGTCAGCTATGTATGGTTTTAGGGTTACGAATCATTTGCTAACCCTTGCGCCAATTGCCGCCGATTGCCTTTTACCTGTTTAGCTGTTGCCTTACAACTGTTTTCGGTTTGTATTACGACCTATATAAAGATATTATAACTAATATCTACTAATTAGATTTCCCACAAAGAAAATTAAATAAGTCCCCAAGAAAAAATTACCCAAAAATCTCTTTCATAACTGAAAGGTTTTTTGGGTTTGATTTTTCTTTTTTCTCTCTTTTCTTTTTTTAGAGGTTTAGCGGGAATGCTGAAAAGGGAAAACGGCTCACTCCTGCACAGGCACACCGGGGGGGCGCGGAGCTGCAAGTTTACAGTGTTCAGTGTTCAGTGTTCAGTGTTCAGTCGCTGTTTTCAGTTATTAGCCTACAGCAACAGTGGTTTCCCCTCCCTTGGAGGGGTGGCTGAAAGCCGGGGTGGTTTCTTTGTATTAAAAGCCATCCATTCGCCACGGCGTAACACCCCTCTGAAAGAGAGGAAACCTACTCGTACTCAATAAGTGGAAAAATACCCATTAATCCGCATAAATCAGCCGTATCTACGTTCTATTACACCGCGAGAGTAAGCAACTTTAAACCTTAAACTTCAAACTTTAGACCGCGAAGCAGTATCTTCGCTAAAAATATTCCCATGAAAACGCTATTAGCAATTATAGTACTGCTGTTGGTACAATTTACATTCGCACAGCAGCGCACCAATGAAAACGATGTTCCGTTAACGTATAAAAATCCGCTGTCTAAAGGGGAGGTGTTCCTGAGCCTTAATCCTGAGTGGTTTATTAAAGACAGTAATGATAAGGTAATTGCTTTTACATCTACCGACAGGAAAGTGAAGATAATGGTGGCAGCTTCAGCCGAACTGAGCTACAAGAAAATTGTAGACAACCTGAAAAAGAAAAATGATGCCCTGTGGGAAATACTTCCGGCCAAAAAGATACTGAAGGTAAAAGAGGTGCAAAAAGACAAAACCGAACAGGAAGTAATTGCTTTGGCGTATGCCGTACCTGTTGCCCCTAACGACGACAAAATAGTAAGCATGATGGTATTGCTGCAAACGAATGATCTTCCGCAATGGGAACGTTATTTTGATACCGTAGCCGGAACGCTTGGGGTTTTGGCCATGAAGCAATAGTTTTCAGTCTCAGTCTCAGTCTCAGTTTTCAGTACGCTCTGTCATTCCGGTCGAAATGACACTCATACCCTTTAACTCAACTTCGACTTCGGACCTCGGACTTCCGACTTCCTAAAACTGTCAACTGTACACTGTCAACTGTAAACTTTGTTTACCTTTGCATTCTAAATAATTTTAAAAATGGCAACAAAACCAGGAATCCCAAAAGGTACAAGAGATTTTTCGCCCGCAGAGGTGGCTAAGCGTCAATATATTATAGCGGCGATAAAGCATCATTTCGAGACTTTTGGTTTCCAGCCTATCGAAACACCTTCATTCGAGAATTCTGATACCCTGATGGGGAAATATGGTGAAGAAGGCGACAGGCTTATTTTTAAGATATTAAATTCGGGTAACTTTTTCTTCGATAAAAAGAAGCTGGAAATGCCTGCATCATTAGATGAACTGCTTGTAAATTCATCGGAAACCATTAATAAAGAGCAGCTTATAGAACTGAACAAATTTACGGCACGCATCTCTGAAAAAGCGTTGCGTTATGACCTTACCGTTCCGTTTGCACGTTATGTGGTTCAGCACCAAAATGATATTGAGTTTCCGTTTAAGCGCTACCAGATCCAGCCGGTATGGAGAGCAGACCGTCCGCAAAAAGGACGTTTCAGAGAGTTTTACCAGTGTGATGCCGATGTGGTAGGTTCTACATCGTTATGGCAGGAGGTAGAGCTGGTGCAGCTTTATGATAACGTATTCTCATCACTGGGGCTTAACGGTGCCGTGATAAAAATAAATAACCGCAAGGTACTTAGCGGTATCGCTGAAGTTATAGGTGCTAAAGACAAACTTATTGACTTTACCGTTGCCTTAGACAAGCTGGACAAAATAGGTGAGGATGGCGTGAAAAAGGAAATGCTGGAAAAAGGCATTACCGAAGAGGCTATTGCCAAAGTGCAGCCGCTGTTTAACTTTACAGGAAGCATCAGCGAGAAGCTTGCCAAGCTGGAAGAACTTCTGGCTACTTCGGCAGAAGGCCTGAAAGGGGTAGAGGAGCTACGTTTTATCTGCGATAACGTTATGGCTATCGGCATGAATAAATCAGAGCTTGACCTTGATGTTACCCTTGCCCGCGGACTGAATTACTACACCGGTGCCATATTTGAAGTTACAGCTCCTAAAGAGGTGGCTATGGGTTCTATAGGTGGTGGTGGCCGTTATGACGACCTTACGGGTATCTTCGGGCTTAAGAACATGAGCGGTGTAGGTATCTCTTTTGGACTTGACCGTATTTACCTGGTGCTTGAGGAACTGAACCTGTTCCCTGATACGGTTACTGAGGCTACCAAGGTACTGTTCATTAACTTTGGTGATAAAGAGGCGTTGTATTCTATGAGAGCCATCGCAGCACTTAGGTCGGCCGGTATTAAAGCCGAGTTATATCCTGATGCCGCAAAACTGAATAAACAATTTACCCACGCCGACAGAAGGGGAATTCCGTTTGCCGTTTTATGCGGAGGCGAAGAGGTAGATACTGCAACTTATAAGATTAAGAACCTTGCTTCAGGTGAACAACAAACCGTTGACCTTGATGAACTGATTACAAGGCTGGGGTAAAGACCTCACGCACTCTCTCCGAAGGAGAGAGATAGCTTCGTTGTACCTCCCTGCCTTTGCCGGCAGGCAGGCTCGCAATTACGTAAAACGTTGAATATATGCACCACATCGTCATTGCGAGCGTAACGCAGTGGAGCGCGGCAATCTAAAAATTTATATGTTATTGTGAAATCGGGATTTGTCTATATACTTACCAACAATACCAATACAACATTATATGTTGGTGTAACTTCTGAATTATATGAACGAGTAAAACAACATAAACAAAAATTTTATCCAAAATGTTTTACCGCTAAATATAATCTGCATAAGCTAGTATATTTTGAACAATATCAAATGATTGGAGATGCTATCGGGCGGGAAAAACAATTAAAAGCGGGTTCAAGGAAGAAGAAAATAGAATTAATTGAGAGTATTAATTCTGAGTGGAAAGATCTGTATTTTGAAAGTTTAGATATCTTTTAGATTGCTTCGTCGTACCTCCTCGCAATGACGGAAAAATACAGATAGAAAAACAAAGATGACCTAATAAAAAACAAACCCCGCCAGTTGCGATGGCGGGGTTTCATTTTTTTAAAGTAAAGGTGATGACTGTTACTGCAGCGTACTGTCAGTATGGATGTAGCTTCTCACTACGTTTCCGGTGTTGTCCTGACGGATCTCTACACCAAGGATCTCGAATGGGCGCTCAATCTGATTGCCATTGAAGTCCAGGTAATCCATTACCAGTTCATCAAAGCTATCCGGGTGAAGCGAAATTGCTACACTGTCGGTAAGCTCGTTTTCCAAAATGTAATTACGCATAGCGTCAAAAGTAATTTTCTCCATGTTATAGTGTTTAGGTTTGATAAAAATAATTATTTCATCAAAACTAAAACTATATGAAATGTTAAAAAAATTAACTTTAACAGTTGTAAGATTCTAACGACGGGTATTTATACACTAAATCTGACTAAATGTTACAAATATGTTAAAAGCAAATAATTTGTGTTATTAATTTTTGCTTGTTCTGACTTTAAAATGAAAAGTTCCCGTAATTGGCTTTATATTTTGCGAATTCCCTAATTCGTATGCATGCATTGCATAGCGGCATTTTACCTTAAAAACAGCATTATTTGGTTCACTTCCAATATATTGAATATCTACCACTTCGTTGTAGTCGTCGGTGCCAAATCCCGGTGAACTTATCAGGTAAGTAGCCGATCCTTGTGTTATCGGCAATTTCTGGGAAAACTCAAATGGGTTCACATTGTCGCCATAGCCCGTTATAGCGTACTTTTTCAGGTTTCCGGGGGCTACCATAGCCGAACTGTCTACAGGTATAGAGAAGTAAAATGTTTCTTTGGTCGATGCTGAGGTTGCCGACACTGCATTTGCGGATTCGCTAACGGCAAAGCCATAAAGGTCGAGTTGTTCACAATTTATGAATTGTTCCCAGTCGGGTGTTTTAAAACTCATGTGCAGCGTATTGCTCACTTCTCCGTTGCCGGGGTTATTGCCGTTATTTACATTGTCTTCGTCTGAACCCGAGCAGGCAAACAGCATAAAACAGGCGGCAGATAGTAAAAATGCTTTCATAATAAAAAAGGTTTACGTGTAATAATCGTAAAATTACCACATGTAAACCTCCTGTAAAATCCCTATTTTCAGGTATTTTTATCTGAAATCGATGATATTGCCCTCGCCTTTATCACCTGATTTTGGCGTTTTGTCGGAGGCAAGTTTCCAGTCAATATTTGGGTATTTCTTTTTCAGTTCGGCAAGGTCGCGATCATAACGGTCGTATACCACAATTCGGGGGTCACCCGGCTGGGCAAAGTCGTTATAAGAGAGTTCGCCCAGATAGGTAATCTCACCTTTTTTTATCTCAAACGGAATACCGTACGTCTTGCTGAAGTTTACATTACCCATAGAACCCAGGCCACTAAGTACCGTATGCTGGTTAAAGCTGTATTTACCCGGAGCACGCTCAATAACGAACAGGTAGGTTTTGCCATCGGCAAAATCGCCTGTAAAGGCACGGTCATTTTTTTCATTACGGGCTTTTACCTCAATCTTGCCCTCATTCTTTTTAACGAACTTTTTATCGTCAGATGCAGGCTTATACAAAAAGCGGTAAATATCATTTCGGGGTACGTCGCCCTCAAAAGTAATGGTGCCCACTGCAAGCCCGTTTTCTGATGTTGAAGAGAAAGCTTCGGCAGGCTTATTAGCCGTTCCCGATTTGCATCCTATAATAAGTAACAGGATAGGAAGGATATATAGTGTTTTCATGTAAATTATGTTGATACCGTAAAGATAAGAACAAAGTTAGAAAGTTGTAAAGTTGTAAAGTTGTAAAGTTATTGTGTATGTACATTCAGAAAAATAGTAACATTTGACCCACCCGACTGTAAATTTTCCTACATTTGAGAAAATACTTACTATGAATAAATTACTACTTACGGTACTGACGTTATTGTTAACGGCAGTTTCTTTTGCACAGACTCAGGACGAAATTCTTGCAGAAGGTTGGCTAATGTATTATTCTGAAAGAGCTTCGTGGCATGGCACGGATATTTTTATGGAAAAATTTCCGGAGAAGCGCGATAAGATAGGAGGATACCTTTCTTATACCGATGAAACCGATAAAATGCATAAATGTATTTTTTTTGACAAGCAAAGTGATCCGGGTGTACTGGCTACCATAAGTTTTGACAAAAATTTTCAGGTTGAGGATGCCGTTATAAACACTGATGACAGAAAGCTGACTGCGATAGAAAAACAACTCTATATTATAAGAGAAAAAGCTCTTGATGCAGTGGGTGAGGATAAAGACGGACTTTTTCAATTCTATGAAAATACCAATTATAATATGGTACCATTGATTGTAAAAGGGCAGAAAAAGGTATACATACTCACAGGTCCTACTAATAGTGGTGTGGTTATTTTTGGTAATGATTACCTTCTTACATTTGATAAGAATGATAAACTGAAGTCTAAAAAGAAAATTCATAATAATATTCTCCCTGTTAACTACAAAGATGGGATGATACAGACCAGCGGTTTTCATAGCCATCTCGATTCTACCGGAGACTTGATAACCGCTACAGATATTTGTACACTTTTGCTATATGGACCTTATACAGGTTGGGATACTTATACTGTAGTTTCTGATAAAAATGTTTCGATATGGGATTGCAAAAAGGAAACACTTTTGGTACTTACCAGAAAAGCCTGGGATAGAATTGCTGAACATCAGGAGAAACTGCAAAAAGAAAGAGAAAAAGAAAAGAATAAAGAATGAAAAAACTACTTCTTTTAGCCTGTTTTGTTTTCCTTACTTCGTTTTATACCGAAACGGATGTGTACCTGTGCAATACCAAGGGAGGGAAGAAATATCATTTTACCAAAGATTGTCAGGGACTGCGCAACTGCCAGGGCGAAATAATTAAAGTGACCCTTACCGAAGCCAAAGAGAAAGGTAAAACTATTTGTGGGTATGAGGATTAATACCAGGTATTCTAAATGGTCATTAATATTGATAGTTACGGCGTTGCTGTCATTGTTTATTATCAATTACCTGTACTTTTCAGTGTGTGATTTTCTCTTTAAGGAACCTTTTTTGCTGAATATGTATCTATGTTTCATTATTTCAATAGAGCTGTTTACCGGATTAAGTCAAAATAGGATTTTAAAAGGAGTATCATATTTGCTAACTATGGGGCTGTGCGGGTATATTTTTATAATGTCGGTAATTTGTGTACCTCTTATCTCATTTATTTCAGAGGCGTTAGGATTTTGCTCTTTTGAGTTTAGTTATTTTATTCTGGCATTGTGTTGCGGTATATTGTCGTTTAGTGCAGCGGTCAGTTTACTAAAATTATATTTGCGTGCAGATGAAGGTTAGTGTGATATAAAAATTATATCTGATACAGTTCTGAGAGATAATAGATTTGTTTTTCGGTATAAATCTCTTCATTTCGTCCTTTGTCATGAGAGCAGGTATAGGTAGTTTTGCCGCCTGTCTCGTGGTTTATTTTCCATACAAACAAAGCTATTTTGTTACCAAACTGTCCTGCGCGATATACTTCGTCGTTAATGCTAAACTTTTTCATTTTTAAGTATTTACGCTAAAGGTAGGTATAATAAATCCCGAAACTGGGGTAAAAGTGATTTATATCTTAAACATTACGTTTGGTCAATCTTTTAAAGTTTACCCGAAACGTAAGATTACGTATATTTGTATAGCAAATCAACACCATGAATACCCGCCCTGAAATTAAGATAAAGCCCACCCGTACCGATACGATTCTTGAAGCTATAGGTTATATTGGCCTTGCTGCTTTATGGATATTTGTAATAGTGATGTATTACAAACTTCCTGATGTAGTGCCTACGCACTTTAACCTTGCCGGAGAGGCTGATGGTTTTGGTGATAAAAAAACAAGTTTCTTTCTACCTATTATTGCAACCGTTCAGTTTTTGGTATTGAGCACAATTCAGCAAAATCCGGAGCAGTTTAACTACACGGTAACTATAACGCCCGAAAATGCCGAAAGGCAATATGCCAATGCAGTAAGAATGATACGTGCACTAAGGGTGATGCTCGTAGTATTGTTTCTTGTAATAGAGATATATTCCGATAAAGAGTACATCGGGCTGGACTTCAGTAATTATTTGCTTACTCCATTGTTGCTGGGCATAATAGTAGTGCCCATGAGTTATTTTATAATTAAATCGTATCGCCAGCGCTAACCATGAATACTAAAGACCGCCCGAGAATTAAGATACAACCCACCCGTTTTGATATTGCAGTTGAGGTTTTTGCCTGGACAGCACTTGCCCTTTTATGGGTGTATGTCACTATGCAGTATCCAAACCTGCCCGAAATTGTGCCTACCCATTTTGGTATTGGTGGTAAAGCCGATGCATGGGGCAGTAAAGATTCGGTGTTTTTTGGGCCTGCTATTGCTACGGTAATGGTTATAGGTATGAGCATATTGCAGCGGTATCCTTATAAGTTCAATTATATGGAGGAGATTACCCTTGAGAATGCCGAACGCCAGTATACTATTGGTGTGCGTATGATAAGAGTACTAAAAACATGCATAGCGATACTCTTTATTATAATAGAGTATAATACCGGTGCATCCGCTATGCAGGATGATAAGGTAGATATGAAGTGGTTTTTTTTAAGTATCTTTCTACTGATACAGTTGCCTGTATTCTACTTTTTGACAAAAATGCTGAATAAGAAGTAGATTTTAATTTCAGATTTTTGAGTGTAGATTTTAGATCGCCGCCTACTGACAACTGATCACTGCCAACTAATTTACTCCTCCGTCAACACAAAATCCTTATTTCCCGGTTTAAAGTAATCGTCGGCAGCCTTGCCAAAGTTTTGCATGGTGGTATAATTAAATATACCGCCTACCACGGCACCTACACCAAACGGAATGAGTGTGCCCAGTGCGGCTCCGCCACGTTTAGAACCATATTTAGCAGCAATTTTTCGGGCTACTCTCTGACGCATTTTATTTTGGATTCGTTCGGTAATATGCCTGTCAAAATGCCCTGCAGTAAGTTTGTCGCCTTTGCTGTGTGCCGCCTTTTCGGGAACTACCACACCTGCCCAAATGCCCAGTACTACAGTAAACTCATCTTCAAAATCATGCTGAATATCCTTATCATAAATCAAGCCGATGGCATAGGCAGTAGAAGCCATCCAGCGCAACATCAGCACAACATCGGCTGAAATAGCTCCTGTTTCAATTGCTATCTGGGATAGTGTTCCCAAGCCGGGAATGGCTCCGGGCAGGGCAGTTACCGCACCAACCGAGGCATATTTATTACGTGTCTTTTTAATATATAATCCGGAAAGCTCATGAGGTGTTTTTCCGGGATTAGCAAACCGCAGCTTACGCACTTCGGTATGTATCTCGTGAAAGTGGGGCATAACCTTTACTATGAGCTGGTGCAGATCCATATTGAATTGAGATTTTAGAATTGAGATGAGGAATACATGATTTTGGACATCAGACTTTTAATATAAAGATAGCTATAAAAAGTAAAAGCGGGCCTTGTGAGCCCGCCCCCTTTTATGATCATCGTGATTTATCTTTCGTCCCCCAACTCCAGATAAGACGACCACAATTGGCCTGTTTCCAAAATAATTTTGAATGGTGTAAAAATACAACAATCCTATGAGATGTAAATACCTATTAGTAGGTATTTTATTGTAAAAGTGACCTTTAGTGCTTTAAATCGAAGATAACAGGGTATTTAGCCAGATATTTTTCTAATAACAGCCCTTGTTTAAAACTTAATTTCCAGAGAATTTTATTGGTAGCGATATCATACCATAGTTCAACATAAAAATTATGAATAGCATAAAGCAGCTTGCGTACTTTTCCATCAATACAGGCATCTATAAGCACGCCATCATTCCATAATATATTATATTGTTCGTTGTCGTTCAGTTGTTTATATTCGTATAATTTCATATTCCCAAATGGTTTCTTCGTCATACATCATTTTCTATACTAATAGCAACGCCGGTAAGTTGCGTTATAGTATACACATTTGCGGGGGAAGGCAGTACTGCAAATATAACATTTTAAAAATTAAGGGTTTATTAGTATTTGGTTAGCAAATTTTGTGATTTGCATTGCGGAACTTGCAGTATGTAAAATATATAAACCGCTTCCACCATGAAACTACTGCTTATTTTACCCAACTTAGTGCTTATTGCCGTATCGGGCATTAATCTGTATAATGAACTCAATACCGGCAGATTGAATAACAATCTTGCGGTAACAGTGCTTCATTTTTCGGTGCTTATTATGTGTGTAGTGTTTGTTGGCCTTATCATCAGGTCGATGTTTAAGGTTGTAGAGACTAACGAAGAAGAACTGTACTATCAGCCAAGATAAGATTTTTTAATCCTATTACTGTAACGAGCTGTTTTTGCAGCCACTCTATATAAACGTCCCCGTTAGCCGTGCTGATGGGGATTTTTTTAAAGAAAAAGCCCCTGTTAAGGGGCTTCTATGAAAGCAAATCATAACAATGGGGGCGATGTTATAATAGCTCCAGCGGATGGATTGTAAGGTGTGGCTGGAGTGGGGGTCAAATTGAGCGCAAAAATATACTATGTAAGGTTCTTACCGAAAAGAATTAACGAAAATTTTGTAGGTAAAAATAAGTTTATTCCTTAATAAATAAGGAGTTATGTTGTAAGTATAAAAAATAAGTAGTTGGTCTGTAATCAGTATTTGAATAAAAAAATTCTGCCTTTAGCAAGGTTTAGACTTTTTTATGAATTGCGACCCGTTAGCATGATTGCTTTTCTGCTTAAAATACTTACAAAATAAGACTGTTGAATGTTATGCATATATTAAATATTTTGAGGCTGTGTGGCTTATACGCTTTATAAGTGGTATTCGTGCATATAAATCCTAAATTTTTATTAAGGTTTATCTTCATAAAACAATTTTGAGTAACTTTATGAAAGAGCTGAAAGCCATAGGGTTTACAGCTTGTGAGAAAGAAAGTTTAGAGAAATAAAAAATTGACTAACCTAAAAATTTTATAGCCATGCACATCACTATTTTCAGAACACTGTACAAACATGTTATCGATCATGATCTTATTGAGCGTATGCTTAAAAGAAACAACCTTACATTTGAAAGAACTCCCTATGAGGCGGGTTCTCGTTACAAGATACTTTCTGACAATGAGCAGGAAATGGTAAACTTTAAAAAGAGACTAAGGGAAATTTATCCGCAAATTGCGATTAGTGCCTAATATTACGTTATTGATTATTAATTCAGGAAAAGAGCTCCACAAAGGGAGCTCTTTTTTTATGATATCTACTTAAAATTCTTCATGAATTCTTCTTTGTAGGTAGGTGAGATTTCTACTTCGGCACCATCTACGAGTGTAATATAACCACCTTTGTTATATAGTTTTACAAAGTTGAGGTTTACAATATGCGATTTATGCACCCTGATAAAAGGCAAAGGCAGCATTTCACCAAAGTACTTCAGGAAACGGCAGGCCATTTTTTTGTCACCATTGGTAAGATACAGGTCGGTAAAGTTACCATTACCTTTTAGTCGTATTATATCTTCCATCTTTACGACTTCAAAGCCTTCCATGGTAGGTAGTATCACCTGTTGTTTTTCCTGCTTAGGCTCGCGGAAGTTCTCTACTATAACTTTGTTTCGGTTAAAGACTTCTTTGTTTATTATTTGCTGATGCACTTTGTTTACAGCAACAATCAGTTCTTCAATACTAATGGGTTTTAGCAGGTAGTAAGCAGCGCTCATGTTTAGCGCTTTTAACGAATATTCGGAGAAAGCAGTTACAAATATAGTTTCAAAGGTAAGATCGCCACAGGCTTCAAGTACGTCAAAAGCGTTACCAAAGGGCATTTCCACATCAAGAAAAACAAGATGAGGTTGTAATTCATGAAGCAAAGGTATTGCTTCACGGCTATTATGAGCCTCTCCTACAATCTCTACCTGTGGGCAGTATTTGGTAAGGTAACTTCTTAGTGCTTCTCTCGCTGCGGTTTCATCTTCTATAATTACACTCCTTATTTTAGCAAGGCTCATCATGGTTTTTTTATTATTGGGACAGTAATTTTAATAATAGTTCCGGTTTCAGGACTTTGCTTTTCTGTCATTGTAAAGTCCATTTTTGTTTTGTACAACTGGTTAAGGAGCGCCATACGCTCTTTAGTGTTGGTGAGTCCTCTCGATTCGTGGGCTTTTTGGTTGTGCGTTTTAAGTTCGTTACTTTTTGTAGGGCCAATACCGTTATCGTCTATGGTAATCACGATATTTTTACCGCTAAGGGTGTAGTCCATTTTTAGCAGCCCTTTTTCCTCTTTGTAGCGGAGTCCGTGCCAAATGGCATTTTCCAGGTGAGGCTGGGCAATCATGTTGGGCACCCATATATTATCGGGGTCGAGTTTAGGATCTACGTTAATCTGATAATCAAACTTGTCTTTAAAGCGCAGGTGTTCCAGCTCAAGGTATTTTGTGAGGTTCTCTATTTCATTCCCCAAAGTTACAAAATCCTTATTGGAATTTTCCATCGTATTGCGCATCAGGTTCGAGTAGGAGGTAAGATATTTATTGGCGGCAAGCTCGTTGTTTTGTGCAATAAACTGATTCACACTGTTAAGGCTGTTAAACAGAAAGTGTGGATTCATTTCAAGGCGAAGCGTTTGTAATGCAATCTCTTTGTTTTTTGTTTTAATTGAATAAAGCGTTTTTATGATAAAACTCGAAATAAGCAATAGTAACGCTACCGAACCCAACAGGAAATAGGTAAAAGTGTTTTTTCGGCTGATAAGTTCATCTTTAAATGATTTTTCACTTTCCAGTCGGCGAATACGCTCTTCGGTAACCCTAAAGGTCTTGGCATCAGTAAGAGAGTGGTCAGATAGAATAATCCTGTCCAGGTTTTTGATAAAGTTCTCATACGTTTCCATGCTTGCCTTATCGTCTTTTACAGATTTGTAATAATCTACCAGTTGCTGCACACTTTCCCGGGCTTCAAAAGTACGCCCGTTAGTAGCTGCAATGCTATAGGATTCTTTAAGGGCTTCAACAGCTTTTTCGGGATTGTCATATTTAAAATATACCGAAGCCAGAAATTGAAGCTGTATTATCTGGGTGTCATAGTCTTTAATTTCTTTAGCCTCCTCCAATAATTTTTCTACAACGGTAATAGCTTCTTCATAACGTTTTCCGCCTTTTAGCAGCTTTGCCATTTCGCCATAAATCTTAATGGTCTTTGCTGAATTCTTTTTAGAATAACTCCCGGCTTTTTCATAAAAGCCTAATGCCTGTGTACTGTCTTGCTGTCTGAGGTTTAATTTTGCAAGAAGGATATAGGTGTCGGCTATTTCACTTTTAATGTTTTTTTCTTCCAGTAGTGCTATATTCGCATTCAGGTAGTTGTTTTCCAGTTTAGTATTGCCTCTGTTTTTTAGACGATTATAGTCGTTTTTATTCAGGTTTTTAGTAATGTCATCTACCGAAAGATCAAAAGCAAGCTTAAAGTTTTTAGTGGCTGCATTCAGCTTGTTTTGCAGTTCCTGTACTTTGGCAATGCTTCTTACCGATCTTGCCTTACCTATACTGTTATTAGCGGCATTATATATATCGAGGGCTTTTAGTAAAAATTCCTCCGCTTTCGCCAAATCATCTTTATCACTAAAGCCTTTTGCCAGTATTTCGTAGTTGAAAGCGATTTTAAGGTTGTCATTTTCTTTAAGTGACTTTTCGAGATTGTTTACCGCTTTTTTTATCTCGGGTGAAGTTTGTTGTTTTTTTGGAACAGAGTCTTGTGCTTTCAGGTCTTTAGGAGCCAAAAAGAGTATGAATAACAGGGGTAAAATGGTTGTAAAACGCATTCAGATAGGTTTAATAATGTAAAGTAAATCAAATTTACATGCTTTTCCTATTACTTTCACCAAGTCAAAACCCAGTTTTACCACTTTTGCCTCAAAGGGCTGTATAAACGCTGTACTTTTGTCACAGATATAAAATCTGAAATTTAATTAATCTTATAAATAATTCTATCATGAAAAAAATGATCGCACTTTCAGCTGCTGTAGTTCTTACACTTGCTAGCTGTGGAAAAAAAGGAGAAGAGGCTGCAACTGAAGAGACTGTAGATACTACAGCTGTTGTAACTGAAACTACTGTTGTTGATACTGTAGCTACTCCGGAAGCTGCTTCTGCAACTGAAGTTGAGGCTGCTACTTCAACTGAAGCTGCTCACTAAGATATAACCTTTAAAGGTTAATTGAAACGCTTTGAGGATTCTCAAAGCGTTTTTTCGTTTATAGCATTTTGTAGATTGTAAGCAAATATTCTTGTTTCACCAAGTCAGGAACCCGTTTTACCATTTCTGCTCAAGAGCAGTGTATAAACGTTGTACTTTTGTCTCAGAAATAAAATCGAAAATTTATTTAATCTTATAAATAACTCTATTATGAAAAAAATGATCGCACTTTCAGCTGCTGTAGTTCTTACACTTGCTAGCTGTGGAAAAAAAGAAGATGCTAACGCTGATGCTGCTGCTGCTGATACTACTGCTGTAGTTGTTGAAGAAACTGTAGTTGATACTGTAGCTACTCCAGAAGCTGCTTCTGCTACTGAAGTTGAGGCTGCTACTTCAACTGAAGTTGCTCACTAAGATATAACCTTTCAAGGTTAAGCTAAAATGCCTCCGCTTTGCGGAGGCATTTTTATTTTATACAAAATGTAATGCGTTCCTTTGCTGTGTTTTAGATAAAAAAACTGTATCTTTAAGTAATTACTTATAAAACACTTAACCATACATGAACGCATTGGTTATATCCGGTGGCGGAAGCAAAGGTGCTTTTGCAGGAGGTATCGCAGAGTATCTCTTAAAGATACAACATAGAGAATACCAGTTATTCGTAGGTACTTCAACGGGGAGCCTTCTGGTTCCTTTTTTAGCCCTGGGCGATATAGAGCGCATCAAGAAAATATATACCAACATCAGGCAGGAAGATATATTTACGGTCTGTCCGTTTAAAGTAAAACTTAAAAACGGAGAGGTGGCAACCCGCATTAATCACTTAGGGATTCTTAAACAATTTGTAAAAGGCGAAAAAACATTAGGCGACAGCACTGCACTACGCAAGCTGATTCGTAAAAGCTTTACCAAAAAAGACTTTGAAAAAATCAGGCAATCCGGAAAAGAGGTTGTCGTGACCGTTTCTAATCTTACCACTCAGGCCATAGAATATAAGTCGTCTAATGATTATGAATATAAAGATTTTTGTGACTGGATATGGGCATCTGCCAACATGGTTCCGCTAATGAGCCTGCTGAAAAAAAATGGTTCAGAGTATGCCGATGGCGGTTTTGGTAATCTGATTCCTGTACAGCATGCTATTTTTAAGGGCGCATCATATGTAGATGTTATAGTATTGAGGCTCAAAAATGGCGTGTATAACAACCCACCCCTTAACAATGCCCTTGATGCCTTTTCGCGTACTTATGATTTTATGCTGAATCAAATAGCTATCGACGATTTGCTTATAGCTAACTTGCAGGCCGCAAGCCAGAATGTTACGTTGGCGTTTTATTTTATTAACAGACTGCTCACTACGCGATCATTTATTTTTAATGCCAGGGAAATGAAAGAATGGTGGCAGGAGGGATATGAATTGTTTACACATACCGAAAGCGAAAAACATACCGTATCGGTTAAATTTGAGGGATAGAGAAAGAGTTATCATAACAGTATAAATTAACCAACCATGAAAAAAATTACAACTGTTTTACTTCTTTTATTCTGCTTGGGTAACGCCCATTCGCAGGAGCAAACCAAAAGTGAAGTGTCTTCGGACACTTTAAAACACAAAAAGTTTGAATTCAATGTTATGCCTTTTCTAAGCTATAACCGGAGTTTAAAATTTATGTTTGGTGCTATTCCCATGGTTATGTACAAACTTAACTCTGAAGATAAAGCTTCGCCGCAATCATTGTCGGGAATTTCAGGTGTGTACACTACCAATAGTTCTTATTTCGTATCAGTATTCAACCGTTGGTATTATGATGAAGACCGCTGGAGGGCTAAATTTTTTGCCATAACGGGCGATTATAATTCCCAGTTTTTTGTGAGCGATGCCGATGAAGCTGCTTTTTATGATTACGGAACAAAGCTGACTATGGCAAGTGTAGGAGTGCAACGCATGATTGTTAAACATTTATATGGCGGCTTAACCTATACTTATGCGCATTATGATACAAAATATGAAGATGAGATACAGCCTGAAAGTATCACCCAGACTAATGGTCTCGAGCTAAACGCACTATATGATTCCCGTGATGAGGTGTATTATCCAATGAACGGAACAAAGGCTCAGATTCGTTACATTGCCTTTCCTACCTGGTTTGGTAATGATGTTGATGCCAATAAGATTTTAACCGAATATAACCGGTATTTTAATGTAAGAGGAGGTAAAGATGTTATTGCGGCCCGCTATTTCGGGCAATTTGGGTTAGGTAATATAGCTTTTCAACAGCAGGTAACCATTAGCGGTAAAGACATCAGGGGCTATTCTGAAGGGAAATACCGCGGTGATGGAAAGATTGCACTTCAGGGAGAATACCGCTATAACTTTGGTAAAAAAATGGGTGTAGTGGGCTTTGCCGGACTGGCTACCATTTAGGGTTCTGATACCGATAGCTTCAATTGGAAAATGTATCCCGGCATAGGAGCGGGTTACCGCTACCGCGTGTTTAAAGGGATGAAATTTAATGTTGGTTTAGACGGTGCAGTTGGTAAAGACGACTGGGGTGTTTATTTCAGGATAGGAGAGGCGTTTTAGAGTATTATATATACTTCAAAAGTGTTCGGCCATCTATAGAATTAAAAGCTTTTAAAAAATTACAATGTTATCTCAGTTGAAAGCTATAATAAATACTCTGGCATCCCTGTGACTAATGTTTATCGGAATGTAATTTTTAGGTGCTGATTTTAGATGGTTTTGTAATGAACTTTAAGTATTTACCAAAACCTGTTCTTGTTTTAAAAGATCTGAAAAATGAAAACTCAGGAGTTGCCGCACCAAAAATACCTTTAAATAAAAACCCTCCCTTATTTTTTGGGAGGGTTTCTGAATGTTTTTAGGCTTCTGTTAGTTTAGAATGTAAACCAATATGTTCCGCTATATACAAGTATAAATCCTTTTGAAGTTGTTCCGGCAAAATCAGAAATTGATGAAGTGCCGTAATTATTGCCTGCATCTCTAAAGAACTTACCATTAGGATTAAGCGAGGCAGCTATATTTTCTGTAGCAATATATAATGTCTGGCCTGTTACCGGATTAGCAGGAAGAGTTACCGTATAGTTGCCTGTAAAATATACCATCTGATTTGTGGTGTTTAGCGTTATGCCGTTAGCACTGATTGTTGTCACAGCCATTGGTCCGGATGGAGGTATGCCCCACTGTCCGTCTCCTCTTAAAAATGTTGTAGAGGAAGCTGTTCCACCTGCATTGATTTTTGCAGGGGTTACGGCTCCATTTGCAATAGTTGTTACGCCGGCAGCTGTTATGGTCACATCGCCCGATACTGTTACAGGAGCCTGTGGTGCAAATGATGCCCCCGTAAGATAAATTTGTCCCGCAGCTGTACCATTAGAAAATCCTATACCTGTCGCACCAGTAGCTCCGGTAACGCCCTGAGGTCCGGTAGCTCCTGTAGCACCTTGAGGACCTTGAGGACCATTAGCTCCTGTGGCACCCTGAGGTCCGGTAGCTCCTGTAGTACCCTGAGGTCCAATAGCTCCTGTAGCACCCTGTATTCCCTGAGCACCCGTTGCACCTTTTGGACCTGTGGCTCCGGTAGCCCCGGTGGCTCCTTTAGGGCCGGCAGGTCCGGTAGCCCCGGCAGGTCCCGTAGGCCCTGTTGCTCCTGTAGGTCCCGTCGCTCCTGTAGGTCCTGTAGGTCCCTGAGGTCCTGAAGGTCCTGTAGGTCCCATTGGTCCGGTTGGCCCTTGCGGCCCCTCAGGACCGTTTGCAGCATAAAGAGCATAAGGAACACTCATTAATTCATTAGCACCCGTTATGGTATAATTGGTTCCTCCGGTAGGATCAATCTCGGTTTTTATGTAGTACGGACCGGCAGACCAGTCTATTCCGTCAAATGAACCTGTAACTGCAGTACCATTTCCAACTTCAAGGCTTAGTAGCCCATTGGCATTCGTACTGGTTTCATGTGTTTCCTCAAAAACAGCTGTTCCGGTAGGTGAGCCTTGTAAAATGCTAATTTGAACGCCTACGGGAGATGAGGTAAGTAACTCTCCCAGAGAATCACGTACTACCGACTGGTAGCTCATTTTGCCGGGGGCCTGGGCAAAAAGAATAGATGGTATCACTATTAATAATAGCGTAATTATTTTTTTCATATGTCTTTCTTAATGATTTTAAAATTTTTTATCTGATGCATGCCATCGTATATTTTTAATATATACATTCCGGAAGGGTATTTTTCCATTGTTATTATGGTTTCCTTTTCTCTTATCCTGTTGTTAGAGATTATCCTGCCGTTAAGGTCGTAAAGTTCGTATCTGAAATTCGACAGATCCTCATGTTCTATGAAAAGCGATATTGTAGCTACCGTAGGATTAGGAGAAACAATTGCATTGACAGGAACAGTTGTTTTAAGTGAAATGGATTTTTGCTCGTCTTTTCCTATTACTGAAATTTCAAAAGGTTGTTGAACGCCTTGGGTTGCGGTGCCTCCGCTCCCTGAAATCACGGTATAGACTATCTGACCGGAGGATAGGGAAGCGGTTCCGCCACTTCCCGAAATTTCTCCCCCTGATGCCGTTACAGCCTGTTGTGCAGCAAGGTCAGGTACTGTAAAAGCAGTAGTGAGAAAAATTAAAAAAGTAATTTTTTTCATAATGTGTAAGGTAATGTTTATAAAAAGTAAACTTTTTGGCTACTATAGCTAATCTGTGCTATAATATGCGGCAACTAAATAAACTCTATTAATCATTTCTGTAAAGAGTATATTTGCTTGAATTTCATACAGGTATAAATACCTGAGAATTGTAAATAAATGGTTTGACCATTGTTTTGAGAAGGTTAATCGCTGAGTAACAATATCATAAAAATAAAAACGCTTTGAGGAATTCTCAAAGCGTTTTTTGTTTGTTATATTGTTAAGATAGCTATAAGGCTCCTTTACCAATATTATTAAGTGTTTTGAAAACAGGTAATTATAATGTGACCTGGGATGAACGCTGATTACATTGGTTCATAAGTTCAACTTTCCATATATAGTTTGGATAATTTGAGTTAAGCGACTGCATTGCTGATTGACCATCTATACAATTACCGCTACCTGATAAAGTTATTTCTATAACCCCGGAATTAACGTCTCCGGATATAAGCTGAACATCATACCCATTATATGCAATTGAAAACTCGGTAGCACCGGGACTAAAAAAATACAATCGGGTGGGATATTCAGTAGATGAAGGATCTGCATAACCAAAACCATCACCTACAAGTACACCTGTTCCATTTGCAGTAAATGAAATCTGTATGGCAATTTCGTTATCATTATTACATTGTACCGTTACATTGCTAATCACAGGTGCCGTCATAATGCCCTGACTACAAATATCTGTTCCGGTTACTTTAGCATTTACTGTTTTAGTTAAGCTGCCTGTAAATTTAGTATTGGTATAATTTACAGTATATGTAAAGTTTTGATCAGTTTCGGCATCTGTTGTGGCACTAATATTTATGGTTCCGTCTGGCTGGTTAAGTTGCTGAAGGTTTACATTAGGATTAGTATTGTTGTTTATAGTAATGTAGTTGTTTGAAACCGACCTTGCAATGGCTTTATAAGAGTTTTTAAGGGACTGCATTACATAACTTGGACGAATAAAAGAAGGAAGGTTGCCTATAAAGCTATTATAGTTGTCTTTTAAGTTATTGTATTTGCCTGCAATGGTTGTAATCACAGATCCGTTATCTGGATTATCAGCGTCATTATTGATTAGAGAGCGATATCTGGCCTTAATATCGGTTATCTTTTCTACTCCTGACTCATATACCACCAGAGATGTTTCGGTAATAAATTCAAAAGGTTTTATTGATTTGCTTGTTAGCGTTACTGCTGCTGTAACGGTGTCGGCTACATTTATAAGAAAACTTGTGGTCACTACTCCAAGAGCAGCAAGTACCCCGGGGTTAAAGCTTGCTGCAAGGAGTTTTCCTCCTGTCAGAATCAACGGAATATGTCCTACGGTATAAGCAACACTAAACACAAATTTACCCATGCTTGCTTCAACATCTGCTTCATAATCCTGAACGCTATTAGGTGTTCTCAGGTTAGTAAAACTAGCTGAAAGATCACTATTAAGGTTATTAAATTCTGTTATCAGGTCTTTGTTGGCAGCAATAACTTTTGCAAATTCCTGTTTATCAGTGTCTGATAAATTGTTATATGCAGTTGTATATTCATTAAGGAGGTTAGTGTATTTTACAACATCATTTTTTAAAGACTGATATTCTGACGGGGTATCTGAATTTTGTTCCAGTATTGTTATCTGGTTGTTTAGGCTCACGATATGCGAATTTATGTCAGTTTGCATCTGTGACATATATTCTTGGGGAGCAGCAATATTTGTAGCAGCAACTACATTTATAGCAACAGTGTAGTTTTTATTATCAAGACTAAAGTTTAACTCATAACTTCCGTTGCTAAGATCTGGTAATATAAACGAAGCATTATTTTCCTGTGCGTTTATTTCAACCTGTTGGTCGTTGATAGTGGCATTGAAAGAAGAAGAGGTAAATATGTTTTCGGATGCCGTAAGCATTACGATCTCATAAGGAGCATATTTATTTTTTAAAGCAGTCAGCTGAGTTGTTTGTTGCTCAGTGGTTTCGTCGTCAGATTTCGAGCAACTGTTAAAGATTAGGATACCCGATATAAAGAGCATCTGGAAGAGGAGTAGGAGTAGTTTTTTTTTCATAAGTATTAGATTTAATTTTCATCCTAATATCTGGAGGCAATTGGTTGATTATCAAATTTAAGTAAAAACTTTTAAGGCAAATTAGGTTAAAGCCTAGTTTTTTAAGGTGATAATCCTCATAATTATTGTTGCAGTTTAGTTTACAATCCTAAAGACTGATTATTTAACCCTAAAGATTTTAATACTATAACACTCTTAAGTTTTAGAATCTTAAAACTATATAATGATAAAACCCCGCAAATAGCGGGGTTTTATACGAAATTACTAAACCTTATTTAAGGAAGTTATCTTTTAATAACTTTAATTGTCCTCTCGTATTGTTCACAATTCACTTTTACAAGGTATGTTCCCTCTGCCAGATTACTTACGTTTATAGTACCTTCTGTTGCATTTATAGCTTTGGCCATAATTTCCTGGCCCAGCATATTATAAACAGCTATAGCGGTAATATCTTTTATTGAAGAGATATGTAATACATCGCTAACCGGGTTAGGATAATATTTCATTCCGGATAAAGTAAATTCTTCGTTTCCAAGAATCTCGGTAGTCGTGAATGTTCCACCGGTAACCCATTGCAGAGGTTCGCAATTTGATGCTACCCACCAGTAATAAGTAGTATTGGGTGCCAGTTGTGTCAGTTGTGTATTTGTTTCCTCAGTCCATCCGTCGTTACCGCCAATTTGATTTACAGTATTGTACACAAACAGATATCCATTTTCCGCAACCGGAGCAGAAGCATTCCATTCCAGATTAGCTGTTGTATCTGTTACAGAGTTCGCTGCCGGGCCTGTGGGAGGATTACAAGGGTATGTGTCCGGAGTTGTAAAAGTTTCTCCCTGAACCCATTGTATAGGGAAACATTCAGAAGTTATCCACCAGTAGTATGTAGTGCCAGGTGTAAGGTTGTCAACCGAAACGCTCGTTCCTTCGCTCCATCCATTGATTGCACCATTAAGGCTGTTTATTGTATTATACATAAATATATAACCCGATGGTACCGATGAAGGTGCGGTCCATTGTAGTGTAGCACTTGTAGGGATAAGTTCAGCAGTATTTACCGTCAGGTTTGTTGGAGGCATACATTCTGTTACTGGAACCGGAGGTGTCGTAAACGATCCTCCCGGAACCCACTGGAAAGGTGTGCAATTTGAAGTAACCCACCAATAGTATGTTGTATTAGGTGTAAGATTTCCAAGCCAGACTGCTGTTGATGTGGTAGCTACAGGGTTATTGCCAACTGTGTTTTCGGTGTTATATGTATAATAATATCCACCATTTGGAGCCGGTACAGCAGCATTCCATAAAAGGGCAGCGCCTGTAGATGTAATTTCAGCCGAATTTGTATGTAGGTTTGTTGGCTGACTACAAACTGTTCCTGCAGCCGGAAGTGTAGTAAATGATCCACCCGGTACCCATTGTTGTTGCTCGCATTCCGAAGCCACCCACCAATAATAGGTCGTATTAGGAGTCAGGTCTGTTAACCATGTTGCGGTAGCCTGAGTCCATCCGTCGTAACCCCCAATTTGGTTTACAGTGTTGTAAACATATAAATAACCTGCCGGAGCCGGAGTAGGGGCATCCCATAATAAAGCAGCACTTGTTGGAGTCAGTTCAGCAAGATTTAAGTGCAGGTTTGTTGGCGGATTACACCCTGTTGGTGTTGTTGCCGGTAGGGTAGTAAATGATCCGCCCGGTATCCATTGTTGCGGTTCACAAGCTGAAGCTACCCACCAGTAGTAGGTGGTGTTAGGAGTTAGTTCGCCAATAGCCGCTATAGTTCCCTGAGGAATATATCCGTCATTACCCCCAATTTGGTTTACAGTGTTGTATACATATAAATACCCTTGAGCAGGAGCTGGTGTAGGTGCATTCCATTGCAGGTTAACGCTGGTTGATGTTAATGAGTTTGTACTCAGGTTAGTTGGCGGATTACAAGCTGTTCCTGCAGCCGGAGGTGTAGTAAATGATCCACCCGGTACCCATTGTTGTTGCTCGCATTCCGAAGCCACCCACCAATAATAGGTCGTATTAGGAGTTAGGTCTGTTAACCATGTTGCGGTAGCCTGAGTCCATCCGTCGTAACCCCCAATTTGGTTTACAGTGTTGTATACATATAAATAACCTGCCGGAGCCGGAGTAGGGGCATCCCATAATAAAGCAGCACTTGTTGGAGTCAGTTCAGCAAGATTTAAGTGCAGGTTTGTTGGCGGATTACACCCTGTTGGTGTTGTTGCCGGTAGGGTAGTAAATGATCCGCCCGGTATCCATTGTTGCGGTTCACAAGCTGAAGCTACCCACCAGTAGTAGGTGGTGTTAGGAGTTAGTTCGCCAATAGCCGCTATAGTTCCCTGAGGAATATATCCGTCATTACCCCCAATTTGGTTTACAGTGTTGTATACATATAAATACCCTTGAGCAGGAGCTGGTGTAGGTGCATTCCATTGCAGGTTAACGCTGGTTGATGTTAATGAGTTTGTACTCAGATTAGTTGGAGCATTACATGTTGCTATAGCAGGAGTTGTAAAAGTTCCACCCGACACCCATTGATCAGGCTCACAGTTAGAAG